>SIBF01000039.1 GCA_009695275.1 Pedosphaera sp. | reverse complement strand
TCTTTCTGGGCAGTCCGGTGCCCGTGCGCCCCAATCGCCCAGTGCCCGTGCGTCGCAGGACTTCGTTTCACCGATCGTATCATTTTCAAAGGCGGGTCAAAAAAGCCGTGTTTTGAAGGTGATTGCGCTTAATTCAATGGCAGTGGTCCAGCGCAGTGCGCAATAGCAACCACAGGTGGATGGTTCAGCATCAGGTCGCGCCCGCATTTATTCCAAAATAACTCAAATCTCGTGCTTGGCAGAACTGAATTCCCGGCTAGAGTGCAAGGTGAAGCCCGAAAAACAGAGATGAGACCAATCAGCTTTAACCTTATTGTTGCCGCGTCCTTGCTGGTGGCCGCCGCGAATCAAGTCCTGGCCGCTGAACCTGCACCGGACGCTGCCGCCAAGCCCGTCAGTTTCTACAGCCAGGTCCGCCCAGTCTTTCAGGCGAACTGCCAGGGATGCCATCAGCCAGCCAAGGCAAAGGGCGGTTACGTGATGACGGAGTTCGAGAAACTCCTCGCACCGGGCGAAACCGGGGACAAGCCAATCATCGCCGGTCAGCCCGACACCAGCCTCGTCGTGAAACAGATCACTCCCAAGAATGGCGAAGCTGAGATGCCCAAAGGCAAACCGCCGCTCGCGGAACACGAAATCGAGCTGGTCCGGCGCTGGATCGCCGAAGGGGCCAGGGATGACACACCCGCAAATGCCAGGCAGCGGTACGACGCCGAGCATCCACCTGTTTACACCCACCCGCCGGTGATCACTTCGTTGGATTATTCGCCGGATGGTTCGCTCATCGCTGTCGCGGGATTTCACGAGGTGCTTTTGCACAAGGCGGACGGTTCAGGAGTTGCAGGACGGTTGATCGGACTTTCGGAGCGCATTCAATCAGTCCGTTTTTCGCCCGATGGCAAACAGCTCGCCGTGGCCGGAGGTCAGCCAGCCCGGATGGGTGAGATCCAGATCTGGGATGTGGAGAAGCGCAAGCTCACTGCGTCGGTGCCGGTCGGCTACGATACCGCCTCTGGTGTGAACTGGTCTCCGGATGGCAAGCTCCTTTCATTCGGATTACCGGACAAAACGGTGCGGGCGATTGAAGCTTCCAGCGGCAAGCAAGTCCTCCAGCAAGGCTCGCACAATGATTGGGTGCTCGACACGGTGTTTTCTGCGGATGGATCGCACGTCGTTTCCGTGGGGCGTGACATGAGCGCGAAATTGACCGAAGTCGCCACGCAGCGCTTCGTTGACAACATCACTTCGATCACTCCGGGCGGGTTGCGTGGCGGCTTGCAAACGATCGCGCGCCATCCAACCAAAAATGAAATCCTCGTCGGCGGCGCGGATGGCACACCACAAGTTTATCAGATATTCCGCACGGCGGCCCGCAAGATCGGCGACAACGCGGCCTTGCTTCGGCGCTTTCCAGGGATGGAAGGGCGGGTGTTCAGCGTTGATTACAGCCCGGACGGCAACCAGATCGCCGCCGGTGCGAGCCTTGATTCGCGCGGGACAGTAAACATTTACGCGGCACAGTTTAATTCGACGATTCCGACAAACATCCTCAAAGCATACGAAAAAACCGCGGGTGAGTACACTGCCGACGAACGGAAGGCCATAGATGAATTCGTCAGTTCGGAGATCAAGCTGTTGCATTCCATCTCTTTTTCAAACGCTGCGATTTATGCCGTGAGCTTCAGCCCCGATGGCAAACAGATCGCAGCGGCGGGAAGCGACGGACAATTGAGGTTTATCAGCGCGGAACAGGGGAAGGTGGAGAAGGAGTTTGCCGCAGTTGTCATCAGCACCAATGCACCTGCTTCTGTCGTCGCGTCGGACAGGATCCTTCCTGGCACGGGTGTGACAACTCCGGTGAAGGATTCGACAAAGGAGGCATATCCCAAGGACTCCGAAATCATCGCCCTTGAAGTCCAGCCAGCCAGGGTGGACCTCCACAGCCGCTCCGAGCACATTCAATTTCTTGTGACGGCCCGGCTCGGCACAGGAGACTCCATCGACGTAACGCGCGCCGCCAAGTTCTCAATCACCGACCAACTCGGCGAAGTTTCCGCATCCGGACGTTTCACGGCGCTGAAGAACGGCTCCGGGCCGTTGACCATTTCCTACGCCGGAAAGACCGCGACCGCGCCTCTTGAACTCTCAAACATCACGGCGGAATTCCACGCGGATTTTGTTCGTGATGTGAATCCGATCCTTTCCCGCGTCGGTTGCAACGCCGGGACCTGCCACGGTGCCAAGGATGGGAAGAATGGATTCAAGCTTTCCCTCCGCGGCTACGATCCCATCCACGACGTTCGATCCTTCACCGATGATCTGGCGGCACGCCGCGTCAACCTTGCTTCGCCCGACGACAGTCTTTTGCTTTTGAAAGCCACGGGAGCAGTGCCACACGAAGGCGGACAGCGGTTCACCATCGACTCCGAGCATTACGCGACGCTCAGGAAGTGGATCTCCAGCGGCGCCGTCTTGAATGCCGATTCCATACGCGCAACAGGGATTGAGATTTCACCTCTGAATCCTGTTATCCAGGAAGTCGGAGCGCGCCAGCAAATGCGCATTGTCGCCACTTACGCGGATGGCTCGAAGCGCGATGTCACCGCTGAAGCCTTCATCGACAGCGGCAATGGAGATGTCGCCTCCGCCGACGGCACCGGGATCATCCTCTCGTTGCGCCGTGGGGAAGCCCCGATCCTCGCCCGCTATGAAGGCAATTACACGGCGACGACCCTGACAGTGATGGGAGATAGAAAAGGCTTCGTTTGGAAGGATCTTCCCGCGCACAACAAGGTGGATGAGCTCGTGATCGCAAAATGGAAGCGGATGAAAATTCTCCCAAGCAACATCTGCTCCGACACGGACTTCATCCGCCGCGTGTATCTTGATCTCACGGGGCTGCCGCCGTCGCCCTCGGATGTCCGGGAAAATGTTGCCGACAAGCGCAACCTTCAGGAGCGCCGGGAAGCGCTCATCGAGAAACTGATCGGGAGCCCGGAATTCGTGGATCATTGGGCGAGCAAATGGGGCGATCTGCTGCAGGTGAACCGGAAGTTCCTCGGTGAAGAGGGTGCGGAACTGTTCCGCGATTGGGTGCGAAAGCAGGTTGAGATCAACACTCCCTACGACCACATGGTCCGGGAGATCCTGACCGCCACCGGCTCGAACAAGACAAACGCCCCGGCATCTTACTTCAAGATTCTCCGCACGCCTGCCGAGACGATGGAGAACACAACGCATCTCTTCCTCGGCACGCGTTTCAACTGCAACAAATGCCATGACCATCCCTTCGAGCGCTGGACGCAGGATCAGTACTACCAGATGACCGCTTTCTTCGCGCAGGTGGACCTGAAAAAGGATGACGCCAGCGGTGACAAGAGGATCGGCGGCACGGCCGTCGAAGGATCCAAGCCGCTATACGAGATTGTCGAGGACAAGAAGGAGGGTGAGATCAAACATGACCGCACGGGCAGGGTGACGGCCCCGGCATTCCCATACTCCACCAAGGTGGCAGGCGGAGGCGGCGATGCCACGCGTCGCCAGCAACTGGCCGGATGGATCACCTCGCCAGACAACCGCTACTTCGCTCTCAGCTACGTGAACCGGCTCTGGGGGTATTTGATGGGAGTGGGATTGATTGAACCGCTGGATGACATCCGGGCTGGGAATCCGCCGAGCAACCCCGAGCTTCTCGATTATATCGCACGGCAGTTCATCGAGAGCGGCTTCAACACACGACATGTGCTCCGGCTGATTTGCAAGTCCCGCGCCTATCAGCTTTCCGTCAACACGCACGAGTGGAACAGCGACGATAAAATCAATTTCTCGCACGCCACGGCCCGACGGCTTCCTGCTGAAACATTGCTGGACTCCGTGTATCGCGTGACGGGATCGATTCCAAACTTCCCCGGTGTGAAGCCCGGCACGCGGGCGGCGCAGCTCACTGATTCGGCGATCGATCTTCCCAGCGGCTTCCTGGCAAACCTGGGGCGTCCTGCCCGCGAGAGTTCCTGCGAATGCGAACGCAGCAACGACATCCGCCTCGGTGCGGTAATGTCTCTGTTGAGCGGCCCCGCGGTTTCTTCTGCGGTGAACGATCCCCGAAATGACATCGCCGTGTTGGTAACCGCGGAGCCGGATGACCGCAAAGTGGTGAACGAAGTGTTCATGCGCGTGCTCAATCGCCCCGCTTCAACCAGGGAAGTGGATTCCACTCTCGATGCCATGAACACGATGGAGCGCGAGCACATCAAGCTCATCGGCGAGCTGGGCAAAGCTGAGGGCGCGTGGGCCCTGTCACATGCCCAGAAGTCCATCGCGCGAACGGAAGCCATCGGCAAGGCGGAGAAGGAACTTGCAGATTACATGACTCAACGCGCGCCGAAAATTGCCGCCGCGCAACGAGAGCGCAACGAGAAGATAGCCGTCAGCGAAGAGGCCGTGCGCGATTACGAGCCGACGCTGGCTCTGGCGATTTCCGAGTGGGAGGAAAAATTGACCGCCGCCGATTACGGCACGGTCTGGATGCCGGTTGATGTGAAAGAAGTACGTGGCACCGGCTCCGCCAAGCTGGAGAAACTTCCTGATGGCACAATCCGCTCGACCGGAAGTGGAGGCGAACTGCCTGACTACATCGTCACGGCCGAGACCACGCTCAAAGGTATCACCGGTGTGAAGTTGGAAACACTCACCGACGAAAATGTTCCTGCCTTCGGTCCCGGATACAAGGATGGCAACTTCCTCCTGAGCGAGTTTGTGGTTGAGTCCGCCTCTAAAACAAATGCGTCGAAGTTCGCCAGGGCGAAGATTGTGGATGCGAAAGCGGACTTCATTCAGAAGGATCACGATCTCAAGCACACGTTTGACGGAAAGGTCGAACAGGGTCGTCGCGAGGGTTGGGCGGTGGGTGGTTCGGTTGGACAGCCGCACTGGGCTGCGTTCAAGTTTGAGAATTCACTCGGCGAGTCCGATGGCACGGTGCTCAAGATCACTCTTCAACATAAGTATCAGGTACCTTATGAAATCGGACGGTTTCGCCTGTGGGTCACCACGAGCAAAGCCCCGATGGTGGACGGCCTGCCGAATGATATTGTGGAAGCGCTCAAGACATCGCTCACGGTCCGCTCACCGCAGCAGTTGGCCACGCTGATGGATTATCATCGTGACCGTGACGCGGAGATGCGAAAGCGCCAGCAAACATTCGCCACCGCTCGCAAGCCATTGCCTGATGACTCGAAGCTCAGGGAGCTCGAATCAACACTGGCCCGTGTCAGCCGCCCAATCCCAACCGACCCGCAGCTTATCCAAACACGGCACGACGTGGAATCGAGCACCCGGCAACTGGTCAACCGCCGGCTCACATCAGCGCAGGATCTGGCATGGGCGTTGATCAACACGCCGGCATTTTTGTTTAATAGATGAGGGAGGAACTTTCCAGGAACCATGACCAGTCGCGCAGTGATCGCCCGCTTGCGGGAAGATGTGCGGATGGCTGTGGCCTCACGGGGCAACCATCATCACTTCAAGCACCCGATCAAGCCAGGCCGCGTGACCGTGCTTCATCCAAAGAAGGACTTGCCGACAGGCACGCTGAGGAGCATTTTCAAACAGGCCTTGTGGAGTTGGCCGCCATGAAATCGGAAGCCTGATGCATTACCCTGTCGTCATACATAAGGATCCTGACAGCGATTACGGAGTGACTGTGCCAGACCTCCCCGGCTGTTTTTCCGCCGGAAGCACCTTCGAGGAAGCTCTGGAGAACACAGTCGAAGCCATAGAATTTCACGCTGAAAACCTCCTGCTCGACGGCGAGATTGTGGCTGCCCCAGCGCTGATCGAGACGCACCGTGGCAAGCCCGATTACCAGGACGGCACATGGGCGCTGGTTTATGTCAACCCGGCTAAGCTTGCGCCGAAGTCACGCGAGATCACCCTCTCATTACCTGATGAAGTGATTGCTCGTGTGGACAACCTGGCTTCCCGCATCGGAGGCACGCGCGACGCGGTCATTGCCAACGCCGCCTTGGAATACCTGGCCGGGAGGCAGCCAGTTTGATTTGAATGATCTGATAGCAATCACCCCCAACCACTCCATATTATGATCCACCTACCCGGCGATTACTGCACCGACCTGTGTGACACGAACCTCAAGATGACCCGCCGCAATCTCCTGCGCCTCGGTGGATCGACCATGCTTGGGCTTTCACTCGGCTCCCTTCTCAACCTCAAGGCCCGCGCTGCCGAGGCCGCCAAAGGTCCAGCGGGCTGGGGCCGCGCCAAGAGTGTCATCATGGTTTATCTCCAAGGCGGACCAAGCCATCTGGATCTGTGGGACCCGAAGGAGAACGTGCCGGACAAGATCAAGAGCCCGTTCAAGAACATCTCCACAAAAATCCCCGGCGTGAACTTCACCGAGCTGTTGCCGAAACTCGCGCAGGTGAACGACAAGTTTACCATGATCCGCTCGATGAGCTACACGCCCAACGGCTTGTTCAATCACACGGCGGCAATTTATCAGATCATGACCGGCTACACGACGGACAAGGTCAGCCCATCCGGCCAGCTTGAACCACCGAGCCCGAAGGATTTTCCAAATTTCGGTTCTAATATCATCCGCTTGAAACCCGCCACCGAACCGATGCTGCCCTTCGTGATGCTCCCGCGCCCATTGCAGGAGTCGAACGTCGTCGGCAAGGGCGGCACCGCAGGCTTCCTCGGCAAGGCTTACGACCCATACTATCTCTATCCGGACGGTGACGACATGAACATGTCCAAGATGGACAGCGTGCGCACGGATGATTTGAAACTTCCTCAAGAAGTGTTCGCCATGCGGCTGCAACGCCGCGCCAGATTGCGCGACACAATCAACGAAGCCATGCCCGAGATCGAGAAGGCGGTCGAGCACTACAATCTCGACGAGTACTATCAGCGCGCCCTGAATCTGATCATCTCGGGCAAGGCAAGGAACGCGTTTGATCTCGGTCAGGAACCCGACGCCATGCGGGAGCGCTATGGCAAGAACACTTTCGGCCAAAGCTGTCTGCTCGCCCGACGGCTCGTCGAGGCCGGCACTCGTGTCGTCGAAGTTGTCTGGCCGAAAGTAGCGAACTCGGACAATCACTCATGGGACGTTCACGTCGGTCTTTACGAACGCATGAAGAATCAGTCCGCGCCGATGCTCGATCAGGGGCTGTCAGCACTGTTTGAAGATCTCGACCAACGAGGTCTGTTGAGCGAGACGCTCGTGGTCGCCATCGGGGAATTCGGCCGGAGCCCGGAAAAGGGACTGAGCACATCCGGCAACAGCAATAGTCCGGACGGCCGCGATCACTGGCCGTATTGCTATACGTCGGTCATCGGCGGGGCCGGCATCAAGCGCGGCTACGTGCATGGAAAGTCCGACAAGACGGCCTCGAGCCCGTCGGAAGAACCCGTCCATCCGACAGAATTGCTGGCGACGATCTATCACTCTTTTGGAATCGATCCCGAGACCATCGTTTACAATCACCTCAACCAACCGCGTGAATTGGTCAAAGCAAAGACGGTGACCAAACTGTTTGCCTAGACGGCTCATCTGCACCATTGGTGGAGCATCTGTTCGTATCCGAGCCAGTTGAATACTGGCAGCACGGCGGGCTCGAAAGTCTGCGCTGATAAGTTCCGGTTCGCGTGTGTTGGATTGAAGGGAGCAGGTGTCCATGTATTGTCCGGTGCTAAGGGTCCGCGTAAAAATAACTTCCGATTTTGGCGGGAGCGCCGCCAGGCCAGATGCGAGGCGCGAGGGAGGGAATGTATCTGCGGCGCTATTCGACCGACCGAGTAACGAAGCAGATGACCCGGTGCCGCCCCCCTGCGGGCTGGGGGGCTTTGGCTCGCTGGCTTCGTTGCTCACTCCTTACAGACCACAGCGGGTATGCTCGTCGTTCGCGCCTCGCCATCGAACCAAATCCCCTCCAGCAAAATCGGAATTTATTTTTGCGCGGACCCTAAGAAGAGCTTTCGCGAGGTCAAACGCTTCATGCCTCAGCCCTCGTGCGATCGTTCGCGTGATGGTTGTTTTGATGGCATTACTCGTCTGCGACGACAGGCTTTTTGCACAACCGCAATCTGCTGAGAACATCGGCCTGCTGGAGTCGATCGGGGACTGGGTTCGCGAGGGGTTCGATGAGACACTCCGAAGCGCACTCGAGCAGATCGATGAAAAGCAGGGGATTTCGCTGTTGGATTCCCTGCTGCAGCAGATGCAAAAAACCGATGTCCTCGACCTGGCGCGCTTCAAAACTGGCGCGAGTGCCCTGGTGCCATTGCTGGAACAGTACGAGGAGACGTTGCCTTATGCGGTCTGGTTGAAGACAAGACTCGATTACCTCGACATCGCCGAGGAATTGCGGCGGGCGCTGCGACCTGTTCCGCCACGGCGCGGAATGTCGGCACCCGCCCCAGTCCCGATGATCCAGCTACAGCGCAGTGTGTGGGCGCGGCAATTGGAGCAACGTCCACTTCCTCCTCGTGCCCAGAGCCTGGTTCCAGTGTTGAAGCCAATCTTCATGGCCGAGAAAGTTCCTCCGCAGTTCGTCTGGCTCGCGGAAGTCGAATCCTCTTTTGATCCGCGGGCGAAGAGTCCGTCGGGAGCGGCCGGTTTGTTTCAATTGATGAAGCCGACGGCGAAGAGCTTCGGGCTTTCCACATGGCTGCCGGATGAGCGGCTGAACTCCGAGAAGAGCGCACGGGCGGCAGCGCGGTACCTTCGTTACCTCCACGAACGCTTTGGCGACTGGCGGCTCGCGCTCGCGGCTTACAATGCTGGTGAATCCCGGGTGGGCGAATTGCTCAAAAAATCTCGCTCACGCACCTACGAAGCAATAGCGCCCAAGCTGCCCTCGGAAACGCAGATGTACGTGCCGAAAGTGGAAGCTGTCTTGCGCAAACGGGAGCGGGTGGCCTTGTCCGACCTGAAGGCGCCGGTGATTGGGAAATCAGATGGACGGACTGGGCTCTGAATCCCCCGTCCCCGTCTCACCGGACTCGATGAGACTCGGAGCAGTGTTGCGCACGAGCAATCGAGCGCGTTCGATGGTTTCCTGTTGCGACTCGGACGTCATCGCAAATCGCGCCAGCTCCCTTGCTTCGGACATCTTCAACCGGCGGATGAGAAACTTGATTCTCGGAATCAACGATGGGCTGATGCTCAATTCAGTCACACCCAGGCCAAGAAGGATCGGAACCATCGCGGGGTCTCCGGCCATTTCGCCGCAGACGCTCACGGGAATGTTATTTCTGGCGGCCGCGTCCGCAGTGAGTTTGATCAACTGAAGAATCGCCGGATGGGTTGGGTCGTAGAGGTGGGCTATCCGCTCATTCATGCGGTCCACCGCGAGGGAGTATTGGATAAGGTCGTTGGTGCCGATGCTAAAGAAATCCGCGTGGCGCGCCAGACTGTCCGCGATCAAGGCAGCCGACGGCACCTCCACCATGATGCCGATCTCCATCTTCTCATCAAACGGGATGCCTTCGGCTCGAAGTTCGGATTTGTACTTCTCGACGAGTTGGTTGGCTTGCTGAAGCTCGCCAAGTCCCGAGATCATGGGGTACATCATCTTGACAGTCCCGTGAACACTGGCCCGCAGGATGGCCCGGAGCTGGTCGCGGAAGATGGTATGTTCCACCAGGCAAAACCGGATGGCGCGCCAGCCGAGGAAAGGGTTCAACTCCTGGGGTAGATGCGAATGGGTCAGGAGTTTGTCGCCTCCAATGTCCAGCGTGCGGATCACCACCGGATTTGGTTTCAAAGCTTCGGCGACAGCCCGGTAAGCCTGGTACTGCTCATCTTCGGTTGGTGGCTGTTCGCGATTGATGAAAATGTATTCGGAGCGGAAGAGCCCCACACCTTCGGCGCCACAAGCCACGACTGCCTCGATATCAGTCGTTTGTTCGATATTTGCGCGCAGGCCGACAAGAACACCGTCCAAAGTGACGGCAGGCTTGCTTTGGATGTCGCGAAGCTTTTCCTCGAGAGTGACCTGTTTGCGGATGAGCTGGCCGTAATCGAAGAGCGTCTGGTCTGTCGGATTGATGATCAGCGTGCCGCTGTAGCCGTCTATGAGCGCGTAATCGCCAGAGCGAAGCTGATTGCTCAGGTCGTGGAGTCCGACGATCGCCGGGATTTGCTGGGAACGTGCCATGATCGCCGTGTGCGACGTTTTGCTCCCCTTGTCCGTCGCAAAACCCAGAACCATCTTGCGATCCAGCGTGGCGGCAGTGGATGGGGGCAGGTCTGGACAGATGAGGATGCAGGGCTCGGTCAGATGTTGAAGCGCGGTTTCGTCGCTTCGCTTGAAGAGGTTGTTCAAGACGCGCGACGCGACGTCACGCATGTCTGTGGCCCGTTCGCGGAGGTACTCATCGTCCATGGACGAAAGTGTGGTCGCGTACTTGTTCGCAACTTTGCTGAACGCCGCCTCGGCGTTCATCCGGTCTTGCTCCATGAGCCGGGTGACTTCATCGAGAAGCGTCCGGTCCTCAAGCACCAGAAGGTGCGCGTCAAAGATGCTGGCATCCTTGGAGCCCATGGCTTCCTCGACCTTGTGTTGCACGGCGAGGATTTGATGGCGCGTTTGAACAAGGGCCTGTTCGAGTCGTTCGAGTTCGTTCGACAACTCGTGCTCGGAAATCGAGTGAGTGGGGATCTCGTCGTTGGGCGGTCCGATCACGAGCACCCTGCCGCGCGATATGCCGGTCGAGACGGGGATTCCGCGGTAGATCTTCTCTCCGGTTCGTCCTTGCTCTGGCATGCTTAACGACTAGCCAGATTCGCCGGAATTGGAAATCAAATTTTTCCCGGCGCACGGTCAATTCTTGGTGCTTGCCACGGGAGTATGAGGTAAGTGAAGGGAGTGACTCGCGCACGCTTGATTCGCAATGTGGCTCTCATCGGCTTCATGGGCACCGGGAAAACCTCGGTGGGCCATGCGCTTGCCTCGGTGCTCAATTTTCGCATGGTGGACACCGACCAGATGATCGAGGAGCAGGCGGGCCGGCGTATTTCGGACATTTTTGCCGACGACGGAGAGGCGCGATTCCGGGAGTTGGAACGTCAGACGATCGCGGATCTGGAGCGTCACACACGGCTTGTCATTGCCACGGGAGGCGGTGCCGCGGCTAATGCTGATAACCTCGCAAGCCTTCGTGGTCATGCGCTGCTTGTATGCCTTTGGGCGTCTCCGGAAGCCATCTGGCAGCGGGTGCGTTATCAAAATAACCGGCCTCTGCTTCAGGATCCTGATCCCCAGGCCAAGATCCGGCGCCTGCTGGCGGAACGGGAGCCGTTCTATCGACAGGCGGATGTCCTGGTGAACACTGAATTGCGGTCTCTCAAGGAAGTGGCGGCCCAGGTCGCCCACCAGTTTCACATGGCTCAGCGACCCCCATCCAGGAAGTGAAGGCGGCGATTCAAGAGCGCGCCCGCGAACTGGGTTTCGATGCATGCCGCTTCACTTCGGCGAGCCCGCCCGGGGGCTCCGGGCACCTTCAGCGTTGGATCGAATCTCAATGGCATGGCGAGATGTCTTACCTGCAGCGGAATGCGCACAAACGGATCGATCCCCAGCAAGTGCTGGCAGGCGTCCGCAGCGTCATCTGCCTGGCGGCGAGTTACCACGGGAATTCGTCCAAGGACTCATCGGAATCGCAGTCCGACGCAGCTCAGGGCGTGGTGGCGCGGTACGCGCGCTTCGCGGATTATCACGACGTCCTTGGCGAACGGTTGAAAGCACTTGCAAGTTTCATTGATGCTCGCGGCGAACCCGGCTCCCGCTCGCTCTCGTACGTGGACACCGGGCCATTGCTGGAGCGAGACCTCGCCCAACGCGCTGGCATTGGGTTTATCGGCAAACATACAAACCTCATCAGCCGTGGTTTGGGTAACTGGTTTTTCCTAGGAGAAGTGCTATCCACCATTGAAATCGAGCCGGACGCACCCGAGCGTAACCGTTGCGGAACTTGCACACGATGTATTGAGGCGTGTCCGACACAAGCGATCCGCGCGCCCTTCCAGCTCGATGCCCGGCGTTGCATTTCCTACCTGACGATCGAGCTGAAAGGTTCCATTCCGGAAGATTTGCGATCCGCCATTGGGAACCGCATCTACGGCTGCGACGATTGTCTTGATGCCTGTCCGTGGAATCGCTTCGCAGCAGCCGGGCGGCTGATGGCACCGCATCTCAGGAAGGATCTGAACGGCCCGGATTTGATCGAATTGCTGGCGTTGAGCGACACTGGATTCAAACAGCGCTTCCAGGGAACGCCCCTGGCGCGCGCGAAAAGGCGCGGCCTTCTCCGAAATGTGTGCGTCGCCTTGGGCAATATCGGCGACAGCCGCGCCTTGCCGGCGTTGGATCTGGCGGCCAGGGATGCCGAGCCATTGATCGCCGAGCACGCTCGTTGGGCCATCGATCAGATCAATAAGAGAACGGGCGGTGCGAGGAGCGATGGGAGGGTTGCAGTGTGATTCTTCGTCATTGCAAGTCCCTGTTGCTCGCAGCGGTTCCTGGCTGGCTGGTGCTGGTGAATGCATTTGCCGCCACGAGCAAAATTGGTCCAGGCATCCGGCTTGGAGATGATCCAGGATTGCTGCCCGAGAACCGGCGCGCCCAAGCGGAACCTCACATCATTCGGAGTCCGATCGATGCGAATGTGCTCGTGGCCACATTCCAGGAAGGAAGGTTCCCGGATGGGGGAGCGGTGGATTGCGGCTATTCCATCAGCAGGGATGGTGGTCGGACGTGGACACGTGAATTGATTCCACAGATTACCAAGCCGGTGGATGGTGGGCCGTTTGATCGCGCAACCGACCCGGTGGCCGCGATCGATTTGCGCGGGGCGGTGTACCTCAACATGCTTGGAGTGATGGGCAATCCGCCCCAGCTTTCCAGCGTTCTCATCAGCAAGTCGGTGGACTCTGGCACCAGATTCTCCACGCCCATGCACGTCGCGGTGTCACTCAGTGCGGTGAACTTTTTGGATAAAAACTGGATGGCCATCAATACGTTCGCCGGCACGCCGACCGCCAATCGTATCGCGCTTGCATTCACTTATCCCACTTCCACCAATCTACCGGTCGGCTTTTCGACACAACCGATCGCGACGACCTTCAGCGACGACGGCGGCACTTCGTGGTCGGAGCTGAATTTCCTGAAAGCACTCGTCTGCATCGGAGGGACGCCAGTGTTTTTGCCTGACGGGGGCATGGCGGTCTTTTACTGGAGTTATTTGAATGAAACCTCAACAGCCTCCGAGAACCGCATAGAGATGGCGTTCTCTCGTGACGGCGGTGTGAGCTACGAAGCGGCACGACTCGTCGCACGACCGGTGATTCACGACGACTCCGTGGCAAGGGACGGTTTCAATTTGTTCTCCGTGGCAACGGACCGGCAGGTTGGCGCGCTCTACGTCACGTATCAGGGGAAAGATCTGACAACGCCACGGATCTTCTTCACACGTTCGATTGACCTTGGGGCGACCTGGTCCGCGCCAGTGCCCGTGAACGACACTCCTGCCGCGCGTTCGGTGTTCAATCCAGCCATTGCCGTCTCTCCGGACGGCCAGCATGTCTCAATCATTTTTTACGACAAACGGCAGGATTCCGGGCTCGGGAATTTTGTCGATCTGTACCTGGCCGAGTCCTTCGATGGCGGTGTGACCTGGGAGCCCAACGCGCGTGTCTCAGAAGTGAGTTCAGATCTCCGGCTGGCGCCGTTGACAGACCGGGGACGAATGTTGGGCGATTACCAGGCGATTGCAGCGGATGTCGATTTCGAGACATCCGCCGTGGCGTGCTGGATCGACACACGCACCGGCTCGCCAGACCCATTTGTGGCGAGGATTCAACGCGAGCGCGGCACAACCTTTGACGCCTGGCGCAAGCTCAGGTTCTCGACGGCGGAGCTTGCGGAGGTCCAGGTTAGCGGCGCGGATGCGGATCCTGATGGAGATGGTCTGACCAACTTTGCCGAGTATGCGTCGGGAACGGAACCTCGCCGGAGGGACGGAAACACACAAGGCCTGATTGTTGATGGAAAGCTCGCGCCGGAACAAATCACACTGCAATACGAACGCTTGAGAGTGCTTGGCGACGTTGGTTTCGCCTGGGAAATGTCAAGCGACTTGAAAAACTGGTCACCTGTGTCCTCACCATCCGAACGGGTGACGCCGTTGGCAGACATGCTGCGTGAGCGCGTTTCAGTAGATTTTTCCGTGGGCGGAACAGGTGGGTTTTTCCGGCTCCGGCTTTCTCCCGTTCCTTCAGCGTCGGCGCGCTGACTTCAGGCGTTGAGATGAAAAATGTGGGTTAGCTACGTTGAGCCAAGCGCGTCTGATATGAAACGGGAACTCGATCCCGGCTTTCACCTGATGATTGCGTCACCATGAAGGAGTTGGTCCATTTCTAAAATCTTCAATCTCTTTGATCGAAATATGCCAGGGAAGTGTGTGCCGACAAATGGCTCCGAGTCCTAAACCGGCAATAACTAAGTCCGCGTTGGCGGCGACTTCGAGGTCGTTGGTCTCGCACTTCACCAGATCCACCGCTTCTTGCGCAGATAACCCGCCAACAGGAAATCATCGAGGCCGTCCGGCGTGGGCGCGGTGGCGGCAAAGGGAAACATCAGGTCACCGCCGAGGAAAATGGTGGCCAGCTTGTACGTAATGGCGAATGTCAGGCGTTTCGTCGCACTTCTTCCGGACGCATGTCGTCAAGAAAAGGGAGGGCTCGGCGATAGTCATCGAGTTTGGTGAAGTCCAATTCGGCGCTAATCACGCATTCATTGTTGCCGGCGTCGGTGAGGATGTCGCCGTTGTGATCGATGATCATACTCCGACCGGTGTGATTCAGCTTTGGATCGCGACCGATCCGGTTCACACCAACCACGAAGGCCTGATTTTCGACTGCTCGCGCCTGTAGCAGCTTCACCCAATGGCCAATGCGGGCTTCGGGCCAACTGGCAATGACCGTGTAAAGCTGTGGACGTTGCCAGGCCGCCTGGCGAAAGACTTCCGGAAATCGCAGATCGTAACAGACGAACGGAGCTACCAATACTTCGTTCCATTTGAATGTGGTGATCTGGTTGCCCGCCGCACATGCCACGGCTTCGCCGCCGGGAGAGAATGGATGAATCTTCGAGTAGCGGGTCACCTCCAGGCCATCCGGGGAGAAGACGACAGCTTGATTGCGGCATTTGCCGTCTGCTCCGCGCGTGACGAGTCCGCCCATGACATGGGCTCGGAACTTCCGGGCAAGCCCGGAAAGAAACTGACTGGTTGCTCCTTCAGATGGCTCGGCCATCTGGCCGACATTCATGGTAAAGCCGGTGGCAAACATCTCCGGGAGCACAACGAGGGAACCTGGCGTTGGGCAAGCGTTATCGATCAGCGCGCCGGCTTTGGCGAAGTTGGCCGATTTGTCCTCCCAGACGACGTCTAACTGGCAGCAAAATAGTTTCACGCCCGGACGATGCCGTAAAACTCCCGACGCTTGAAGGGAATTCTCATCGATCATTCGCGCGTTGCGGAGCCCCAGAGCATCTCCCCAAGTCCGTCCTCTGCCGGTCTTGTTGCCGCAGTTCAGGCCGGCTTTTGCTGGAAGAGAACGGAGGAATCAGGGAGGTTGAGCATGGCGAGATCGATGCCGCGGTTCGTGGGCCTCTGCTCCGCCTTGGAAAACTGCGCAGCGATGGCCGCGACAGTGGGAGTGGCGTAGTATTTTACGATTCCCACGCTGACACTCGAAGGGAACACCACGACCATCGTGTTGTATCCATCGATGTCGCTG
Source organism: Pedosphaera sp. (assembly GCA_009695275.1). Classification (GTDB taxonomy): domain Bacteria; phylum Verrucomicrobiota; class Verrucomicrobiia; order Limisphaerales; family F1-12-MAGs170; genus F1-120-MAGs170. Next base: position 14,211 of record SIBF01000039.1, on the reverse strand, counting down.
ACGAGCAGGCTGGACTTGTCTCCCTGCTGGTAAATATGGGTGAACGTTGTTTCGCCTGTGATGCTCCCGATCGCCTGGGCGGCTGAAAAGGCATTTGAAGCGAGGGCGCCGAGAGTCGTTGAATCATACTTCTCGGAATCGCCCTGCTTCACGATGAGAAACCCTCCCTCCGCCGTGACTAACGCGAGGGTGGCTTCAGACTTCGCCAGAAAATATTTGAGCGCGGATTCGATTTCCTGAACGTCCTCTTCCAGGAGTTCGGGGAGTGTGGACATAAAGTTAAGCGGCTTTCCGAGTGCCTTCGTTGATGAATTTGTGCAGCAACATCCGTGTGATCATGTTGAGGGACTCGAAGACTCCTTCCGTGCGGCTGGCGCAGGCTTCGAATGAGGGAACAACTACATCCCGGTTGTTCAGAAGGAACTCCATGTAATCCACCGGCGCGGCGTTGGGCACGTCCCGCTTGTTGTACTGGAGAACATACGGGATGTCCGCGAGGTTCAGCTTCAACGCGCGTAGATTCTCATCCAGATTGTTGAAGCTCTCGACATTCTCCGCCATTTTTTCGTACTGCGAATCCGCCACGAAGACGATGCCATCGACACCACGAAGCACGAGTTGACGCGTCGTATTGTAGATGACCTGCCCTGGAACGGTGTAGAGCTGGAACTTGGTTTTGAACCCTTTGATTGCCATTGCCTCCATGGGCAGGAAATCAAAAAAGAGCGTGCGGTCCGAACTGGTGGCGAGAGAGACGAGTTTCCCCTTCTCCTGCACCGATTGCACGTTGTCGTGGATCTTGACGATGTTGGTTGTCTTCCCGCAAAGGGCAGGACCGTAATAGACGATCTTAACGTGAAGTTCTTTCGAGGCTTGGTTGATGATGGCCATGACTACTACTCCTTTTCTGCAAATGGAATCAGGTTTGAGGTAAGAGCTGTGATCTGTGCTTCAGAAACGGTTGCGCCGATGCGGCTGATGATATTCAGATAGCCGCCGGACACTTTGTGGATTGTAAAAATACGGCCGGCGACCGTCAGGCTCAACTGCGAAGGCACGCCGATTTGGAGTTCGCCAGCGTAATGCGCCACACGTTGAAACATCTGCGGCAGGAACCCGGCCAACGCTTCTGCATTGAGTGCTTTCGGCAATTCGCCGTGGATCAAGAGCCCGTCTGGTGTGGCGAAAAGAGCGCCCAAAACTCCGGGAAGCTTGCACACGCGTGCAATGATCTCCGCCGGTTGAGAGGATGGTTTCTCTTCCATTGGAGCAACAGCATCCACTTGGCAAGCCGTGATGATAGCCGTGGTGGCTGACAAGGCGGTTGTACGAATGGGCTCAGGCGGTTTGGTGGCGACAATCGTGGCCGTTGATCTTGGCGCAGCGGCCCCGTGATTCTTCGATGAATCGGACGGTGCAGACCGTGTGGTGCCTGAGAAAATGTCCGGAATGTGCGCGAAGGCATCCGCAGAAGGCCGCGGTTTGGCCGTGGCCTTTTGTGCAATGAATTGGGGTGCTACCTCCGCAAGTGGCAGGTCCGTCGTGAGCGCGTCGTGCTCCTCGAGAGGGCTCGGCAAAGTCGGAGTTATCCAGGGCTTGAGCTGCTTCCACGTAAAGCTGAGTTTTCCGCGGCGAACTCCGAATTCCAGTTCTGACGCGGGAATCTTCAAAACGCAATCCTGGGCCCCGGCACTTTCCAGGGCTCCCCGGAGAAGTGCAGGCCAGGCTGACATCGCCTTGCTCAGAGGCACGGTTACAAAATCGGTCGCCGGTTTCGGCCCGGATGAAGGGCTGGGAATCGAGTTCCTGCTTTGTGGAGGAAGAGCCGAGAGCGCGGAGATCGAGGGCATTGGCTCGGGCGCTGATTCAGCCGGCTTGGTGCGGATGGGAGAGTGACTGGCATCTGCTCCGGTTACTTCCACCGGCAATGATCGAGGCGTGCAGGTGGTTGTTCTGGTGGCCTGTGCCGGATTCGATGGCAGAATTCGCATTCCTTGGAATGTGAACGTCACATCATCCGGAACGGAGACTTGTCTTTGGCCAGGGCGGCGTGCGAGGAGGTCTGACTTCACTCTGGACAGAACTTCCGTGAGGGGCATTTCGACCATCACCGCATCGTGAACCGTCGAGTCAATGAACACGCTTTTTGGAGCAAGTGTTTTAAGCAACTTGAACGAGAACTTCACGCTGCCCCGGCGAAGCTGTTCGAGAAGAAAGGAGGCTGGCAAAGGAATGGTTGAATCTGGGGGTGCAGAAGGGTTTACTTCGCACTTCATTGCATCAGGCAAGTATGTTCTCAACAAAGAGATTGGAAATTCAATCGTGGTTCCCTTGATGACACTCTGTAACGCCGACGGACTGGTTGGTGCCAATGTTGGACTCGGCGCGGTCGGCATTGTCGAAGGAACTCGAGATGTTGGTTCAAATGCCTTGGGCGTCGGCTTCGCCTCCACAATTGACACAATTGAGTTTCCAGTGGCTGCTTTTGGGACAGCCGCGGTAACTTGTCTCCGACTAAAAACTGCCTTGAACAACTTAAACATTATCTTTTATTGGCTTATTCGGCACGCCCCCGTGCGAGTAGTGCAGGCGTCCAAGCGCAACTTCCATACCACCACGCCGCCTTGGCAAGAAACCAGCTAGCCGTCCGATCGAGAATGGCCACACTCGCCCAACATAAAATCCTGCTTCTGGATGATGATCCCGATTTGATTGAACTCTACCGCGAGATCTTCGCTTCTCTTCCCAGCAAACCGTCGATCTCCACGGCGACATCCGGAGCCCGGGCGATTGCCTTGCTCGAGTCAGAGCCCTTCTCCCTGCTGATTTCAGATCTGAACATGCCCAAGATGGATGGCCTTCAGGTCCTGACCATCGTGCGCCGAAAGTTTCCCAATCTCCGCACTGCGGTGCTGACCTCGGTGGTGGACGAACAATTTCGCGCGCGAGCCTACTCGATGGGAATCGACCTTTTTCTTGAGAAACCGAACGGGAGTCACGAGATCCGCTTCATGCTCGACTGCATCGAGTCGCTGCTTGGACGGGACGATGTTGGTGGGTTTCGCGGAGTGCAGCACAAGAGCCTTGTCGATATCGTGCAGTTAGAGTGTCTTTCGCAGAGTTCATCAGTTCTCCGAATCACCAACGGAGCATCCGAAGGCAGAATCTGGATTCGGAGCGGTGATGTCATAGATGCCACCACGGGCGATCTGACCGGAGAGAGCGCTTTCAAAAAGATACTTTCGTGGAAGACAGGCAATTTCGAGCTGCTCCCCGAGGATTCTTCGCGCGCACGCGCGATCGATACATCCTACCAGGGATTGCTCCTGGAATCCGCACAGGCCCTTGACGAGTCCGACGCGCTGGCAGCTCCGGAGACTGTGGAAAACGGGACGGCTCCCGTGGCCGATCAACCGATCCAACGACTCGGACATTTGCATGGCGTGGAATTTGTCATGCAGGTGGAGGAGGAAGCCAGCCAGCCGGCGCAATCTTGGGGAGTCGAGAATCCTGATCAAATGGCAGCGTGGGCCAGGGAAACGTCGGCCCGCCTGCGGAGCCTTGGTGAGACGCTTCAAGCAGGCACATTTGCGCGGGCGGAAGCTTCGGGCTCACTCCGGCATGTCACGCTTGCGCGCCGTGCCGGACGAAGCCTTTGCGTGGGATTCAATAGATCCTTGTCCCAGGAGCGGGTTCGTGAAACAATGAAGAAAATCATCTCCCAATGGGCCTCCTAAGTTTTCTAGGCAAATCAGGTTCAGTCACGCTCATGAGGCTGCCTTCCGGCACCTTCACGCTCGACAGGCAGGGCCACGTCCTGGCCAGTACATTGCCTCAAAATTTCCCCGCCGCGCTCGTGCAACAGATAGGCGAAGTAGTCCTCTCAACGTTTAGAACCGCGCAATCCGCCAACATACCGCTTTCCGAAATCATCGCCGAGTACTCGGCGCTCAAATTAACGGCGCGTGAACTCCGCGGGGGAGCCATTGTGTTTCTGGCACCGCGCGGATTGGCCGCGAAATCATAATCCTGCTCCTATGCACAACAAGAAGCTCGATCAACTGGTCTCGCAGATGGAAAGCCACCTCGAGTGCTGGAAACAGTTCAACCATTACCTGAATCTTGGACGCTCCAAGAAATTCACCACCGAGGATGAGAATCAATTTCTGGAAATCAAGAGCGTGATCATCCAGGAGCTGGAGCTCATTCTCAGCGTGGTGGAAGGGCCAACTCCCAGCCGCGAGGATGTCCACACGCTTTTGTCCGGAGCGCCTTCGATTCGCTACGTCAGCGAACTGAACGAAGGCTCGTTGCGCGGCCTCGAAAACCAGTGGCACCGGGTTTACATCTCCTGGCAGTCGCTGATGGGTCAGCTCAAAGTCCGCCAGCGGGAGATCGACAGCCGCTCGTTCTGGTCCCGGATGTTCGGACGGAAGTGAATGTCTGCTTGCGGTGCTTGTTATTCACCGGGGGACAGGGCCATCCACGCGAATTGGCCGTGGAACTTTCAGTAACTGAAGACCCCTGACACCTTGGTTCCGGAACCCTCTCGAATCTCGTGCAGTTGGTCCACGTTCAATGGGCCGAACGCTTCCTCTGCTCCTGGCCTCCAGCGTACGATCACTCGATTGACGTGGGTGATTTCTCCGAGTCCGAAGTGAACCCGAGGATCGTTGCTGGAACAGTAGCTCTGGTTCGGAATCACGTCGCGAAACCAGACTTTGTCGCCGGCTTCGACGCGGACTGACGCGTTGATCGCATCCACGCCCTTCCGGTCTCGAACGTGGAACGTGGTCCAGTGACCCCGCTTCGGCGCGATGTTCCGCAAAAGGTAAGTTGGGCCATCGCGGTTGATCACGACGACATCAATCCGGCCGTCGTTGTCGAGGTCTCCGAGAGCAGCGCCCCGGCTGGTGTGGAGCAGGGGACTCGCGGTGCCGCCAGCAGGCTTGATTTCCTCAAAATTGCCGTCACCGAGTCCACGCAACAGTGTGTTTGGCTCGGCATAGGGATCGGCGGGATCGAGGTCGCGTGGTCCGTACTTCACGCGCCCGTTGGCGACGTAGAGGTCGAGCTGGCCGTCCAGGTCGAAATCGGCGAAGCCTACACCGAAACCGGTTAGCGGGATGCTGGACGAATTCGGGCCGCGCGACACCACGGTGTCTGTGAAGCGCCCGCCGCTATTGACGAACCAGCCGTTGCCTTCGCCAACGAGGTGAGTCACGAATACGTCGAGCCAACCCGTCTGCTTCAAGTCCACTACAGCCACGCCCATTCCGGCTCGCGGCATGCCCACGGCGCTAACGGCAATTCCCCGGGGGAGGGCTTCATCGACAAACTTCCCGCTTCCTTTGTTCATCCAAAGCTGGTTGGGCATCGCGTCATTGGCGATAAAGACGTCGATCCAGCCATCGTGATCGAAATCAGCGCAGGCCACGCCTAATCCGTTGCCATAAGCTTTGTCCAACCCGGCGGCGACGGTGGCGTTCTCGAAGGTGCCATCACCCCGGTTGTGGTAGAGAGTGGCCATTGCCGGTGCCTTGTAATTCATCGGAGAACAGTAATCCGGCTGGCCGCCGCGCGAGTAACAGTTCAACTCCGTCTCGCGACTCCACTTGAGGTAATTGGCCACCACAAGATCCAGATTGCCATCCCGGTCGTAATCGAGAAACGAACAGCTCGTGCCCCACGATTGTCCGTCGATTCCAGCTCGCTTCGTCACGTCGGTAAAAGTACCATTGCCGGTGTTGCGGTAGAGCAAACCACCCGTGGTGTGGCTGATGTAGATGTCGGTCCTCCCGTCTCCGTCGAAATCACCACACGCGCAGCCCATCCCGTATTCGCCATGTCCCTTCAAGCCCGCGCGGTCCGTCACGTCTTCAAACTTCCAGTTGCCAAGATTGTGATACAGACGGTTTCCATGCCGGTCTGTCGCTGTTGGATCCAGTGAGCCGCCATTGACGCACAGGATGTCCAGCCGTCCATCGTTGTCGTAATCGATCAAGCCGACGCCACCCGTCTGCATTTCGGGCATGTAGAATCGTGACGAGTGCCCCGAGCTGTGTTTGAAGGCGACACCTGAGATTGCAGCGACGTCTTCGAACCAGGATGCGGCGGCTGTGTTGGTTGAAGGAGGGGAGTTCGATGCAGGAAACGTTGAAGTTTCCCGTTCCGACTTCTGGCCGCAGGCCGTCGCGAGGAGTAGCATGACGGCTGTGAATCCAAGAGGGAGAAGCGATGCCTTTTCTCCTTCTCTCAGGTAGGGCGCGTCACTCCGTGCGCGCCGTCTTGGAACCAATGTGTGTCCGCCCACGTTCGCGGCGCGCACGGAGTGACGCGCCCTACCAGGAGGTTCAGGAGAATGGTTGGGGAGAGAGCCCCCCGACATCTTGACGCGAATCGATGTCATGAACTCCGGAGGGACGAGTTTCACGAGTCCCCAACTGGAATGGGGCGGGGCAGTCAGAGTGGGCCTCGTGTAACTCGGCCCTCCGAGATGGGGTGGTTCACGGAGAGACTTCACGGTTTCTCCAGCGCGAATCGGGACAATGAACCGAACGACCGGAACGCCGCCTTGAGGCGGCAGGGCGTTGGAAGTCCCGAGTTGCTGCCGGATAAATCCGGCGTTCCGTGCCAAGCGGTTCATGGAAATGGGGAATCATTTCTTGAGCTTCCTCACGCGCTCATCGAGCATGGGAAGATCGGGCGAGTCCGGCTCAAGCCTTCGTAGTCGCGCGACCAGCGGCTCCGCCGTTTTCACGTCGCCTGCTTGCAGCAGCATGTCCGCGAAGTGGACGAGCGCCGGGATGCAGGACGCATCCAGCTTGAGGGCGTTTTCGTAGCGCTTCCGGGCATCCTCGGGTCGGTTCAGATTCCGCCACTCGATGTCTCCCATCTGTGCGAATACTTCAGCATTCTTAGGGTCTGCCTTGGATGCGGCTTCAAGGGATTTGAGCGCAAGTTCATCCTGGTCCATGCCAAGCAGCGCGTTGGCTTTCGCGAGGTACGGTTGGGGAATCGCTGGTGCCAGCGCGATGGCGCGTTCGGCGGTGGCGAGAGCCTCCTTGTTTTGCCCGGCTTCGTGGTGGCTGAAAGCGAGAGTGACGAGAGCGGGAACGTTGTTGGAGTCCAGGTTCAACGCCTGGCGGAGAACCACGATGGCCTTGTTCGGCTGATCGGACTGATTCAATGCAATCGCAAGCTGATTCATCAGCCCAACGTTGTTCGGATGATGAAAGAACGCCTTGGCGAGAATCTCGACAGCCTTGAGGGGCTCGCCGCCATTGATATGGCCCTCAGCCATCTGGAGCAGGTCCGGCAAGGATTTCATGTGTTGCGGTGCGGAATCCGACCACGGATCTGGCATCGGATAAGTCACCGCGTTGCGACCCAGCAAGAGTTCCATCTCTGCATCGGCGGTTTTGCCCAGCGCCTGGTAGGCTTGCCCGAGCAGGTGGTGAGTGGTCCTGGCGGAGGAATCGAGTTGGATGGCTTTCTCAAGGAGCTTCGACGCTTCTGCGTAACGGCCTTTTCGAAGAAGCGCCTCACCAGCGCCGGCATACCCGCGCCATTCGGTGGGCACCAGCTCGATCAGTTTTCGAAAGGCCGATTCCGCCTCATCAACTTTTCCGGCGGTCAGGGACAAGGAACCCAGCCTGTAGTAACCCTGCGGGAACGCCGGAAACTTTGTGACGAGTTCATGGAACAACCGCAGGGCCTCGTCCCGCTCTCCCAGCTCCTGTGTGGCAATCGCCGCGTACATCAGTGCCAGCGGCTCGCGATCATCGAGGCTGACGGAATTCTGAAATGCGAGCCGCGCCTCGTGCCACAGGCCGTTCACACTGTACACGAGTCCGAGCAGCGCGTGGCGATCTGCGCGGCGCGGGCGGGATCGGACCCAGACGATCTTTTCAGCAAGGTATTCGCGAAGCTGCGGCTCCAGTTTGTTCAGATCCGGCGGCGCTGGGATCGCAGGAGCCGGATGGAGGTGAAACCAAAGTTGAACGAGGCCGGCGACCGCGAGAGCGATGACTGCGACCGCGGCCAAAGCAATGGGTGATCTTTTGGAACTTTGGATCTTCACGAATTAAGCCGTGATCATGCGACAAGCGCGCGGGCTTTAGCTCAACATTACCCACGAATGCTTGGCGGCTTCGACCAGTGAATCCCAACGGGATTCCGACCCAAAGCCCAAGGGTGCGAGGGACGAGCTACCTTGGGTACACGCCGTCCGGAATTGTCCCAACCCCAACGGGGTTGCGACCTCTGAGCGGCCAACCCAACCGCAACCCCGTTGGGGTTGGTGATGTTTGCGGACGATTTCCCAGGGTAGCCCTCGCGGACTCGGCAACCCTGGGCTGGAGGACACAATCCCTTCGAGATTGCCCGCAGGCGCTCGACGGGATGTGGGTAATGTTGAGCTGAAAGCTGCGCTCTGATCGCATTTGTTCGGCGTTCTTGAGTTGGTGATCATGCTCTCTGGATACTTTGAACCGTATCGCGCATGACCACGAGCAAGCCGGGCCAATCGTGCTCGGTGAACTGCCGGAATGCAGCCATGATCCTTGCATGAATTCGTTGCTCGTTGGGCTGCCGCAGACGCACTATCAGAACACCGTAATGCTGCTCGCCCCGGTGCTCGGAGAAACCTTGGTCCGTCGTGACAAACATCCGCCGCTCATTCTGGGAAAATGGCCAAAGCTCATCGTCGAACATCCCCTCTCGCTCAGTGCCGCGAATATCGAAAACATCGTGACCCATCGGCCGAAGTTCGTGAACGGTGATGTTCGGGATGTTCTCTTCCACCAGAATCCTCATCGGGCGAGAACGACGTCATCCAACGGTGTCACCTGTTCCTCGGCCAGTGAGGCGGCATAGTCGAGGCAGGCGAGAATGTCCTCGCGTGTGATCGAAGAATACGCGCCAACAAGAACGTCGATACTGTCTCCGTGCGCGAACATCCGAACGATTTGGTGAACCGGAATGCGTGTGCCGCTGATGCAGGCTTGTCCGTGGCAGATTCTTGGGTGAATCGAGATTCGACCGTTCATGGCAACAAGGTGTCAGAGAATCCCGATTGGAGCAAGCGCACAGAAGTCACCTGTAGAGGGATTCGGCGCTGTCAGATGATTTTCCACGCATGCTCCAATGTGGACTTTGCGTAATACACAAAAGGCGATGATCCGGTGGCGGGGCGATGAGGAAATAAAAAGTGGCCCGCAATGACGCGGGCCACTTCGGAGTAATGCTGCTTGAAAAGCGACAGCGTCAGTTTGTGCGCGTCGCGCCTTTTTCCTTCGAGGAACTGCGTTCCTGGATCCAGTCAACGTCCTTGTTGTTAGGAGATGGCTGGCCAAGCGGGAGAGCCACGCCAAATTTCAGGACCGGTCTGGTCCGGGGATCCTGCCACTTCTTGATTTCCGCGTGCCCGTCGGCAAATGAAAATGCGCAGGAACCGTTGTGATAGCTGGCCGGGTAATCAACAATCGTGTGGGCCTTGGCATTCAGCGGATCGAAAGATCCCATGTTCACGGCAAACCAGCCGTCATTAATGCCGTCTTCGCGTTCTTCCACGAACACCCAAGCCTTCGAAGGCGACGGAGCGGTCAGCGCACTGTACTTTTTGAACTGGATATAGCCGCCAGTGAAAGGACCGGACCGCTCGCCGAGATAGCCGTTCATGGATACGGAACGGACACGAGGGGCTCCGGTTCTTCCACGGCTCAGGCTTTTATCGGCAGGGCATTTGTAAATCCCGACAGACCCGGCGTACTTGCCGAGTTGAGAGTTCAGGATGATCACGGTGTTGGTGTTGTCCGGCGTAAATCCACTGTTGACCAGCCAGCCGGAGCACCAGGTTGGCGCGCCGATGTTGCTCCCGCCGTCAAGATTGCCCGGCAGCTTGTCGCTGTTGTCATCCGCATAAAGGATATAGGCGAGACCCAGCTGCTTGTTGTTGTTGAGGCACATGATTCCTTGCGCCTTGCTTTTGGCTTTGGACAACGCTGGCAGGAGCATTCCCGCGAGGATTGCGATGATGGCGATAACGACCAGCAGTTCGATCAGTGTGAAGCCGCCAAGCAGGCGACTGTTCTGGCTGGACTGCTGCGTGTGTTTGGGTGGGTACTTTTTCATAAGACTATAACACTCTGTTCAGTTTAATCGGTGACCGGGAGAGAATACTCTCCGAGATTTCTTCCCGTCAACTTTTCCTTCCACCACCTTTGGAGCGCATACATACGCTCAAATTCTCAAAGGTTTTGGATGACGATGGTCACAAGGTGTCACGGCTACCTCCCATTGAGAACTGTGCGTCTGGCTGCACAGAAATCTGAACAGGCTTTCGATTGTTTCGCCGGACGGAAGGAGCCGTCCGTGCGAGCCTTTAGGCGCGGGTCTGGCGCTAGAATGTCTTCTCGGAAACCCGCCCGCCCCGGTAGCTCAACCACCGAATGTCGGCATCTCCAGCCTTTGCAGGCGCATCGATGCCGTTGTTCAACTTGACCTTAATAGCGCGGGCTTGGGCGAGCGAAGCTTTCCATTTGTGGACCTCCGCATGACCATCGGCGAAGGCGATACCCCCAGCTCCATTGTGATAGTTGGCGGGCTGATCAATCCAGGAGTTGGAGTGCGGATTGAAGAAGCCCGCGTCGTTCATGCTGTCGGGATGTTCATCAAGATAAACCCAGGTATCCGATGCCCCCGCGTAGATGAAGTCCGAGGCCTTCTTGATATGTTTATAAATCGGATCCCATGGCCCGGTTTCCGCGTTACCATCGCCAACACCGATGTTGCCCGACATGCTCCGCACTCGCGCCGTCCAACCTTTTTTGATCTGCGCGGGGCTGAGTTTGTTATCCGCAGGGCACTTGAGAACGTTTTTGCTGTTGCCAAAGTATTGAGCCAGTTTGGAGTAATTGGGATCGATCAGGAACAGGATGTTCGTGTTGTCGGTGGAAGTTCCCCAATCGAGCCAGCCGAGAACCCACGCCGCGTTTCGTTCGTTTTTTGCGGCCGCGCCACCCTGGGCCTCTCCGCCGTGAAAACTCATCACCAGCTTGTCGTCGTTGTCACCGGCGTACATGTGCCAGGCGAGCATCAGTTGTTTCGTGTTGCTCATGCACATGATTCCTTGTGCCTTGGTCTTGGATTTTGACAATGCCGGCAGGAGCATTCCTGCGAGGATGGCAATGATGGCGATGACTACGAGCAGTTCAATCAAGGTGAAGGCACTGGGCCGACGGACGCTCCGGATGGGCTGATGCCCGCTTTTGGATGGGTACTTATTCATATAAGGCGATAGGCCTATGCACTTGACTCTTGTGACGCAACGGCTGGTAGCCAGTTTGCCCTTAAACACCCCACCGGTTGGGGCAATTTGCAGGCCACAAGAGTCAACTGGATAGCCCTATAAGGCGATAACACTCTGTTCAGTTAATCGGTGACCGGGAGAGAATACTCTCCGAGATTTCTTCCGTCAACTTTTCCTTCCACCACCTTTGGAGCGCATACATACGCTCAAATCCTAAAAGATTTTGGATGACGATAGTCACAAGGTGTCATGTCTGCGTCCCATTGAGAACTGTGCGTCTGGCCGCGCAGAAATCTTCAGAGGCTTTCGACCATTTCAGCAGAGGTGACCTGCCGTCGGTGCGTTATTCGCGGAGTGAACCGGAAGTGAGCGCGTTACTCATCTACGAGGGTAACGCTCGAAGATGGCTGGCGGGAAAGCGAATCCAAACATTATTCCACGCAGGATTTGAGCGGCTTGTTCCACCCAACCAGACGGATACTTGTGTGAATAGTTCGACCAACCAGCCGGTTGCAACAGGGATCACCCTGCGCTCGTCGCGGAAGCGTGTTCCTTGAGGACTTGCTTCACCCAATTATCATTGTCGAGGTACCATTGAATGGTTTCGCGGATGCCACGCTCGAACGTGTAGGCCGGCGTCCAGCCCAGCTCCTCTTTGATCTTCGTGGCATCGATCGCATAGCGCCGGTCGTGCCCTGGACGGTCCTTCACAAAGCTGATCAACTCCCGAGACTTCCCGCCATGCTGGGGGGCAAGTTCGTCGAAGAGGTCGCACATCAATTGCACGATGTGAATGTTCGCCCATTCGTTGTTGCCGCCGATGTTGTATGTCTCGGCCAGGCGACCGCGATTGAGCACCTGCCAGAGTGCTTCCGCGTGATCGGTGACATAGAGCCAGTCGCGCACGTTCATGCCGTCGCCATAGACAGGGATCGGCTTTCGCGCGAGCAGCCGCTGGATGACGACGGGAATGAGTTTCTCCGGAAACTGGTAGGGACCGTAGTTGTTCGAACAGTTGGTGATGACGGTGGGCAAACCGTATGTGTGATGATAAGCGCGGACGATAAGATCGCTCGACGCCTTGCTGGCGGAATAGGGCGAATTCGGAGCGTAGGGAGTTGTTTCGGTAAAGAAACCGGTCGCACCGAGGCTGCCGTACACTTCATCGGTGGAGACATGGTGGAATCGTTTACCGGCAAGCTGCCCCGCCCAATGTGACCGGCAGGCTTCGAGAAGATGAAACGTACCCACGATGTTCGTGTGGATAAAGTCACCGGGTCCCGTAATCGAGCGATCCACATGCGACTCCGCCGCCAGATGCATCACATGGGTGATGTCGTGCTGCTGAACAACACGCATGACAGCGGGTTTTTCGCGCAGGTCCACCTTCTCAAAAATGTAATTCGGACGCTGGGAAATGTCGGTCAAGTTTCCCAGATGCCCCGCGTACGTGAGGCAATCCAGGTTCACCAGCCGTTTGATTTCCGTACGGTCAATAATGTGACGAATGAGATTGGAGCCGATGAAGCCGGCGCCGCCGGTGATCAGGAGGTTCATGCTTTTTCAAGTTGCCATTGATGCAGTGACGATTCGAGCGCCTCTTCGACTGGACGCGGTTTGATTCCTGTGGCCAGGAGTTTGGTGATGTCGAGGACACAGTTCGAGCGCGGGGTGACGGCACCAGTCTTGTAAAACTCCGCGTCGCTGCTCCAGAATTCAAAGGTGCGGTTGGGTTTCAAAATCTTCTCTATCAGGCCAACCACCTGCCGGGTGGTGACGAAGCCGGGATTGGTGACATTGTAGGTTCCGAAAGGAACGCGCCGAACCCAGGTCTCAATGCAGGCGGTCACAAAGTCGGTCCTGTGGGACAAGGAATTAACGTTGTCGTAAACTTTCGAGTAACGCTGGATTTTCGACAGGTAATTCCGTGGATTGTCGAACTCGTCGAAAGGAATTCGCAATCGCCAGACGTAGCTCTGACCAAGACCGGCGATCGACTCTTCCGCCAGCGCCTTCGTCCCGCTGTAGAAGCTGCAAGGTCCGTCCCGGAAGCTGAAATTTGGTGGATCGTTCTCGGTGAAGCCGTGCAACTTCTCCGGATGCTGTGAGAGCAGCGCTTTTGCGTCTGGTTGAGTGAGATCCTTCTCGACGCGAGTTCCTGCAGGCTCGTCGAGTTTGGCACCCGCGTAGATGCATCCCGAGGACACGTGACCCCAAGGTATGTTTGCCGCCAGGCATGCGTGCGCCAACGTCAGAGGGAAGAGGGTGTTGCCTTGAAGGGTATCGGCGCGGGCGACTTCGCAGGCGTCCACATTCGGCTTGCCGGTATAACCCGCAGCATTGATCAGAAACTCTGGTTTTCGCTCGCGAAGAAAAGGCAGCAACCGGTCAAAACGCGTGTAATCGAGATCCTTTCGACTCACGGCAACGAACTCTCTATTTTGCCGGCGCAGCGCTTGAGCGAACGCCTGGCCGATGTAACCCGTGGCTCCAAGAAGAATGATCATAGAGGTTCAGCTTTGGAGGCGCTTCGCCTCAGCGATGATGGATTCAAGGTAATCACGATACTCGCAATTCGGGATTTGATCCGCTGTGGATCGGAGCTGTTCCAAGCTCAGGAAGCCGCGACGGAAAGCGGCTTCTTCCGGGCAGCCAATCTTGATTCCCTGGCGTTTTTCGATTGTTTGAACGTAGGCGGAAGCTTCATGGAGACTGCTGCTTGTGCCTGCGTCGAGCCAGGCGAAGCCGCGTCCTAGCCTGCAAAATTCATAGTGGACTTGTTGGCCGGAAATTTTGGAGGAAAATTTCTCGCGAACGATGGTTTGAGTGCTGGTGAGGGATCAAAGCGACCGGGATCGCGCGTTTGTCGGACTTTTCCGGAGTGGGCGCGTGGTTTTGCG
>SIBF01000038.1 GCA_009695275.1 Pedosphaera sp. | reverse complement strand
CTGCGCCTCCCGCTTCAAGGTCACTCGCCCCACTTCCCACGGCCCACTCAATCCCAAAAGCTGCTGATAAAGTTGCATGTCTTGCATCCGCTTAACCTGATTTCACTCAATGAAAATCCCAACGCTAAAGTTTGAAGAACCCATTTTTGAAATGCCGGAAAGTGATTTGGTGGACTGGGCTGGTGGCTGCTTTGACTCGAAAGGCACACGCTTCGCGATGACGAGCGGGAACGAGGCACGGCTTTTTGACCTGGAGCAGGGCGTGGTTCTGCAACGCTGGCATCTGGCCGACGGACGGGCGAGCCAGATGCAAATGGACGCGCAGGGACGCTGGCTGCTCTTGCGCCGGGAAAACGCGGCGATGGAGGAACGATCCTGCTGGCGTCTGTATGAATTGAGTTCAGCGGGACAGCCCATTCTGCTCCACGAACAGAAGGAGACGAACTGGTCAGCCCACGGGATGGCCCTGGCACCGGGTGGCGAGCGCTTCCTCGTGTGGCATAGACCTGTTCCCGGCGAGGGTGGTAATGTCGTGATTCGAGCTTACGCCGTGGCCGACGGTCGAGAGTTGTGGCATCAGGTCACGGAAGTCGAGGACCCAGAACTCCGAGTCGTTTTCGATCCGGGCGGGCACTGGTTCGGCCACGACGGAGAGGTCTCCCATCGATTGAGCTGGAGGCGTTGGTCGGATTTTGTCGAAGTTGGAAAAGCGCCGCCCGTGGCTCTTGGCTATTACCAGGCCATCGCACCCTTCGGCGAGGCGTTTGCAGGCAATGGCAGTTACTTCCCCGATGTCACGGGCATGAAGAACGGAATTCCCTTCGCGGCGGATTGGACTCCGCTCTCATGGGTATCGGCTTTCAGCCCTGATGGAAGATTCCTGGCCCAAGGCACTGAAGACGGAGTGGTGCTGGTGCTGGACATTCCGGAGGTTAAAAGACGTCTGACTGGATTGTGGTAAGCGGAGCGTCCACGGGAATCCACTTCTACTAAAGCGAATACTTGCTTGTTTCGACCTGGCTCGACGCGAGCCCGAATCGCGTAGCGCAACTTCCGAATCCGCCGTATCGCCAGTATTCAATCGGCCCGGGCGCTGACCGTGAGGCCGCAGCTTCTACCTCGCCCCGCTGACTGGAAAGTCGGCGATAAGGCAGGTTGGAAAACCGGGATGCGAAGCAAGTGTCGCGATAGTGATTGTTCGTTCATCAGTGGACCCGGAGGCTTGGCATTAGTCGGGATCAGATGCGCGCCACTGTTCAATGAAGCTCGAAGATCGCCTCGATCTCGACCGGAATGTTTCCGGGAAGTGTGCTCGTGCCCACTGCACTGCGGGCGCCGACGCCGAGATCCGGCCCCCACAGGTCAACCAGCAATTCGCTGAAGCCATTGATTACTTTGGGGTGATCGAAGAACTCGGAGGTGCAATTGACGAGCCCGAGAACTTTGATGACGCGGCGGACACGGTCGAGGCTTCCGAGCTGCGCACGAAGCGAGGCGAGCATCGTGAGTCCAACCTGCCGCGCGGCCATCTTGCCCGCCGCCAGATCGAGATCGGCGCCCACGCGTCCCAGCATCAGCGAGCCATCGGTGCGCACGGGTCCGTGACCAGAGGCGAACGCCAGATTCCCAGTCACGACCACCGGCTTGTAAACTCCCAGTGGTTTCGGCGCGGGAGGCAATTCCAGTTCTAGTCCGGCGAGCCGGGCTTCAGGTGAAATCGGGGCCGGAGTTTGCGAAATGGAGTTACTCATAAAGTGTTGCGAAGGTAACGACTCATCTCCGGTGGTGCAATAGTCTCGCGCGAATTTCCAGCAGTTCTGATTCTGACCGGGATCTCGACTATGTCGTCCCGACCAACCGCAACACATCGCACGACACCAATCGATAATGCATATCCAAGCGCTGCGGCTGGAGTTATGCACACGGCCGCGCTCCACAAAATGAGCTGGCTACTTCTCGAAGCTGGCGACGAGTTTGGCGGAAGCGCCGTCCCAAAAACGCAGCACTCCATCTTGTCCGCCGGCGACGACGACGCTGCCATCCAGGGCGCTTGTGGCAGATTGCAGAAAATCCGTCGCACCTTCATATGAGCGGACCTTTTCGCCGTTTGATTTCACGAGCTTCAAGGAATTGTCTCCGGAACAGGCCAGTGCTTCATCGCCATCACCAACGAAGGAGACCGAGGTGATCTCTTTGGTGAATCCATCGATGTTCTTTTTGCGTTCTCCAGTGAAGGCATCCCAAACCTTGGCGACGTTGTCCGCGCCGCCGCTGATCAGCGTACGCCCGTCGCGTTTCCAACTGACACTCAGCACGTGATGAGTATGACCTTCAAGCGAGCGAAGAATCTTGCCAGACTGCAGGTCAAGCACCCGGATGAACTTATCCGCCGCGCTGGATGCGAGGTAACGGCCGTCGGCTGTCAGATCGAGCCCGAGCACAACGTCGCTATGCACGCCTTTCAAGTCCTGGAGCAGAGTACCGTCCGAAACCAGCCAGACTTTAAGTTCACCGCTCCGGCTGGGCTCGCCACCGCCGGTGATGAGTTTTTTGCCATCCGGTGTGAAACGAACGACGTTCACCCGATCCAGGAAAAGAGATTTGTCGTCGCCGGTGCCGATGGTGCGTTCGAGTTTCCACTCGGGCTGAAGATGCCAGACCGTGGCGATGCCGTCTCCGGTGCTCGTGACGAGTTCAGAGGCTCCGGCGAATGCGAGGTTTACGGAATCATTCTGGCCGGATTGCCACGAGGCCAGTGAAGCTCCAGTGGCAGCGCTCCATGTGTGGGTTTTCCCATCGTCACTGGATGCCGCGAGGATCTGGCCGTCCGGGGAAAACGCGAGGTGTCGGAAAACTTGCTCGCTTTCAGAGGATGCCCTGCCTGCCATGGAGACGGCTGTCTCGCGCTGTTTCTGATCCGTTTCGGCGGATTGCAGAGCTACCAGGCCGTCGGCCAGGGCGTCACCGGCTTTTTGAGCGGCATTGATCGAGAGGTGAAGTTCATTCTCCGAAGTGGAGCGCGTCAGGCTGGCCTTTTTGAACGTGTTCTCCGCATCGCCAGCCGACTTCTTCGCTGCCTGAAGTTTCTCATCCGCTTCCTTCTTTCGCTTCTCGGCATCTGGATTCGCCCGGTCGAATGTTACCTTCGCCGCACCTGCTTTGCGCGCGCTCTGAATGAGTTCATCGAGCGCCTTGTCAGCGATCGCGTGTGCCTCGGTGGCGGCAGAGGCCTGCGCTTCGGTGGGCGGGGCCTTCACGTCGCTTTCCGCCGTTGCCTTCGTGGTGCCGGTGGCGCTGGCGACGATGCGTTCGATCTCGGCTTTCATTTGTGCCGCCTTGTCGGCGAGTTGCGCCTGCACGAGTTTGTCGAGGGCAACCTTGGCGCCTGTCCTGGCGTTCGTGCCGGCGGTTTCCGCGGTTTCCAGATCGTCCTTGAGTTTCTTGATCAGTTCATTGACTTCGTTGAGCGCCTTCTCCGCGGTCGGCACAACTGCGGTGGCATCGGCCAGGGCTTTCTGTTTCTCGGTGTGGGCTTTTTCCGCCGCGCGATAGGCGTCGGTTGCTTTCGTGACACGCTCGACCTGGTTGGTGCGCTCCTTGTCGGCGGCGGCAAGCAGAGTCTTGCGCAGCGCGAGCTGGCCTTTGGCGTAGGTGAGCGCCCGTTCGGCTTCGATCAACCGCTGGCGTTCGTTTCGATCACCACGAAGTTCAGCAATCAACTTCCCGTCCCCGGCATTCCAAAGTTTGATCACCCGGTTGGTGCCGGCAGTGGCGATGCGCTGACCATCAGGGGAAGCAACCAACGCAACAATCTCGCCGCCATGCTCGAATTTTAACATTTCCTCGTATTTCTCCAAATTCCAGGAGCGCGCAGTTCCATCGCGGCCGCTTGTCAGAAGTGCTGGCGTTTTTCCGACAACGAAATCTAGTGAAGACAAGCCATTCGTCTGGCCTTTGAATTCCTTGAGCAGAGCCAGCTCTCCGGGATTTTTCGCGGACAGTTCCCAGATGTGAATGCTGCCGGTCGCGTCGGCGGTGGCGACGTGGTTTGAAGCCGGCGTCCAACTAACCGCAGTCGCAGGAGCCTTGAGCAGCACGCGCGCTAAAGACGCACCTGTCGCCAGATCCCAGACGTCGATCGTGTTTCCACCCGCAGCAGCGAGCAATCGGTTGCCATCGGGCGAAACGCGCAGGGCGGTCACCGCGCCAGCCTGGGCGTCGAGTGTCTTTAGCAGGCTGCCGGAGATGCGATCCACAATTCGGATCAGGCCGTCCCGCCCTCCGAGGATCAAGTGCGTGCCATTCGTGGATGTTGCGACCACGAGCGTCGATCCACCGGGTGCATTCGTGAAAGTCCGCGAGCGAGTGATGGGCTGCCGACGCCAGAGTTTTACTTCGCGATAACCCGCCGAGGCGAGAAGGTCGCCGTCGGGGTTGAAGGCGAGCGCATTGACAACATCCAGATGAGCCGCTTTTTGTTTGTTGGTTTCGGAACCCACCATCATTTGTGGATCAATCAGGTTGGCGGCGAACTGCCGGGTTGGGAGATGATAAACGCCAAGATGGTTGCCGCGACCGCAGGCGGCGAACTGGCCATCGCTGGTGAGCGCGACCGCAAAGATCGGATTGACCGTGTCCGCGAGAGATTGCCAGACAATGGGACCGCTCCCGCGGACCTCGCCTTTGGCACCCTGATCAATCCAGAGTTTCACCAGGCCCAGCTCATCCGATGTCAAATTCAAGGCATTGACCTTGTTGTCTTTGGGCGGCATGACCGGTTTTTCAAGATGAGTAGCCACTTTCAACAGCAAGCTATCCACGCCATGTCCGGCGATGACAGCAGGTCCGGATTCGCCGCCCTTGAGGATGGTTTGCGGCGTTTCCAGAACCAGATCCGCCTTGGCTTTGGTCTGATTGTGGCAGGCCAGGCAGTTGCTGGTAAGAATAGGGAGGATTTCCCGCTCGAAATCCACGGCGGTTGAGCGTCGCATTTCAGCGACAGGGATTGATTTGCCTTGAGCAGATGGTTCTTCAGGTGCCGCTCCGTGCAGGGTCAGCACCGTGCAAAACACTGGGAAAACAAAGCCCAACCATCCCAGGCACCTCACCTTGCGTCGCCCGATTTGAAAAACAAACTCGGGCTGGATTTCCGGAAAGAGTTCTTTCGTTTTGAAATTCATTGGTAATCTGCGTGTAATACTAGCAGACAGTCAGAAATAAGAGAGGAAAAATTAGCGAAATGACTTCCGGTGCTGCGGGGGGGATACGGACTTGGAAGCCGGCGATTACGGATTTGAAGTTGTCGGCCGCGAGGCTGCGACGACAGGATGGCAGTAACGGGCCTGCCAGTCGGCGCTGAGTCGGTCGAATGTCAGGCGAAACGAATGGGAGCCAACTGCGTTGTTTTCAATTGAACTCGAGCCCGCTAGCTTGTGACCTATGACCACCATAAATGAAATCGCCCCTGACCTGTTCCGCCTTTCCATTTACGTTCCAGACTTTGACATGCAGTTCAATCATTTCCTCGTGCGTGACGAAGAGCCGCTGCTCTTTCACGCGGGGTTCAAGCGGATGTTCCCGGCCTTGCGGGAGGCCGTCGCCAAGCTGATCGATCCCACGAAACTCCGGCATATTGCCTGGAGTCATTTTGAGTCCGACGAAATCGGCGCGCTCAACGACTGGCTGCAACTCGCGCCCCAAGCCCAGCCCGTTTGCACATTCGTCGGCAAGCTCGTGAGTGTGGATGATTTCTCGATACGCCCCGCGCGCGGCATGACGGCCGACGATGTCCTGACCACGGGCAAATACCGCTACCGGTTCCATCGTTCGCCTCACCTTCCGCACGGGTGGGACGCGGGTGTGCTGTTTGAGGAAACGCGCAAGACGTTGTTCTGTTCCGACCTTTTCCATCATTTTGGAGACGTCGCGCCCGTGACTTCGTCGGACCTGATCGAGCCGGCGCGGAAGGCGATGCAACAAATGCAGCAAGGACCGCTGGCCGACTACATTCCTTACACCAGCCAGACCGAAGGTGTCCTGCGCTCGCTGGCCGATCTCAAGCCGGAAACGCTGGCCGTCATGCACGGTTCGTCCTACATCGGCCAGGGTGACCGGCTGCTCACCGGCCTGGCTGGAGTGATCAAGGAAAGTTTCAATTCGTGACATCTTCTCGCTGGAGCGGGCCGGGCTGCGGCGGTGCGATTGCAAGCCTGGCCCTCGTGAGTCCGAGTCGCCGAGCTTGGTTCCAGCCGTTGCTCGCGAATTCTTGAACCGATGCTGAACCGATCCGACCATGACAACGTTGTCAGGACCATCCATGAGTTCTGCCGTGCCTTCGACCAACGCGACTGGACTGGTTTGAGGCGATGCCTGGCTGCGAGCCTCGACACCGACTATTCCAGCTTTCGTGGGACACCGGCAGCACGCATGACGGCTGATGAATTCGTGGCGCAGCGCCGGTCTGGTCTTGCGGGACTCGTTACTCAGCACCTTAGCCTCAACCATCTTGTCACGTTCACCGGAGAGCGGGCGCATTGTCGCTTCGACTTCGTGATTCACCGCTGGCCCAGCGATACGTCCGATTCGCGCTTCTTTCACACCTTCGGCTACTACGAGATCGTTCTACATCACACGGCAGATGGACCTGATCTCTGGGCCATTGAGTCCATCACACAGCACGCGTTACGGAGTGAGGGAAGTTCAGAGCTTCATGGAGCACTTCGCCAATGACCGCAACCAAGCATGCGCTGTAACGCGGCCATTGCGCTCCAGTTGAGAGCGCGGCTTTTCATGGGCGCGAGCGCCGCAGATGGACGGTCCTTTCCTTGCGTCACGATACCGGAGACGCATCCACTCTTTCAGATCGTTCCAGGAAAGGTGAGAGACTGGGAGAGGATATGCTTGAGATTTCGACCACGCCGCACAGCCATTCTCTGACATCTAACCCGGCCAATGCGTTTTATTTGCAATCGCGGCCCCTCGTGGGCCAATTCCAAGGCTCTCATGTTGAGTTCCGGCCGACATCGTATGCTTCCCTCGGGATGATGGAACTCTTACACTCGCGCGAGTGATCCAACAACAACACGAGGATGAGGCCTTGTTGCGCAGGCTCGGCTACAAGCAGGAGTTGTCTCGCCGGATGTCCGGCTTTTCCAATTTCGCCATTTCGCTTTCGATTATTTGCATTCTGTCCGGCGGGATTACTTCGTTTCACGTTGGGTTGTGCAGCGTGGGTGGCGCGAGCATGGGACTGGGCTGGCCGATCGCCTGCCTGTTCTCGATGGCGGTGGCGGCGACGATGGGGCAGGTAGGCTCGGCATTTCCGACTGCGGGTGGTTTGTACCATTGGGCAAGCATCCTCGGTGGCCGGGCCTGCGGCTGGGTGACGGCGTGGTTCAATTTGATGGGTTTGATCGCGGTGCTGGGCGCGGTGAATGCGGGAACTTACGATTTTGCTTCCGCAGCATTCGGATTGTCGGTGCCGGAACAACACGCGGCAGTGGTGAAGACGGCGGTCGTGGTGGCGATGACCATGACTCACGCACTGTTGAATCATTACGGCATCCGTCTGACAACGCGACTGACGGACTTGAGCGGATACTTGATCCTGGGCGTCGCGGTAGTGTTGACGGGAGCGTTGCTGGCGAACACGCAACATTTCGAGTGGGCGCGGCTCTGGACGTTCACCAATTACAGCGGATTGCCGGAGGCCGCCGCAGTCTTTCCGAAGCAACAGAGCCTGATGTGGCTCTTCTGCCTGAGTCTTCTGCTACCGGCCTACACGATCACCGGATTCGACGCTTCGGCGCACACGTCGGAAGAGACGATTGGCGCGGCGCACAACGTGCCCCGGGGAATCGTTCGGTCAGTGTTGGTGTCCGCGTTGTTTGGCTGGGTGATGATTTGCGCCATCCTGCTGGCGATGCCGAATGTTGCCGAGGGCGTCGGAAAGGGCTCTGAAGCCGTGGCATGGACAATCAAATCGGCGCTTCCATCCTGGCTGGCATGGGCGCTTCTTGGAGGGATAGTCCTCGCACAATACTTTTGCGGACTGGCAGCTCTGACTTCGGCGTCGCGGATGACTTACGCCTTTGCCCGTGATGGCGGGCTTCCCTGGTCCGAATATCTCGGGAAGACAAGTCTGGCTTCTAAAACACCCACATACGCCATCTGGGCCACCGGAGCTCTGGGCGCGATCTTCACCATATTTGCGCCTTACACTACGATCGCGGCTGTCTGCACGGTGTTGCTCTATATCTCTTATGTTATTCCCGTGGGAGCCGGGTTCCTGGCGTTTGGAAACAGTTGGACGCGGATGGGCCCATGGCAGCTCGGCCGATGGTATCGACCGCTGGCTTTCGTGGCCGCGCTCGGCTGCATTTTCTTGATCGTGATCGGGATGCAACCACCGAACGAGCAGGCTGTGTGGATCATCGGCACGGTGGTGGTCTTGCTGGTGGTGATCTGGTTTGGACTCGAACGCAAGAGATTCAAAGGTCCGCCGCAGGTCGATTTGGGCGGGCTTCCTCGATCTTGAGATTAAACATCGCGGCCGTGAACTTCGAGGGAAGCAGGCAGGAAAAGTCTTCATTGAACCGAGCTTCCCCAGACCAGGTCACTTCTTTCTTCCGGCAGCACGATCCAGGGCGGTCAACACCAGACCAGGAGTCAATATCTCCGGCAGTATCTCTGCCGGTTTGCCGGAATCGGCTGGATACACCAGCACGAGCGGAACTGCGGCGCGATCATGGCGTTGAAGTTCCTTCAGGATGGCGGGATCTTTACGGGTGTAATCCGCCAGCAAGGCGATGCCGTCGATTTCCTTCAATTTGTCGCGCACCGATGTGATTTCCAAACTCGTCTTCTTGTTGACCTGGCAAGTCATACACCAATCGGCGGTGAAATCCACCAGCACCGGTCGTCCAGACTTCCGGGCTTGATCAACGGCTTCCGGCGACCACACCTGCCACTGAATTCCATCAGGCCGATTCTCCAGTCCGGTTCGATTTTGTGACGGCGCGATCGGATTGCGCCAACTGAGTTCACCTTCCAGCACCCAGCCGTAGGCGGCGAGAACCAGCAGGATGGTAAGGATTCGGGCGCCGGTTCGGCCGCGATTACCCCGCTGGACGAATTCACCCCACACCCAAGCGGCGAAGGAAATCAACACCAGGAACAACCCGAGCCAGAATGCTGCCCCTTTCCCGAAATGAACGAGCGTGATCGAGAACAGCCAAACGGCAGTCGCAAGCATGGGAAATCCCATCGCCTTCTTGAACTGCTCCATCCAGGCACCGGGCTTCGGGAGAAAGCGCAGCCATTGAGGGTGCCAGCACAATGCTAGGTATGGCGCGGCGAGGCCGAGGCCGATCGCGGAGAAGGTCACGAGGATGACTGCGGCGGATTGGGCGAACGCGAAACCCAGCGCGATGCTCAACGCGGGTGCCGTGCAAGGCGTGGCAAGCGCAGTCGCGAGGATTCCGTTGAAAAAAGCGCCCGCGTCGCCTTCCTTGGAGGCAAGGCTTCCTGCGGCATTCATCGCGCCGCCGCCCAGCAACACTTCAAACACACCAAAAAGATTCAGCGCGACGAGTGTGACCAGCAGCGTCATGCCGATGAGGAACTGTGGATTTTGAAACTGCATTCCCCAGCTAGCCGCGTTGCCCGCGTGTTTAACGCTAATAACCACGGCAGCCATCGCGAGGAATGAAGCGAGGACTCCCAACGTGTAAATAATCCCCAGCCGGCGCACGCGCCGGGGATCCTCGCGACTCTGGCTGACAAAACCCAGAATCTTGAGCGCAATGACAGGCAGCACACAGGGCATGATGTTCAGAATCAAACCGCCGAGGAACGCCAGCCCGAGCATGGGTAGCAGCGACTTGCTTCCAGATCTAGCAAGGTTGCCGCCGGAAGGCGATGTGGCACCATCCGCGGTTGATTTGATCTTGAGTCGAATCTCGGAGGCTTCGCGATTGGTCGTTCCTGAAGTTCCTGTGATAAGCAGACCGCTGAGCTCGGTGGGCCAGGGCGTCGTAGGTTCATCTCGCGTGACCAGCTTGCGCAGCGCGACCTTGTTGGTGGCAATCTGGAGACTTGTGGTTGCTCCTTCGATTTTGGTGCCGCTCGTTCCGTCCGGATAAAAGTCAAATATCGCGGGCTTCGACTGCGTTTCCACATGGATCAGAATCGCCCGTTCCTTTGCATCTGGCGGAGCATCCCAGACCGCCTCCACTGGCAACTGGGTTCCGGTTTTGGGAAGAGCGGCTTTCGCAAGTTCGATCCGCTGATTGGCGGCGGAAGCCTTCCCGACGGAGCCAACGGTAAAAGAAGCCTGAACTTTTCCCTCTCCAGGCAAACAGCTCTTCTCACATTCAATCCAGGAAACGTTCGCCTTCAGTTCCAAAGGACCAGGCTGGAGATTGGAAGCCACTTTCAACGGAACGAGCAGAAGGACCGTGCCGTGGTAGGTGTAGGTGATAATGTCCGCATCATTCAGCTTTTCGGGAACCGGCCATTGGATCGCGCCCGCCGTGATACCAGGCGGGAGTTCCCAGTCGATTTTCGTTGCTGTTGCATCACCGACGTCACCTCCGTTGCGCCAGTATGTGTGCCAGCCAGGCGGCATTCGCATCTCGATGGCGGCGGTAATTTCATCACCAGGCCGGGCGGTTTCCACAGACAGAAGAAGGCTAACCTTGGTCTTCGTGGCCGGCGCGGCCCCAGCCATGACTGCGGCGCAAGCAAACAGGAGGATTGTTGATTGCAGAATTCTCACGCAGATAAGATGGCGCAGGCTGCGAGATTATTGAAATGTTTTTTCAGTAGAGGAGAATTGGTGCCAGAACGTTCGCTTCGGATAAAGTAGATGGATGTCGGCATTTGTTCCGCATTTGAGTTTGCGGCGGTCCGGTGGCATACGTGCATGGAAGATGTCCACCATAGGATCAGCCATTCAGACTGGCGTTTTTCAGTGGTTCGATCGCGTCGATGACGCGTTCGATGCCATGCTGGCGTCGATTGATAAGGCAAGTATCTCTGTGTGTCTGGAGATGTACATATTCGAAGAGACAGGAGTGGGCGAGCGATTCAGGGCGGCGTTGACGCGGGCTGCGGAGCGGAAAGTGAAAGTCCGGGTGATGATTGATGCGCTAGGATCGTTGACGATGTCCGGGAGTTTTTGGGAACCGCTGACCCGTGCGGGCGGCGAGTTCCGCTGGTTCAATCCGCTGCAACTTCAACGACTCACCATCCGCAATCACCGCAAGTTGCTCATCTGCGACAGTCAGATCGCGTTCGTCGGTGGATTCAACATCTCCCAGGATTACGAGGGCGATGGCATCAACAGAGGCTGGTACGATCTGGGATTGAAGCTCTCGGGAACACTGGTGCCTCCGTTGGCGGAATCGTTCGACGGCTCCTGGGATCTCGCAGATTTCAAACACCAGCGTTTCATCCGGCTGCGCAAGAACCGCCTTTCGCACCTTGTCCCCACAACTGAAGGCCAGCTTCTCTTGATGGCGCCCGGCCGGGGACGATCCGAGTTGAAGCAGACGCTGGTTCAGGATCTGCGAGCCGCGCAGGCCATCAAAATCATCTCCGCCTATTTCATTCCCACGCGTCCGATCCGACGCGCTTTGAACGAGGTGGCGCGGCGTGGCGGCTCTGTCCAGTTGATCTTAGCTGGGAAGTCGGACATTCCCCTTTCACAGATGGCAAGTCACAGGTTTTACCAGGGATTCCTCCGGTCAGGAATTGAGATTCACGAGTATGAGCCCCAGATTCTGCATGCCAAACTCTTGATCATCGATGACATCGTTTACGTCGGTTCCGCAAATCTTGACCGCCGAAGCCTCTTCATCAACTACGAGCTGATGCTCCGGCTGCCCAATGCGACTCTGGCGAAGGAAGCCAGCGAAATTTTCTCGCGCGCCCTGGCGCGAAGTCGGCGCGTGGAACTGAACGCCTGGCGCCGATCACGGGGCTTCTGGGTCAGGCTCAAAGAGGAGTGGGCGTTCTGGCTCCTCGCGCGTGTCGATCCCTACGTCGCTCACAGGCAACTCCGACGTTTGCAGACCCTGAGATGAAGGACGGAAGATGCTTTGCCGATGCCCATGAGCCGGACAGCGTCGAGCCATTGCCGTTGTAATTCCACTCGCTCGAAAGAAGCGCGTTGTGAAAATCCCAATCAAGGCCGAGGGCTGAGTGGCGGACACGAGCGGAATTCAACCATCCTGACGCATTCGCGGGGCATAACGTGGAGTGGGAAGGCTCATTCATGCTGCGGAAAGGAGCGGCGTTGGAATCATGTCCGCACGTGGTGCGGGATACATTTCAGAAGTTGGAATCATGTCCGCACTCTATGCGGGACACATTTCAGAAGGTTGAAACTATGTCCGCACGCCGTGCGGGATACATTTTTGGAATTAAAATCATGTCAATCTTGGAAAAGCGGAGTAGCGGCGGGCGTCCCGCCACCACCAACAACTTCACGCCGCACCTTCCAATGGCTGCGGACCAAGGAAGGTCTCGGCAAACTACATGTGGGGATCAGATTTGTTCCGAATTGCACCACGTCACATCATATCGAACCTCTAATTGTGGCAGGCCAGACTGATGTTCAAATGCATAAAAAACCAACTGACCCTCCTCATTTGCGCAGTGGTCTTGATCATTGGTGCGAGTTTGGTGAGCTGCACGAAGCCACCTCAGGCTGCCGGTGACGTATCGGTGTTATTCCTTGGGTTAACCAACAACCCCGGTCGTTCAATCTATCCGCAGTTCTCTGTGGTCAGTGAAGGTCGAGGATTGCACGCACTGTTCGCGATCACTAACATTAGCAAGAATCACGTCGTGCAATTTGGCATTTCCGACATCGAGAGGCAGACCAATGGCAATTGGGTGGTCCACGAAACAGAATTCCACAAGTCGGCGTTGGGAATGACATGGATGCCCGGCAACGGTGCTTGTTACGCGATCCCTTTGCCACGTGAGCTAAAGACTTCTGCTATTCAATGGAGATTGCGCATGTGGGTGCTGCGTGAGCCAAACCCGTTTCTCCTCGCTCGCTTTCAAAGACTTGGCCTTGAGCGACTCGGCAGTAAGTTTTTACGAACGAATGGGCTGCATACAGTCACAAGTACCATGAGTTCCGCAAAAGTGAGTCGTTAGCCGACGCCAGGAATATTTACGAACCTGCCCCATACAAACGGACCAGCGAACGGGAGCCAGCCGATTCGTTCAGAGACAAATTCAACGTCATCGGTGTGTGGCTCCCGTCGCTGACCCTGACGTCAGGCGCACTGCCAATGACCACCCGCATCATCAAACGTGAAGACCTCGCGCAAGTCGTGAACGACTGGGGAAGCGGTCGGATGTCTTCAACAGAGGTTCTCAATTGGGCTAACGCATTGTATCCATCTGACGAGGTGGACTACGACGATTGGGAGGAGGACAACTCAGTCACGAACGAGATACTCGCCGCCCTCGACATGCTCGACATGAATTTGGCGCTCCCCGAGGACGTAGCCGTTTACTTGGAGTTCTTGTCCCACCCCTCGGCCAGTTCGAGAGCGGCCACTCCGAGTTCCAGCGCCGACTTGATGAGATTGATTATGACAGCCGCCGGGCACGCCTTCGCCAAGTGCTTCCATATTCGCGATTTCTACAGTCTCCAGCACAGTAGTTTAGTGAGACGTTCGCTTAACTTGGAACGTTAGCCAATAGGTGCCTGGACATTCAGCTTATGAGCGGTAGGGAGCTCATTGGCAGGAATACTCTAGTGACGGGTGTGACCAGACGCGCAGGGATCAAGGCATCGATTGCGCGCGAACTTGGACGCGCCGCGGCCAGGCTATTCAAACCGTTTCCACCTCCTTACTTGCGCGACTCATTCCAATAAATCTTCAGGTTCTTCGTCGCGCTGCCGGCGGCGATGATGTCGAGGCGTCCGTCGCCATTGAGATCGGCCAGCATCAGAGATGGTCGCGGTATTCGTCGATGGATGCTTCTGGCACAAGTGCCCGCGCCACGGACGCACGCCGAAAACGCGCGTCGCATTCTGGAAGGCCACGCTATTACGGAATGCGCGGCGTGACCGCGCCGTTTCCGGCGTGTTGCGCGCCCCGGTTGGATGGTGTTGAGGATCTGGGAATGCGCGCTGGCACATTCCCGAACTCAGAACATAGCTCTGCGAATTGACCGCACCCTTGGGACGAATAGGGCTCACGTGCGGAAGAACTATCGCGCCTTGGTCCGCCTGCGCTGATACCACAACAGGCGCAGGCTGTTCATGACGACGACTACGGTGCTTCCCTCATGCCCCACCACGCCTACCGTCAATGGTATCCGACCGATCAGCGCGAAGATGACCAGGACCATCACTGTGCCGAGGGAGATGACGAGATTCTGCCGGATGATGCGTCGCGCGCGATGGCTCAGGCGGAAGGCTACGAGGAAGTTCTCCAGCCGGTCGTTCATGAGAACGACATCGGCCTGTTCGAGCGCGGCGTCGGATCCGCGTGCGCCCATGGCCACGCCGACGTGCGCGGCAGCCAGGCTGGGAGCGTCATTGACGCCGTCACCGATCATGGCAACCCGGTAGCCGGCTCGCGAAAGCGTCCGGATGGCGGCGACTTTGTCTTCCGGTTTCAGTTCGGCTCGGACGTCGTCGAGGCCGAGTTGTGATTTCAAGTTTTGTGCCGCTCCCCGGCGGTCTCCCGTCAAAACGATGCTGCGGAGCCCCGCACGGTGCAGTTCTTCAATCAAACCGCGTGCTTCGGGTCTCAAGTCGTCGCGGAGCAGGATGCGTCCGGTCCATTGTCCGGTCGTGAGCCAGACTTCGGAATGGCCGGGCAAGGGAGGTGGCGCGGCGGCGAAGGCTGCCGGATCACTCTGTTGAATCACCCACTCGCGGCGTCCGAGGATAAACGATTGCTCTCCGCGTCTGGCGCGCAGGCCCTGGCCTGTGACGGATTCGAAAGAGTCAAAATCTACTGGCTCCAGTTGTTTGTGCTTGCCGTACTTCGTGATCGCGCGGGCGAGCGGATGTGTGGAAAGGCGTTCGAGCGAGTAGGCGATGCGGGAGACTTCAGCTTCGTGACCCGGCGGGAAACTTTCGACATGATCAATTTGCAGTTCACCCGTGGTCAAGGTGCCGGTCTTATCCAGTGCCACCACCTGGACATCTGCCAGCTTTTCGACCGCTGCTCCCCCGCGGAAGAGAATTCCCCGGCGCGCTGCCGAGGCGATGGCCGCCAGCACAGCGGAAGGGATTGAAAGCACGAGCGCGCATGGCGATGCGACTACAAGCAGGGTCATGGCGCGGTAAAATGCGCTGGGCAGCCCGTCTTCATTGGCGAAAGCGGGAAGATCGAAGACCCGCCACCAGAAGAAATACATCAGCGCCGTGAGCGAGAGAACGGCATAAGTGTAAATCGTTCCGAACTTGTCCGTGAACTGTTGCGCCGGTGCTTTCTGATGCTGTGCGTCCTTGATCAGGTGGATGATCTTTTGGAGCGCGCTTTCGCGTGCTGGCCGCGTGACGAGGACTTCGACGGCTCCCCACAGATTGAGTGTGCCTGCAAGAGTTTGATCTCCGAGCCGCTTCTCCACCGGGACTGCTTCACCAGTCAAGTTCGATTCATCCGCGGCGGTCTGGCCCTTGATGATCTCGCCATCCACGGGAAATTGCGCCCCAGGTTTGATCAGCAGGCGCATGCCAGCCCTGACTTGATCCACCGGGATCTCCTGTTCGTGCCCCTGCTCATCCAGGAGGGCGGCCACCTTTGGCGCGTCCTTGTAGAGGGCATGAATCTCGCGCTGAGTCCGTCCCAAGGCGAAATGCTCCAGCGCACCGGAGAGGGAGAAGAGGAAGAGAAGTGTTGCTCCCTCGGCCCAGGCGCCAATGCTCGCGCTGCCAGCGGCGACCGCGAGCATCAGAAAATGGACGTCGATGGCTCGCCGTTGCAGGCGTTCCCACACCTCTTCCACCGTGAACCAGCCGCCGGCGATGTAGGAGATGACATACAGAGCCTGCCCGACGGGTTGAGGCCCGGACAGGAATCCCGCAAGCGCAAAGGCTCCGCAGAGAGCGGCGGCGGCCAGTTGAGATTTCCATTCATCCAGGTGGTCGGCGTGCTCGATGAACTCGACGTCGCGTTGGACGATCCTGGGCCATGGGAAACTGCGCCAATGCCAGAATTTCGGCGCTGTCGGGCAGGTGACACGGGCAATGGTAGTCTGCCCATCCTTTTGTTCGATGCGAACGCTTTTCTGTTCCGCAGCCGACAAGGGAGCCGCACAGCGCTGACACTGGGTATCGCCCGAGAAAAAGCTGCAATGCTTCCCGCCAGATTCAGTTTGCGCCGCGTCAATCGTGGCGCGAATTCGATCACTCAGCTCGGCGTCCGGGGTCTTCCCGAGAGTGGCGACGGAAATGGTTCTCTTACCCATGTCGAGCGTGACCGCTTCCAGTTTGGAGTCCGCCGCGAATGCAGCCGTGACCGAGCGCACCAGGCACGAATGACCGGCATCCTTGCTGGAGGATTGCGAATGCGCCACGTGCTGTTCCAACTTCACTCAAAAAATGTCCCGCCACCGGGTGCTTGTTACAAGGCGAATCTTGGCAAAACCCACGCTGGAACGTGGTGGGACCGGGGTGACGAGTGAAACCCTGCAACGAAACCCTTGCCTCTCCCCGCGCCTTTTGGTCTAGTCGGCGCGTCCCTGATCCGGCACATGTGCGCTTCCGGGGACTGTTTTTTTGTGAATCAACTTTAGCCCTCGAACTGCATGAATTCTACAATCCGCCTCAAACTGTTTGTGATGATGGTCCTGGAATTTTTCATCTGGGGCGCCTGGCTTCCGCTTATTTTCGGCTATCTGCCCAGCCTTGGGTTCACTCCGGGACAACAATCCGCAATCCTCAATGCTTTCCCGGTTGCTTCGATCGTTGGCATGTTCTTCAGCAACCAGTTTGCGGACAGGAAGTTCGCGGCGGAAAAGTTCCTGGCGTTCTCGCACCTCATCGGAGGCATCGCGATCCTCTATTGTGGATTCACGAAGGACTTCTGGCCGTTCTTCCTCGCCATGTCCGTGCATTGCCTTTTTTACGTGCCGACCATCTCGATCACGAACTCGATCGCATTCGCCAACATGAAGGATGCGACGAAGGAATTCGGCATCGTCCGGATGGGTGGCACCATTGGCTGGATTCTCGCGGCGTGGCCGTTCGTCTTCATCTTTGTCAATTGGGACGCGGTGAACGCCGCGAACCCGGTGGGCTTCGTGGACTGGCTCGGCAAGGCGCTGGCCAACCCTCTCACGGGTGATGCCGCGAAAGCGGCGACCAAATGGACTTACATTGTCGCTGGAATTGCATCGATCGTGCTGGCCGCCTTCAGCTTCGCGCTGCCTCACACTCCGCCGAAGAAGTCCAGCAAGGGCGAAGGCGAAAGTCTGGCGTGGCTGGAGGCTGCCAAACTTCTCAAGCATCCATTCGTCCTCGTTCTCTGGCTCGTCACGTTCGTCGATTCATTCGTCCACAACTGTTACTTCAATTGGACGGGCGTTTTTCTGGGCGCGGCCAAGGAAGCGGGAGGTGTGGGCATCGCCTCGAACTGGATCACCCCAGTCATGAGCATCGGTCAGATCGCGGAAATCCTGACCATGTTTGTCCTGGGAGCCACTCTGAAGGCCCTCGGATGGCGGACGACGATGATCATCGGCATTCTGGGTCACGCGGCGCGATTCGCGGTCTATGCCTTCATGCCTCAGAGCGCCGGAGCGATCATCCTGATCCAGATCCTTCATGGCATTTGCTACGCCTTCTACTTCGCGACGGTCTATATCTTCGTCGATGCGCATTTCCCGAAGGACATCCGTTCCAGCGCGCAGGGTTTGTTCAACTTGCAGATTCTCGGGATCGGCGCTCTCGTCGCCAATTCAATCTGTCCCTGGCTGATTCAGAAGGTTTACACCCAAAACGCTGTCACCGATTTCAAGGGGCTGTTCCTGGTGCCACTCGTAACGGCCGGCATCGCCGCCATTGCTCTTGCGCTTTTCTTCCATCCGCCAGCGAAGTCAGGCCAGCCGGGGTCAACCAAAGGTGGCGGCGCACCGGCACATTGAGTTTGAAGGACGCAATGCCATGAATCGCCGCCAATTCATTCAGAAATCCATCGTAGCAGGAGCCGGCATGGCTCTCGCAGGCTGCGCTTCGATGGAGAGCGCAAGCAGAGGACCGATCTTCAAAATCTCGCTCGCCGAGTGGTCGCTGCACAAGGCTCTCTTCGGGCGGGTTGGCCCGAAGATGGATCACATGGATTTCCCGATCGTTGCCCGGCGCGATTACGGCATTCATGCCATCGAGCTGGTCAATCAGTTCATGATGAAGAAGGCGCAGGATCAGGCTTACCTGCGCGAATTTAAGAGCCGCACTGACGGCGAAGGCGTAAAGATCCTCCTTATCATGTGCGATGACGAAGGCTCGCTCGGGGATCCGGATTCGTCCAAACGCCGGCGCGCGGTCGAGAACCACCACAAATGGGCCGACGCGGCGAAGTTCTTCGGCTGCCACTCGATTCGCGTCAACGCCGCCACAGGCGAAGTCGGCAGCTTCGATGAGCAGCAGAAGCGCGCCGCGGATGGGCTGAGAGCGCTCTCCGAGTACTGCGCGAAGCTCGGGCTGAATTGCATCGTGGAAAACCACGGGCGTCTCTCTTCGAACGGAGCGTGGCTCGCCGGAGTCATGCGAACTGTAAACCTTCCCAATTGCGGCACGCTTCCGGATTTCGGTAACTTTCAAATCGCTCCGGGCCAGTGGTACGACAGATACCAGGGCGTCCGCGAAATGATGCCCTTCGCCAAAGCTGTCAGCGCCAAGTCCAACGATTTCGACGCGCAGGGCAACTGCATTGAGACTGATTACAAGCGAATGCTGAGAATTGTGCTGGACGCGGGTTACCACGGCCATCTGGGAATCGAATACGAGGGAGAGAAGCTCTCAGAGCCGGATGGAATACGGGCCACCAAACGCCTCCTGGACCGGCTCCTGGTCGAAATGAAGGGGTGAGCGCTACGCTCAAGTCTGCCGGACGGTTGCGAGAGTCAAACAGTTGTGCCGCACGGCGAAATCTGGAAGGCTCCTTCGGCGGCAAGGCACAAATCTGATTTGAAAATATGCGCGACAAGGCGACGAAGGAACTCACCAAGCTGGTCGGGCGGCAACTGGAACTTATCGGCGAAGACCCCTCGCGGGAAGGCTTGAAACGAACGCCACTCCGCGTGGCCCAAGCCTACAAGTTCCTCACATCCGGCTACGGAAAAAATCCCAAACAAATTCTGAACGGCGCTCTGTTCGAGGCCAAGTCGGACGAGATGGTGATCGTCAGGGACATCGATTTTTACAGCCTTTGTGAGCACCATGTCCTGCCCTTCTTCGGAAAGTGCCACGTCGCCTACATTCCGAATAGAAAGGTCATCGGGCTGTCCAAACTGCCGCGGATCGTCGATGTCTTTGCCCGGCGTCTGCAAATCCAGGAACGCTTGACGCACGAGATCGCCACCGCCGTGCAGGACGCGGTCGATGCCCAGGGCGTCGCGGTCGTCGTCGAAGCGCAGCACCTCTGCATGATGATGCGAGGCGTGGAGAAACAGAATTCCATGGCGATCACTTCGGCGATGCTCGGCAGATTCCGCGAGGATATTCGCACACGCGCCGAGTTTCTCGAACTGATTCGCAGCCGGAGCTGACGCATTGCCGCAACCACTTTATGACACCACAGATCATCTCCACATTTTCATTTCCCACCACGACCGTCTTTGGCCCTGGTACGATCACAATTTTGAAGGAGCGCCTGGTTCTTTTGGGCGTGCGCCGGCCACTGGTGGTGACAGATGGCGGGCTTGTGAACACGGACGCCTTTCGCGCGCTCGCGGCGGTGTTGGGAGCCTCGGAGAAGGATAAGTCCTGGTTCCTCTTCTCGGGGGTGCACCCGAATCCGATCGAGGCTGACGTTCATCAACCGGCGGCATTGATGCGGGAAAAAGGTTGCGACGGAGTGATCGCCATCGGCGGCGGCAGCGCATTGGACGCGGGCAAAGCCGCACGATTGCTGGCGAAACATCCAGGTTTTCCGCTCACAAATTTCTACACACAGCCGGCCGATTGGTCCGGCCTTGCTCCCTTCATCGCCATTCCGACGACAGCCGGGACTGGCAGCGAAGTGGGGCGTAGTTCCGTCATCACGCTCGACTCGACGAAGCGCAAGGCGGTGTTGTTTCACCCGGAGTTGCTCGCCAAACTTGTCATTCTTGATCCCGAACTCACGGTCGGACTTCCGCCCAAACTCACCGCCGCCACCGGCGCAGATGCGCTCACACATTGCATCGAAAGTTTCACCTGTCCTCAATTCCATCCGATGTGCGATGGCATCGCGCTCGAAGGCATTCGCTTGATTGTGGACGCGCTACCGCGTGCCTACAGGGACGGGAAGGATGTCGATGCGCGAGGCCGGATGCTGGTGGCCGCGGCCATGGGGGCGGTCGCGTTCCAAAAGGACCTGGGTGTCGTGCATTCGATGGCCCATCCGCTCTCGACGATCTGCGGAATGCATCACGGCCTGGCAAACGCCCTCGGCCTCGTGGCCGGGATGAAATTCTGCGCGGCGCGGAAGCCGGGGCTTTACCGGCGCGTGGGCGTCGCTTGCGGCCTCGACTTGCTGAAATGCACCGATGCGGAAGCGGATGAACGGACGATCACTTTCATCGGAGCTTTCCTCGCCGATCTGGGGCTGAACACCAGGCTGCGTGACCACGGAGTCAAGGAGGAGCAGTTGGACGCGCTCGTGGCGCAAGCTGTCGATGATCCCTGCCACAAGACGAATGCAGTGCCAGTGAATGCCGAAGACTTTCGGCGGCTCTATCTGGCTATCCTGTAGCGGAGGCCGACGCGTGTTTAGGTGTGAGGCAGTGCGATCCAGGCAGGAGGGCTTGCTTCAGCCCTCACATTAACCTCACCAGCCGGCGCGATCCTGTCTTGTTCTCTGCGCCTCGCCGCCACTCGGTGGGAGTCGTTCCAAAGCGTTTTTTGAACATCGCATTGAACAGCCCGAGGTGCCTGAACCCGCTCTCCATCGCCACGTGATCGATCTTGGCGTCGGATTCACGCAGAAGTTGGCCGGCCTTCTGCAGGCGCAATTCCATCTACTTTTCGCGGATTGAATATCCAAAATGATCGCGAAAAAGTCGGCTGAAATGCCGCTCGCTACAGCCACAACGGCCGGCCAGCTCTGGCACAGGTTCATTCTGAATTTCGGATGCCGGCATGGATGAAATCATCCGTCGGAAGCGAACTCCCGCATCCGTGTGATCTTCCTGTTGGAACTGATACTTCGCCATTTCACTCTCCAGCGCCGCGATCACCACGGCGATCATTCGCCGGCGGGCCTCGAGAAAGCTCCTGGATGACCTCTCATCGACAAGTGCCGCGAATTCGGAGGCGCTCGGATGCGCGGTTGGAAAGCGTCTGGGATTGGAGTTGGTTTTCAGCGCCACAAATTCCAGATAGTGCTTCTCATAAAGGGTGAAAAATCCTGCCAACGAGGCCGGACAAAGACGGAACCAGTGAAGCCGGAGTCCGCCAATCTGGCTGGCGCGAAAGACCAGGGATCGCGCATGCGGAGTAACCACCAGGCATCCCTCCACCAGCTCCTCAACAAGGCTTCCCTGCATGGCGTAACCGAATCCATGGGACACACGGACGAAACACCAGCCGGAGAACTCCCCCAACCATTCGGCAGCGGGCGGTAAAATGGCCTCGTGCAACATCAAATGTCCTGCGCGAGGAATCATTCTGCTGAAGCTTTGCAGGAGTCAGGAGCACTCGGTTGGAGGGTTTGATTCGCAATTCTTCAACGGTTCGGCCAGATTCTGGTTGGTTCCTCATACTGGTCATGACGAAGCCGTGATTCGGTGGCGACAATTGCCCCGGTCCGCGCTAACGTTTCCACATGATTGTAGTCACTGATGCACGATGCACCGGGTACTCGAAGCCCGGACACCCTGAACGGCCGCAGCGCGTGAGCCGGACTGTGGAGAAACTTAAAAGTCAGACCGAACTTGCGATCACGTGGGCGGAGCCAGCAGCGGTGCAAGACGAAGTCATTCTTCGCGCCCACAATCCGCGTCATCTAGCGCTCCTTAAATCTGGTGCCGAGGATTTCGATGGAGACACACCGGCGCATCCAAACATTCACGATCACGCGCGGCGCTCGGTCGGTGCGGCTCTGACAGCCTTGAAAACGGCGAAAGGAGGCAAAACCGCATTCAGCCTGATCCGCCCGCCGGGTCATCACGCCACGAAGGAACGAATGATGGGTTTCTGCTACCTCAACTCGATGGCGATCTCGGTGATGGAGGCATTGAACATCGGCTTCGCGCGCGTGGCCGTCTTTGATTTCGATGTACACCACGGTAATGGGACTGAGGATATTTTGCGCGGGCGGCCACATTGCGCGTTCCATTCCGTGCATCAGCATCCGGCTTATCCCGGGACTGGCACGCAGTCCTTTGACAACTGCTACAACTACCCGGTGGCGCCTGAATCACCACGCGAGCGTTACCGGGAAGCGTGCTCGAAAGCATTGGATCAGATCGTCAAGTTGAAGCCGGATCTCGTCGCTGTCTCCGCCGGTTTCGATGCTTACAAGGGCGATCCGCTCTGCCAGCAGAAGATGGAGGCCGAGGATTACCATTGGCTGGGCGAGTCAGTGCGCAAACTCGGAGTGCCAACCTACAGCTTGCTGGAGGGTGGTTACAGCAACGCTCTGCCTGACTTGATCTTCGCCTACATGAAGGGGCTGCAGGGAGCGTGAATGAGAGCGCAAAGTTAGACCGTAACCGTTCAACTCCTCACAGGAGGAAACGAAGGAAACAAAGGACAGTCGCGGAGAGGCGATTGGTCGGCAATGACGATTGTCCCAGTCACTGGATGGTGGCTCGATTCGCCAATATTCGGTACGTGTCATCACCAACCGGGAGGCTTTCGTTCTCTTCGTTCTCTTCTGCTCAACTGCATCGTTAAGGGTTAAGGGCGCGATCCAAATTGAACCTGCGTGGAGCGGTGAATGCCGGTTGCGGATATCTTTGTGAGGCAAGGACGGCACACGTCAATTGCTTGATCGATGTCAATGTGTCCGCGGCCAGAAAGGTAAATTCTCCACTGTCATGCACGCGTCGGTCCGGCACTATCGGGTGCTCCGGCCTTTGGGCGCCGGAGGGATGGGAGAAGTGTATCTCGCGCAGGACACCCGCCTCGACCGGCCCGTCGCGCTTAAATTACTCGCCCCTGAATCCGCTGGAAACGTTCAGCATCGGCAGCGATTTCTCACCGAAGCCAAAGCGGTCGCTGCCCTCAATCATCCCAATATCTGCACGATTCACGACGTGGGCGAGGCGGAGGATGGCCGTCCTTTCATCGCCATGGAATTGCTGGAGGGAGAGACCCTCACGGATCGGCTCAAGCGCGGGAGCCCGGAGATTTCCGAGTTAATGGAGATCGGGCTGCAGGTGGCGGAAGCGCTGGCGGCGGCTCATGCCAAGGGAATCGTTCACCGCGACATCAAGCCATCGAACCTGCATGTGACCGCCGAAGGCAGGTTGAAAGTGCTGGACTTTGGATTGGCCAAGCGGCTGACGGCCGAAAGCGCGACGGAGGAAGCGGCGACCTTGATGCAGACGCAACATGGCCAGGTGCTGGGGACGCCGAATTACATGAGCCCTGAACAGGCATTGGCCAGAGAGGTGGACGCACGGACGGACCTCTTCAGTCTGGGTGTGGTGCTCTACGAGATGGTGACAGGCCGGGTGCCGTTTGCGGGGCGAAGTGTGAGCGAAACGATGGAGAAGATTGTTCACGAGACGCCAGAGGCGCTGGCGAGGTTCAACTACGCGGTGCCGGCGGAACTGGAACGGATGATCCTGAAGTGTCTGCGCAAAGCGCCGGAGGAAAGGTATCAGTCGGCGCGGGACCTGATCGTGGATCTGCGCAACCTGAAGGAGAGTTTGAAATCGCCGGAGGCAACGAAGACGGATGTGGCCGCTCCGGCATGGTTGGGAACGGGGCAGGTGGTGACGCTCGTTTTCATGAGCACGAACGCCGCAGAATTGGAGAGGGTGCTGGGCGCGCTGGGAGCGGCACAACTATCCCGGGCACATGAGATTACTTTCGAGCAACAGCTCGGAGCCTTCTCCCAGGCGGCAGTCCTGGAAAGCACAGGCAACATGAGACTGCTGAGTTTTGCCCGGCCCTCGAGCGCGGTGCAATTCGCGCTGGCACTGCAGTTGGCGACGATCCAGCCGTTGACCTGCCGGATGGGCATTCATCTGGGCGAAGTCGTGAACGCACAGGCGACAGAGCCTCGTGAACAATTCGGCGAACAGCTTGTGATTTGTGAACGGCTGCTGCAACTGGCCAAGCCGGGACAACTGCTGCTGAGCCGGGCGGTGTTCGACAGCGCGCGGCCGGTGCTCAAACGGGAGGAAGTGACCAAATTAAGCGGGCTGCAGGAGCTGCATGAGTTAAGCTGGCTCAATCATGGGCCGTATTTGCTGGAAGAGATTGCGGACGCGGTGGAGATCTGCGAAGTCGCGGTGGCGGGCCGGGAGGCCGGCGGACCACCGACCACTTCGGCGAAAGCGCAACGGCAGGTGATGCCCGGTGAGGAACAGGTGCTGGGGTGGCGTCCGGCATTGGGCCAGGTAGTGCCGAACACGAAATGGGTGCTGGATGAAAAGCTGGGCGAAGGCGGGTTCGGCGAGGTGTGGAAGGCGCGACACGAGAAGTTGAATGAATTCCATGTCTTCAAGTTCTGCTTCCGTGCCGACCGCGTGCGCTCGCTCAAGCGCGAAGTCACCCTGTTCCGCTTGTTGAAGGAACGCGCCGGGGAACATCCCAACATCGTCCGGCTCCATGACATCTACTTCGACGCGCCTCCGTTCTATCTCGAGGAGGAATACGTCTCCGGAAAAGACCTGAAGAGCTGGTGCGAAGCGCAGGGCGGAGTCGAGAACGTGCCGTTGGAGACGCGGATCGAAATCGTCGCCCAGACCGCCGACGCATTGCAGGCGGCGCACGACGCGGGGATTATACACCGCGACGTAAAGCCAGGGAATATCTTGGTGGCAACCTCCGGAAGGACGAGCTCCGAGAGTCCCTCAAACCGTCTTGTATCCGATGCGGAAAAGTCAGGGCCTTGTGTAACTCGGCCTTCCGGCGGAGACCGGTTGGTTTCGCCCCTCAACGTCAAACTTGCCGATTTCGGCATCGGACAGGTTGTTTCGCAGGAAGTGCTGGCTGGCATCACCAAGACAGGCTTCACCCAAACGATCATTGCGGATTCCTCGTCATCGCAGAGCGGCTCGCAGATGTACATGGCGCCGGAATTGTTGGCCGGGAAACCCGCTTCGATCCGCTCGGACATCTACTCGCTGGGTGTCGTGCTCTATCAGTTGCTGGAGGGCGACTTGACGCGCCCGGTGACGACGGATTGGGCAAAAGAGATCAGTGACCCGATGTTGCGGGAAGATTTGCAGCATTGTTTCGCGGGGAACCCGGAGGAGCGGTTTGCTGGCGCGGGGCAGCTGGCCAAACAACTTCGGGCCTTGCCGGAAAGGCAGGCGGAGTTGGTGCAGCGCGAGGCCGAGAAGGCCGCGTTGGAGCGGGCTGCGTATCGGCGGGGCATGGTTCGGACCGCTTCCATTGCGGCGGTGATTGTTATGCTGATGGGCGGCCTTGCGTTTCTCGCGTTTAGTCAATCCCGAATCGCTAAAAGCGAAGCGGCGGCGGCACGCCAAAATCTGTATGCGGCTGACATGTTGCTTGCCCAGCAGACCTGGGAAACGAAGAATCTGGGACGCACGATTCAATATTTGGAAAAATATCAGACCAAGTCCCTACGCGATTTGCGTGGCTGGGAGTGGAGATATTTGTGGCGGCAGACGCGGAGCGATGAATTGTATGCTCTTAATGGACCGTCAAAAGCCTTGATATATGATTTGGATTTTTCGCCAGACGGGCAGACGCTGGCCTTCGTTAAGGAAAGTGGCCTGATCCAGTTCTGGGATCTCTCAAGACGCGAGATTACTGGCATGCCCTTGCCGGTGAAAGGCGCAAGGGTCAGGTATGCTCCAGATGGGAAGATGCTCGCAATCGCTGGTCTCGCGTCGGAACAAGGTGAAATCACATTGTATGACTTGGCGAAGCAGCAGGAAATTGGAGCTGTAAAAAATGGGCAACGCACCATTTTTTTTGCCTTTTCACCTGGAGGCAGACTTCTGGCTGCCTTGGGAGAATCTCATGTAAGAATCTGGGAGGTTGCGACTCGTAAGGAAACGACAACAATTCCAGCCGTTCAGACAGACAATAGTCCCCAAGCCCTGGCTTTTTCACCAGATGAAGAGTCCCTCGCATTCAGCAAGGGCAACAGTTTCGTCGCCCTGGGAGTACATCCAATGCGGTGCGAAAGCGGTGTCCTGGTTGCCCGTTTGACTCCATCTTCCAAAGCACGAGCGAGGAAATGCGCGCTTTCCAATCGCCTCGCCGGGTAGAGCGAAGTGGTTTGGCAGCGAGGGCGAGGACGGTCACGTCCTCGCTATTCCATTCTCGAATTCGTCGTTTCGATGGCTGGCCCGCGGCAGGCCAACTTTCACGGAAGTTCAATCGCCAGGGAATAAATCAGTTTGTGATGGCTCTCATCTTCGAATGTTCCGGTCGATGAACCGGATCTTGAAGAAACCATCACCAACCAACTATTTCAACGGGGAAGCCGGGCTCCAGCATGAAGTGCGTCGCTTGAGCCGGGACGTGTTCCTGCATCCCGCCGTTTCGCCGCTGCGCGCATCGATGCTCGGAAACTGTCCCCCAGATGGACAGGGTCGAATAAGGTTGGAGCTTTCGCTCGTTATTGCTGCGTCGCGATACTGGTGGAGACTGGAAAGCAAGAGGTGCATCAGTTCGAGATGTCATTGCCGATTGCGCAACTTAAGGGCGGAGGAACGAAGCACGCGTTTGAATTGGCTGTCGGGCAGTTTTGCAAAGAATGGCCTCAGCAGTGCCACCTGGCTTTCCTGAAGCTGTCTCGTATCCACTATCACAAAATCGAGACCAGGCGTGTTAAGGCGGCTGAGCACTTCTGCCGTAAAGGACTCAAGAGTGAAGTCGTGCGCTTTCGCAACCAGCACGTCGTAGGATCTCCCAAAGCGGTCGATCCAATCGTGCCCTCCTTTCTTGTCTTTTTCCAGTTTTCCGACCTCATCCTCTATCTTCAGCATGAGCCAGTCCGGTTCAGGCAGCGGCACTTCGAGCTTGGGAAGCCTGCGAATAGCTTGGACAGGATGAGGACGAGTTTTCGTGCCTTGCCGCTTAGTAATGCGAATGTTTTGAAGCCATGCGGGAGGGCTAAAGAAAGCCCACAATGGCAGGAAAAGCGGGTTGACCAGGAGATAAGCCAGCATCCCGCCGGAAATAACGAGTAACGCAACCAA
The DNA here is from genome assembly GCA_009695275.1 of Pedosphaera sp. GTDB lineage: Bacteria > Verrucomicrobiota > Verrucomicrobiia > Limisphaerales > F1-12-MAGs170 > F1-120-MAGs170. The sequence goes on along the minus strand of SIBF01000038.1, from coordinate 2,883 downwards.
GAGCATCCAGTTGATTCGTGCTATTTCCGGGTGCAGCGCCGCGGTGATGAACAGTCCGATGATGGCTCCCCCCAGATGCGCGTCGTGACCGATATCGTCCTTCTGAGCCTTCATGGCAAAGAACGAACCGACGATGAACACGATGGCGAAAAGCCAGCTAGGCAAGGCAACCGGAAGCGGAAACATGTGCATGCTCCCTTGCGGATGACAAAGGACGGAAGCAAAGATGATTCCGCACACGCCGCCGGAGGCTCCGTAGGCGGCATATTCATGGTTGCGATGAAGGTAAAGCGACAGAAGGCTTCCACCGATGATGCTGCCGAAATAGATCAAGAGAAAATGCACCATGCCGAACTCCCGCTCGATGGCTGGTCCGAAGCCATGAAGGCTGTACATGTTGAACACCAAGTGCGGCCAGCCCGAATGGAGAAACGCCGAGGTCACGAGTCGATAATATTCTTTAGGGCTATCCAGTTGACTCTTGTGGCCTGCAAATTGCCCCAACCGGTGGGGTGTTTAAGGGCAAACTGGCTACCAGCCGTTGCGTCACAAGAGTCAAGTGCATAGGCCTAATATTCTTTACTCGCAAGGATGTTCTCGGGTCGAAAGATCAACTTCTCTTCAATTTCCCGATTGCTGAACCCCCAAATGGAGATCAGGCAGGTTGCTGCGATCACCAGGAGAGTCATCGGCATCTCAGGACGAATGAGAGTGGTTCGCGTGCCCATTGGAAGGTTGCACCTGATCCCCTCTTGAGGGTTACCGTCAAAGGAGGAGGATCCATCGCGTGTCCCAAATCGATCGGACGGCAGATGGGAATTCATGGAGTATGGATTGTCTCCATTGCCGTTTGCGCTTAAGCGTGGCTTTGGGGACGAGGGTGGTCCAATAACAGCCGTCGCATCGGCGGTGTAGTTTTCGCCTGTACTTCTGACAATGACTTTGTCCACAGCTCCATTTACAACCGTGGCGACGGCTACAGCTCCACTTCCAGCCCCGCCGGTAACTGTTACCAATGGAGCATTGGAGTATCCTGCTCCTGGATCGGTGACGGTGACGGACACTACAAATCCATTGACCACAGTTGGGACCGCTTTGGCTGTTCGTTGAGCTTGTGCTGAAGCACAGATGAAAACTCCCAAGACTGCCAGGACTATTTTGAATGTGGATTTGGGAAGCCTCATACTCACTCCTTATTATTTGCTCACAACGGCACGGGAATGCATGGGAAATCAGATTCTCCTCTTATCGTAATCGAACGAGCCCGACCGTTGAAAGCGATGGGGCTCGTCTATCAATTCGCGAATGCCTACTGCACTTGATAAATCCGGAAATACTGACCCACACCGAGGACATTAAATGTGAGTGGGACTTCCGCACTGGTAGCCAGAATTGGATCGGCAACTTTGGTCCACTTTTTCAAATCAAAGGACGATTCCAGTTGATAACGCTTCGTGGGCTTGACCGAGAGGATCACCCGGACTGTCTCCACTTCGATTCGCAAGGAAGGCCGGTCTGGTGCTTCGTAGCGATAGAGGTCTTTAACTTCTTGGTCCGAAAGGGCTCGGTTGTAAACTCGAATGTCATCAATCATTCCGTCAAAAGCACCAACATACAGATCTTGTGATCGTCCGATTCGAGTGACGGCACTCACAAAGTGGGGATTACCCGGATAATCCACGTCTCCCACTTTTACACCGTCCACGAAGGCCCGAACACGATCACTGTAGGCAACGATCACTTGATGCCACGAGTTGGGCAGGACGTCGTAGGAGGTGATCACTTGGGCATATTGGCCCTCCGCGTCAATGTGATTGCTCACCCAATCAATGGCCACACCGTGCCCTTGCTGGCCGAAGCCATGGTTAAACAAGATCATCTGAGAGGGGGAAGAGGTCGTTAACCGATCTGTGTTGAACCAAGCTGAAATCGTGGATGGCTTGAAATTGATGTCGATGGGCAAGTCGATGTAGCTGCCGCCATTGAAACGATAAGCGGAGTTGGCATTTCCATCCTGATCACTCGTCAGTCTTGCTCCCGCGACGACTCCATGATGGGCATTGCCACTTTCATCATTGGCATTTCCATTGAACGGATAGTAGGCCACCAATCCATCGCTGAAAGGGGGTTTGGGAGACGGCGGGAGATCAATGGTCACTGTCGGCGTTCCGACCGTGTAGCCACTTCCAGCATTTTGGACGATTACTTTGTTCACTGCTCCATTCACCACAGTGGCAATTGCCACCGCTCCCGTTCCACCGCCCTCCAGAATGTGGACTTTGGGGGAATCCGTGTAGCCCGCCCCTCCATCTGTCACCGTAATGGCGATGACAAATCCGTTGACCACCGTGGGAGTTGCTGTTGCTGCTCTTTGGGCTTGAGCCGAAACGTTCAGCAGAACTCCGGTGAAGACCATCACGAATGTCGACCATACCTTGTTGAGTTTCATTGATTCCCTTTTGCTGGCCTCGCTCCTGCCACGGAAACACCGTGATCGTCGCCACGCCAGATTGTTGTGGTTGTTGCTGTTGGGTTGATTGTAAGACCGAACCGCCGCTGGCTTTACCGAAGCAATCCGAGCCAGGAGGGTTGTAGTAGAAACGATGGATTTCCGACGTGCTCTTCGACCTCTTCTTCCTAGTTTTCCATACAAATACTTCGATAACTACCTAAATAAACCGTGCCTCCTTGAATTCCTTACAAACAATCTTCAGGTTTCAGTCATTCCTTCGTCGCCCTAGCAGCCTGTCGGACTTACGTACACGTATTAAATCCGACGCTCTACGATTCGATATGACGCGTTTTGATTTTCGGTGAAGGTGTTTTGATGGTCCAAAATCAATGATTTTGTCCGAAAACGAGCTAAGTCCGACAGGCTCCTAG
>SIBF01000037.1 GCA_009695275.1 Pedosphaera sp. | reverse complement strand
GTGGACCGGTTGGTGGCGAAGAAGCGGGAGTTGATCGAGCGGCTGAAGGAGAAGCGCACCGCGCTCATCTCCCGCACCGTCACCCGCGGCCTGCCGCCCGCCGCCGCCCGCGCCGCCGGCCTCCCCGCCAACCCGCCCCTCAAACCCTCGGGCACTTCTTGGCTGGGAGATATTCCAGAGCATTGGGAAGTGAAGAAATTCGGTTACATCTCAATCGTGGTGCGTGGCGCGTCCCCTCGACCAGCAGGCGACGCGCGCTATTTCGATGGCGACTTCATTCCATGGATAACCGTCGGCGAAGTGACGAAGGACGAGAAAGTATTTCTCACGGGGACGGAAACGATGTTGACCGAAGAGGGCGCAGCGAACAGCCGCACGATTCGCTCTGGCACATTGGTCCTGACAAACAGCGGCGCAACGCTGGGTGTGCCGAAGATTCTTGCTGTCACCGGCTGCGCGAACGACGGCATCGTCGCTTTTGAGGGGCTGCGCAAGGACGCCAACAAGTTCTTCCTCTATTACTTTCTGCGGTCGCTCACCGAAAACTTGCGTGACCGAATCAAGCAAGGCAGCGGCCAGCCCAACTTGAACACCGAAATCGTCAAGGCGCTGTGCGTCCCGTTCCCACCCCTCGCCGAACAAGCCGCCATCGCCGCGTATCTGGACGAGGAGACGGCGAAGCTGGACGCGCTGGTGGGGAAGGTGGAGGAGGCGGTGGAGCGGTTGCAGGAATACCGCACCGCCCTCATCACCGCCGCCGTCACCGGCAAGATTGATGTCCGCCAAACCTGAACCCTGCTTAAACTCATGAGCCAAGCTATCACCCCGTTTGAACAAATCCGCCGGACGAATCCGGCGGGCAACGAGTTCTGGTCCAGCCGGGATTTTGCCCGCGTGCTGGGCTATACGGATTACCGGAACTTTGAGGCCGTCATCACCAAAGCCCGCACGGCCTGTTTCAACAGCGGCCAACGACTGGAAGACCATTTCGTTGATATCACCGAAATGGTCGGGATCGGCAGCGGGGCGCAACGCCCGCTGAAGACCGTGATGATGTCGCGCTATGCCTGTTACCTCATCATCCAGAACGCCGATCCCGCGAAGGAAATCGTGGCGGTCGGGCAAACCTATTTCGCCGTCCAGACTCGGCGGCAGGAATTAAGCGATCAGGAGATTGAAGCACAACGCCGGCTCACGATCCGCTCGGAGTTGCGCACGCACAACAGCCAGTTGGCCGACGCCGCCAAGGATGCCGGCGTCATCGAGCCGCGCGACTACGCCATATTCCAAAACCACGGTTACCAGGGACTCTACGGCGGGCTTGGTGCCCAGGAGATCCACGCCCGGAAAGGGTTGAAGAAGGGGCAGCAAATTCTGGATCACATGGGCAGCACCGAGTTGGCCGCGAATCTGTTCCGCGCCACGCAGGCGGAGGAAAAACTGCGCCGGGATAAGATCGTCGGCAAAGCGAAGGCGAACCAGGCCCATCGCGAAGTCGGGGCCAAAGTCCGCCAAACCATCAAGGAATTGGGCGGCACCATGCCCGAACATCTGCCCACCGCCGAGAGCATCAAGCGACTGGAAACCAAGGCCCAAAAGGCGCTCAAGTCCGGCAACTCCTGATCCCATGCCCCAAACCAACGAAAAAGCCTTTGAAACCTACGTGGAGGAAATCCTGCTGACGCGCGGCGGCTGGAAGTCCGGCAGCAACGCGGAGTGGGACAAGGAACGGGCGTTGTTTCCAGCGCAGGTGTTCGCCTTCATTGCGGACACGCAGCCGAAGCTCTGGGCCGAGATGCAGGCGCTGCACGCGGCGGGGTTGGAGGCGTTGCTGCTCAATTCGCTGGTCAAGGAACTGGACGCCAAAGGCTCGCTGCATGTGCTGCGGCATGGGTTCAAGTTTTACGGGAAGATCTTTCGCCTCGCCTACTTCAAGCCGGCTCATGGCGCGAATTGGGAGGTGCTGGCGTTGTTCGGCAAGAACCGGCTGACGGTGACGCGCCAAGTGCCGTGTCATCCTGGCGACAACCGCACGCTCGACATGGTGCTGGCGGTGAACGGGCTGCCGGTGTCCACCATCGAACTGAAGAATCCCGGCACAGGCCAGAGCTGGCGCAATGCCGTGCGCCAATACAAGGAAGACCGCGATCCGCGCGCGCCGTTGTTCGAGTTCAAGAAGCGGGCGCTGGTGCATTTCGCCGCCGACCCGGACGAGGTCCACATGACCACACGGATGGGGGGAGAAGACGTTCTTTCTGCCGTTCAACCGGGGCAGTCACCCGGGCCAGATCATCTGCGGCACTGGCAAGGCGAAGGACGAGAAAGTGCCGCTGTCTGAGATCATCAAGGTTCTCAACGAGCGCTTCGGCACGAACTTCACCGACGAAGACCGCTTCTTCTTCGAGCAAATCCGCGAGAAGGCCACCTCGAACGAACAGGTCGTGAAACTCCGGCGCGCGAACCCGTTCGACAAGTTCCAACTCGGCCTGAAGCAATTGCTCGAAGACCTCATGGTCCAGCGCATGGCTGACAATGACAAGATCGTCACCCGCTACATGGACGACAAAGACTTCGGCGACGCGGCGTTCACTGTCTTGTCGAAAGCGATCTACGATTCGATTCCGACCGAAAACGAGACTTCAAAGCCAAGTTGACCGGCTTTGACGCGGCATCACACTCATCTCGTCTGTTCTCAGCGGAATTTCCGGTCGGCTTCAGTAATCGGGATATAGTATGATGCTGGCGGACCGGCGCTGCGTGAGGCTGTTGGCGGCGAACTCACGGTTCTCGTTGCCCCAGGAGCGGTACCATTGGCCGGTGGCGTCGTAAAATTTATTTCAAAGGTGCGACGACGTCTCGTCGGCTTCACGGAGTATCCGCACGACGCGCGCTCGCAATTCGGGAAGCATTTTCGTCTCGAACCAGTAATTGGGTTTGAGCCAGATACGATTGCGAGGTGAGGGATGCGGGAGCGGTAGAAAGCGCGGCAAATACGTGGCCGACTTGCCCATCACCCGGCTGAACACGAACGCGCTCATCCAGGCGGTGGCGTGTGTGGACAAGCTGGAGAAGTTCTTCAACTCGATTGAACCGTAATCGTGGCGTGGCCGCTTCAAGGCATAGGCTCGTCCGTGCAGCGCGTGGTCGTGACGGGAATGACGCCGTGCGCAATGGAATCATAAGTCAGCTTGGCGTTCAAATGCTCCCTGGCATCGACGATCGCACCACCGTGGCTTTGATAACTCCGACGGTCGGCAGCGGCTGGTCAAATAGTCATTAAAACGGATCGCACGGATGGAACCTTGCACACTCGTTGTTCTGTAGCCCTGGTTCTCCAGTAACCGGACAGGAAGTGAACATCTGTCTCGACTGCCGCCGATGCTATTCCCTGATTTCACCATGTTCCGAGAGAGTAGCGCGAACCCCGGCCACCAGGGCGGCAACGCGAATCCCCAGCGGGAAATCTGACGGCGCTTCCATTGTATAGGAAAGACGCGTCTTGTGTGTGAGCAGGTAAAAAGCCTCTGGCCACTGCGGACGGGAACGTGGATCAGCGCTCGGGCGCACGATCCCGCCATGGGCTTCGCGACCTTCGATCATTGGCGACATGTCGATCGGGCAAACCTCGGAAACTCGACGGACGATTTCTTCGGAATGTGACAGCCTGTTCTCAGGATTAAGCTCATAGACATAAAAGCCGTTCGATTCCCAATCCTCATGGAGGCAGATCGTGACATCGAAGCTGGGTTGCTTGCCCAGCCAGCGGACATGAGCGCGAATCTCCTCGGCTTCGGGTAGCAGATACTGGCGGTTCAGATCCAGCCCGGCGCTGTTCTCGCGTTGGTTCAGAGGGAATCCAGTGGGGTTGAGACATGGGCAAAGCCAGATGTCAGCTAGTTCGGGCCAGAAGTTTTCTTTCACCAATTGTCGCATCGCCAACGGACCGGCCGGCTCATCGCCATGGATACCGCTTGATATGTAAATGCGACGGTGCGCAGCCGTGGAGCTTCGGTGCAAAGCCAGCAGGGAATAAGACTCCGTGTCGAGGATCGATTCCTGGCGCCAGCCTTGTTCGACGCCGGATTCGATCGTCTCGCGAAGGACTTGATGGATATCGATCGCTTCACCAAGGTAGCGGCCGTGGTTCCGCCCCAGGCGCTGAGTGGCGGCGCTTGGCTTCATCGCTCGGATGCTGTTGAACGCAGCGTGACCCAGCGGCGAGCTTCGACCATATCAGGCGACGACAGTCTCGACGCGACGCTTTCGAAATTCGATGGGCTCCGGTTCGGTCACCGTGTCCTGATCTTCAAAGTCATGCTTGTCCCAATCGGGATCGAGGCCGAGGTCCTTGAGCATCTGGAGATCCTTCTCGACCGATTGATTGAGAGTGGTGAGGTAATTGCCGACCATGAGGGCGCTGGCTCCCGCCATGAAGATCATGCTTTGGAGGTCACGCAAGTTTATCGTTCGGCCGCCTGCAATCATGATCTCCTGCCGGGGCAGGATGAAGCGGAAGCAGGCGATGGTTTTCAGAATCTCCATCGGTGGGAGCGGTGGATTGTTCTCGAAAGGAGTTCCCTTGACCGGATTGAGGATGTTGATCGGAACAACGTTGGCTCCGATCTCACGGAGCGCCAGCGCGAGATCACAGCGATCCTCCCTGGTTTCACCCAAACCGATGATGCCACCGGAGCAAATCTTGAGTCCGGCCTTCTTCAAGTATCCGATCGTTTCGATGCGTTCCTCATAAGTATGCGTCGTGCAGTGGCTCGGAAAGAACCGCTTCGAGCTTTCGAGGTTGTGGCCGTAGCATTCGAGTCCCGCCTGTTTCAAACGGTCGGCCACCGCCTGGCTCTTGATGATGCCGAGCGATGCGTCCGCGCGAACCTTGCCGCCTTGTGATAGTTCCTCGATGCGTTGGCAAACTTCGTCGAGCATTGGCCCTTCCTTGAGTCCCTTCCATGCGGCGACAAGTCCGAGCGCCGTTACACCGTGGCGATTGGCCTCTTCCGCGGCTTCCTGCACCGGCTCGGGATCCACGAAGCCATACCGCGGCGAGCCTGTCTGGTGAAACGAGGACTGTGCGCAGAAGCTGCAGTTCTCGGAGCATGCGCCGGCTTTCGCGTTGACGATCGAGCAAAGGTGAATCTTGTTTCCTTTGAAATGCTCACGGATGCGGTTGGCCCACGACAAAAGATCGAAAATGTCCGCGGACGCCTCCAGCTCGAAAAGCCACGACGCCTCGCTTCGATCAATGCTTCCGCCCGCCAGCACGCGGTTGCCAAGTTGCGCCAATCTGCCGTGGTTCCCGTCAAACGATCTCTCACACATGGTTGACAGGCTACCAGATCAGATCGAAGCGGCAAGTTCTGTCGTGTTCGTTCGGATGCGCAAGCGGATGCGTCGTGAGTGCCGCGCTCCTTGACCGGGCAGCGTGTGCAACGTTGCATCAATGTGAAACCCTGCCACAGTTGGTGCCGATGAGAAGGTGCGTCTGTTTATTTGGATTGTTTCTGATGTGTTTGGCTGGAACTGGGGCCGCTGTTCCGGCGGCGGAACAGTTGATCCCGGCCGACACATTCCTGCTTTTGAGTGTGCCCGACTGGGACCGCGCGGCGGGCGAGCTCGCTGCCTCGGCCTATGGAAGACTCTGGGCCGACCCGGCCATGAAACCCTTTCGCGAGCATTTCGAGCGGAGTTTCACGAACAAGATCCTCGGCCCCTTGGAGAAGGAACTGGGCATCAAGCTGGCGGATTTCAACGGCCTTCCGCATGGGCAGATGACGTTCGCTTTGACCAAGGGCAGGTGGGACGGAAAATCAGCGGAAAACCCCGGCTGGCTTTTGCTCATGGATGCGAGGGAGAAGGGCGACCAGCTCAAGGCAGTCCTGGCGGATCTCAAAAAGCGATGGGTGGAATCCAAAAAGCATGTAGGAGCGGCCAAGGTTCGAGATGTTGAGCTGACCTCTCTGGCGATCGGGAAAGCTGACCTCGACAAAGTTCTGCGCGCGATGTGGCCGGACGAAGCCGACGATTCCGACGAAGGGCGCAAGAAATCCGAGGGCGGCCGTACCGGCCAAACGACAAATGAGGTTTATTTCGGTCAAGCAGGATCAATGTTGATCGCCGGGAGCAGCACAAACGACATTGAGCGGGTTCTCGTGAAATTAAACGGAGGAACCGGGCAGGTGCTCGGAGATCAGGCGGCTTTCCAGGCCGATCGGTCCATTCACCTCGCCGGCTCGACCGGCTTCCTATGGATCAACGCGCAGCCAATTCATCAAGTGTTGATGCAACGGTTCAGCAAGGACACAAACGTGGGAGAGTTCAATCTTCTGCTGCCGCGTGGAGACAAGCTCATGTCCGAACTTGGAGCGGCCGATCTCAAAACTGTGGCCGCAAAGCTGGTCGCCGGAGAGCTGGGCACAGAAGTTAACGCGTTTTTTTCCGTTCCAGAACCCACGCGACACGGATTACTCAAACTGCTTTCGGTTGAGCGAAAAGATTCGATGCCCCCCGGGTTTATTCCTTCAGACGCATTGAAGTTTACGCGCGTCCGCCTCGACGGTCCGAAGACTTGGGAGATTCTGGAGAGCCTGCTGTCGAAGATTTCGCCAGACCTGGCAGGTGTGGTGCAGCTCGGACTGGCCAGCGCGGGCAAGGACAAGGATCCCAATTTTGATCTCAAGGCCAGCCTGGTCCGTAACCTTGGAAATGACCTCATGTGGTTCGAGAGCAGAGCCGGATCCAACAATGCATCAAACACCGGAGCAATGCGGTCATTACTGCTGATCGGCTCCACCAACGCGGAACTGATGCTTCGAGCGATCAAGACCTCAAGCTCCCTGCTCCCACTCGCGTCGCTGGAAGCCACCTTCCGTGAGCAGGAGTTTCTTGGACACAAACTTCTTTCGCTTCCGTTGGCGGAAGGGGAGGATGCGGACGGAAAGCAGCAGAAGCGTGAGTTCAACATCGTTGCCCATGGCGGTTACCTGGCGATGTCATCGGACCTTTCTTCTCTGGAACAGTTCATCCGAGGCGGCACGACAAACTTCACTTCGCTCCGCGCTCATCCTGGGTTGGCTGAAGCGGCGGCGCGAGTCGGCGGCACCAATGTGGGATATTTCCGATTTGAGAACCAGGCGGCCCTGATGCGAACGATGATGGATGAAATCCGCGTGGAGAACCAGCCTCTGCCAGGATCATTCATCGTCAATCAACTGGCCAATCAACTTGCCGCGAAGACTGTCACGGACGGCTTGTTGAACTTCGCTTTGCTTCCCCCGTTTGACCAGATCGCCCGTTATTTTCATTTCGTGGCATACGGTTTCGGAAGCCAGCCGGATGGCTTCACCTGGCGGCTGTTCTCCGCTCCACCTCCTCAATTGAAGAAGTAAGCGACGTCCATGTGGTTCATCGGCGTTTCAGCACGCTGAATTTTCCGAGTGGCTTCAGCTGGATGCAAAATGATGCAGGCCACACTCGATGTGTGGCCTGCGTTCCCCACTTGGATTTTCGCTTCTTCAGCTCAAGGAACCTGTAACCAGATTCCAAGGCCTTGTGGAGACAGTCCTCGAATCCTTGGACGTGTCCCCGACGGTCGCAACCCTGCAAGCACGGTTGCGGCGTCGGATGTCCTTAAGCAACGGTGGTGCCATTTCGATTTGGGCCGGAAATCGATTCAAAGCGCATCCTAGCTGTCCAATTCGTGGAAGGTGTGTCCGGCAGTGAGTCAGATCATGAACCCGGCCGCGCCATGGCTAGCGAAGCTGAACGAGACGGAAATACCTCACTGTCGTTGCGGGAAGATCGCGATCATCGAACTCCAATTCACCTCCAGGAGGAGCGATGAATGTCTTCACCTGGGACCATATCTTCATGTCCTGTGAAGTTTCGATTGCGTACTTTAACCCGGCCTGGCAAGCCGCTTTCAACCGAAGAACGCCGTTCGTTTCGAGGTCGAGAATTTCGAGGCGTGACGGAATCGAAGTCACGCCTTCAACGGTCACCCGATAATCGTCAAACAGCATGTAATTGTCTCCAGGAGATCCCGGCTGCCGAATAGCCCAGACAGCATCCATGTCACCGAAGTCCAACGTCACGCCTGTGGTCGTGATTGCTTTGGAGTTTGCGATGAAGGTGTCATTCAACAACGCGCTCCACTGATTCCTGGTGAAGTCCATCCAGATGGTCAGGACGTACGAGCCCAGAGTGTCGAAGGCAAAGCCCGTGGAAGCGAAGGCGTTGGTGTCATCCAACCCGTAGGAAATCAGAAGGGAGAGCGTGTTGAAATCGAGGGAGAAGAGGCGGTTGCCGTTGACGTTATAGGCGCTCCACCGGAAGTCGTCCTTGCCGCCGTTCTGCGAGGGCAGTATCTGCATCTGGACGGAAAACTTGAGAACTGACCCGTTGGTCGCCGCGGGTGTGTAATTGATCGGCCGCCACAGGCTCAGGAAATCGTTGGTCTTTCCGTTTGGAGGGTTGAATCCAATGAAGGCCTGTTGTCCGCCATTGATGAAGCGCCCGGATTCGACGAGACCTGAACCTCCATCATCCGAGGCAACCCATCCATCCTGCCCAGCCACCGTGAGCTTTGGATCGAATCCCTGGGCAAGTTCGAAATTTGCGTTGTAAAGGACCTTTGAACTCGTGACGGTGGACTGAGCCGCCAGCCTCGTCGGGAGTGTCAACGCGAGGCCGAGCAGCAGGGCTGCCAATGGACGTAGAAGGTGCGTGGTCATTCCGATGAGATTAAACTGTTAATTCGCCAGCAGTAACGAACGGGGATTACTTCCGCTCACGGTCTCCGCTGCGGTTATTCCCCTGACTCGATGAAGAAGGAGTGCTTGTCACTGGCTGCGGCGCCGAACGAGGAGTGCTGTAACCTTGAGCCGGTGGCGGAGCGGACGGCGCAGATCGTATTGCAGGTGCCGGCACGTAGGAATTCTGCTGAGGCGCCGTGCGTGGGGCAATGGGAATGGGTTGACGAGCGTCATAGCTGCCGCCCGGTTGTGGCGTCGAGCGAATGGTTTGAGCAGGCTGTGCGTAACCCGGTTGCGTCGGCCTTACATAACCAGGTGTCGGCTGGCTTTGAACGTTTCTGGAAGCCCCGGCACTTGGAGCAGGGGCTGAAAATTCCTGTCTGGCAGCGGGTGCCGTGATGACCGGTGAAGGTGTGGTGATCATCGGACGAGTTTGATTGACAGGTTGTTGGCTGACCAGCGGTGGTGTGATCGACTGTGGTGCCGGACTGCGCGGGGTCATGGCTTGGGGGGTAAATGCCGGTGACAAAGGCGACGAAGTGGAAGGCACCTTCGATCCAGGAACCGACGAAACCCGTGCTGACGAAACTGGCGGTGTCGGAACTTCATAGCGCGCCGCAGGGTTGATGGGCGATTGCGCCTTTTGACTGGATGAGACGGAACTTCGGACGATCGATGGTTGTGGCGGATTGACCGGCGTGGCTGCAGGCGTGGGAGCATTGAAAACCGGTACAGCTGTTCCTCGAATGTTTCGTGGTGCAGGAGTGGTGTTGGCGGAACGGGCTTCGCTCCCGTGCGTCGAAGCCACAGAGGCAGGAGCGTTGTTCGCGCTCGGAATCGTTGCAGGCTGACTGGCGATCCCGGACGATGAAGCCACCCCCGAGAGGCTGGCTGAAGGTCGCAATGGACTCGCGACAGGTGCAAATGCGGCCGGAGCTCCAGGATTGCGTGTGCTGACGATCGTTTGCGCCTGTGGGCGGCGTGGGGTTTCGGAAGCAATACCGCGTGGACTCGCCGTCACGGACGATTTGGAAATCTCACTCCGCGGAATCGAAGTTCTCGCGTTAACCGGCAGCGTCGGATTCAAGGGACGATAAACGGCGAGTTCCGTTCCGCCTTTCTCCAATCGATCCGAGCGAATCGTTTTTACGTTCTCGGCGGGCACGTCCCGGAGGTTCACTTTCCTGATCTCCGAGCGGGTCATGGCAGAGATGCGTTCCCTGCCCGGGCCTTCGTTGACCAGAGTGTTGTTGGAGTTGACCGTGATGTTATTGATCACGGTCGTGTTGTTGTAAATGCCGGCGGCTTGGTGCGGGGGCAACCGGTGTCTCCACGGTTGGGGATCGCAGAACCGCCTCGAGGGAAGAAAAGTGTAATGGTCATAACCGAAACCAAAACCGAAGCCGCCACTGACGCCGCCCGTGTTAAAAGTGAGGCCAACACCTGAGCTGTAATGGGAACCTGGAGGCAACGGAGCCCATCCGCAATGTGAGCTGGAGTACCGCCAGGTTACCCAGGCTGGCGACCAGACTGGATCCGGCGCCCACACCCAACCCGACGCATGATGGCGATGCCACCTGCCGTAGTGAAAAGGAGCCCATCCCCATGAGTAGTCAGATTGCCAGTACCATCCACAGTTCGTATAAAGCCAGCGGCCACCGTGGCAGTAGGGTCTCCATGAGGTGTCAACCACCGCTACTGTGGGGCGCCAGCACAGCCCGTAATCTGCCACTTCGATCCATGAGCCATACGGTGCCATTGAACTGTAAAAATAGTTCATCTGAACCGGCGCCGGCTGCTGGACATAAGTAACCGGTTGCTCCGGTGCTGGAGCCGGTGGCGCTTTCGGATTCGCATCGAACTCAGGCGTTGCCGAGATTGAGGCCGACGGCGCGATGGTTGTTGCCGGAGGCGCAATCGGATTTGTGAGCGCGCCGGCGATCGCCGTATTCGGTGGAGCTGTTGGCGCACTTTGAGGGACGGGGGCCGCTGCGATCGCGACTGTTCCCTTATGCTCAATCAAGGCCTTGATCACCGGCTCTGAAATTCCCAGGTCACTGAGATACACGATTTCATCAGGCGAGATTTTGAAAGGCTCAGAAGATTTATTCACCCAGGCGATCAGGAGTTCATCGCCAAGGCCGCGTTCTGCCAGTTTGACCAGTTCTTCCAGCGAGTCCGACAACTTCTTTGGAGCCGGAGTTTCGGACTTCGATTCATCGCCAGCAGGAGCCGCCACAGCAGCGGCAGCGGCTTCTCCAGTTGTCGCGGCAACCTTCTTCGGCACCTGAGACTGAGCACCCGTGGTCTGGAGCTCGCATCCCGCAAAAAGTGATGTAATCAAGGCCAATACGATGGCTATGATTTTCAATTGCCCGGTTTTCATAAGATTGCTCCTAACATTAAGACTCGTATTGAGCGAGTCAAAGCCAGTTAAGTTGGAAAAACCACTGTGAACTATCAACCAACTATGATTCATGATCGTGTCCATTCCGGTATTTCACCAGCCGATTTCCGCTATCGAGACCGGGAAGCTGAACAGCCCGCTCGAAGCTTTCGATCCGCTCTTGAAGTCAGTCTTTTCAACATGTCTTATCGACTGAATTAGGATGGTAGGTATTCACTCATCACTGATTTTTCGACCTGCGGACTTCACAACGGAGGGATTCCCCCGGATGACGTGAAACCTCAGCCTTATGAATCGCGCCACGACAGAGGCCTTCGCTCGGAAGACCCTGACGCTCGCGCTGCTCACCATCTTAACCCTTGCGGTAACGTCGATGCTCATGGCCGTCCGGCCCGGTGGCCGGGGCGGTGTCACGGATACTGTCTGGCCAGGCAGTTGAATTGGAGCGTGCGGGAGATTCCCTCCCCGCTGTTCCATCAGGATCGCCTCTACATGGTTCGCAATGGCGGCATCCTCACGAGCGTGAATGCCGTCAACGGAAAGGTCATGTAAGACCGACGCTTCAAAGGCTCCGGGCAATACAGCGTTTCCCTGGACTTCGCCAACGGCCACCTCTACCGCGTCTCCAACTGCGGCCTGGTGTCGGTCATGAAAGCCGGCGACGCCTTCGAGCTCGTGCATCAACATGATTTGGGAGAGCCGGTCTTCGTCACGCTCGCCTTCAACCCGACAACGATCTCATGGTTCAATCCCAAGATCTCCGCCAGTTTCCGATCTCCACCATGGCCTTGCTTTAAACTCTCCAGCCCCGCGCAGAGCCGGCGTTGCTGCTCATCCAGCAAGCTGTAGTACACACAATGGCCGCGCGCTCTTGGTCTGGTTGGTCATCCACCCTCTCCCAGAGAGCATGACGAGCTGCACGCTGTTGCTGTCGCTGGATGCGATCTTTGGCGGTGTAAAGGTAGAGGTAGAGGTAGAGGTAGAGACCGTGGAAATCGTGACGATCGATGCGACCTGCCAGCGTCAACTGCAACAACACCTCTTTAACCGGGACATGCAGGACCGCTTCCAACTCGCTGGCCAGATACCCTGCCGGCACCTCCTGCACGGCCGCTTCTGCGGCCTGCAAGAGTGTGCCGTGCCGGGAACCAAGCTCCACGGGCCAGCCAAATCCCTTGCGCATCAAATCGGGGAATCTATGGCAGGGTGTGGTAGCCACCCCGGTGGGAATAGCTGGTCAAGTAACCCAGGGGGCCCAGTTTGCGAATGACCGTCATATCGACACGGGTTCCCAAGGCCGCTTTCATCTCCGGCATGGTCACGGCACGCAAGCGTTGGAAGCGGTCCAGCAAGGGCTGGAGAACGAAGTGGACGGTTCTCATAATGTCAAAATACCACCTCTTGAGATCACCTAGATCGTTATTCTAACATTGTCACTGATGGGGAATTGAAGGAATAAACATCGTGCGAGATGCCATTAATACTCAGAGCGAAGACATCCACCAGAGACAAACACCGACTCAATCCGTACCTATAGTGTTATAACTCCGCCTTCATAGTCGGAACTTATTTTTGCGCGGACCTTTAGCGGCATTTTGCTGAGTTTACACTCCGGTTCGCGAGAACGCTTTTTGTTTGGGCTGTCCTGAATTGCTCGTAAGCACGCCGGAATCTCCGGTGCTTGTTTCCGAGGATGGCGACAGCCAGCAAGGCGGCGTTGATGGCTCCGGCTTTGCCGATGGCAAGCGTCCCGACTGGAATCCCTCCGGGCATTTGAACGATGGAAAGCAAGGAGTCCATTCCATGAAGTACCTTTGATTCCACAGGTACGCCGAGGACCGGCAGGCAGGTTTTCGAGGCACACATGCCCGGCAAATGCGCGGCGCCTCCCGCTCCGGCAATGATCACTTCAATTCCACGAGTCGCTGCGCCGGCCGCATACTCGAAAAGCAAATCTGGCGTCCGATGAGCAGACACGACTTGGGACTCGAACGGAACTTTGAGTGCGGTGAGTTGATCGGCGGCGTGCTGCATCGTCTCCCAATCCGACTGACTACCCATGATGATGCCAACGAGCGGACGAATCGGTTTTGCCATAATTTCTGACGTCATGCTAGCGGGCTACCTTGGGTTGCGTCGAGGCGGAACAGTGAAGGCATCTGTTCACTTTCACGTCAGCGCCACCAGCCGCGAACCAGGTAATAGATGATCCCGACGAAGAGGACCGCCGCCACGATTTGCCAGAATCGCTTTTTTTTCGAGCGGTGGGTGCTGCTCCTCCTTTCGCCGAACTCCTCTTGGACGAATTCGTCGTAGTCGAATGATTCGGTCGGGATTCCCATCGACTGATACTTGGCGTCATCTGACCAGCCAGTTTTTTCGTCGGCGCCGCATTCCGGGCAGGCACGGGCGCGAGTCGGGACATCCGCACCACAATTTGGACAGGTTTCCGGGGTCATGCCGCCGGAAGAATGACTGGAAGAGCGTCTGTTTGCAAATAGCTCTTGTGTCGCGCGCCACACGTGGTATGCAAATCGCCCCGAAGCATGTCTTCGTCGTGGTCCACCCCATCGCGGCGGTCAGGGCTGACGGCGAAAGGCATTCTGGTTTTAGCGATGCAGTATTGCGTAGTCGTTGAGGTTGAGTACAACCTTGAAAGATTGGTCTGGCACAAACGATTCCAAGCAACGAGATGAACAGCAGTAACAAAGAGCAGAATGCTCACGGCGAGAACTGGATCGGGCTTCCTCCGAAACAGGGGCTTTATGATCCGCAGTTTGAGCACGACGCCTGTGGCGTGGGCTTCGTGGCCAACATCAAGGGAAGGAAATCCCACGAGATCATCCGTCAGGGCCTCCAGATTCTCGTCAACCTTGATCATCGGGGTGCCTGTGGCTGTGAAGCGAACACAGGCGACGGAGCGGGAATTCTGATTCAAATGCCGCACGGCTTCTTGCAGAAAGTCGCGCCTATCGCGGGCGTCAAGCTTCCGGAACTCGGGCACTACGGAGTGGGCATGATGTTCCTCCCGCCGGATGCAGCCGAACGGGCCCGGTGCGAAAAGATCTTCGAGAAATTCGCCGAAGAAGAAGGGCAGACGATTCTCGGCTGGAGAACCATTCCGACGAACAACTCGACATTGGGCAACACAGCCAAGGCCGCCGAGCCTTGCATGAGGCAGGTGTTTATCGGGCGAAATCCGGGCCTTAAGGACTCGGCTGCCTTTGAGCGGAAGTTGTACGTGATCCGCAAGCGAGCCGAACAATCCCTCAGATACACCGTTGAGCAAGGGAAGCGCTGGTTCTACGTGGCAAGCCTCTCGAGCAAGATACTCATTTACAAGGGCATGCTGACTCCTGCGCAGGTGGATGAGTATTATCCTGACTTGCGTGAACCTGCCATGGACAGCGCCTTGGCACTGGTTCACTCACGTTTCTCGACGAATACATTTCCGAGCTGGGATCGCAGCCATCCCTACCGCTACATGGCCCACAACGGTGAGATCAATACGCTCCGTGGAAACATCAACTGGATGCACGCGCGCCAGGCGATGTTCGAGAGCGAGTTGTTTGGCGACGACATCAAGAAGATCATTCCTGTCGTCAATACGGATGGCAGTGACTCGGCGATGTTTGACAACTGCCTTGAACTCCTCGTGATGGCCGGACGGTCGTTGCCACATGCTGTGATGATGATGATTCCGGAGCCGTGGGCGAATCACGAAAGCATGAATGATGAGAAGAAGGCTTTCTACGAGTACCATTCATGTTTAATGGAGCCCTGGGATGGTCCTGCTTCGATTGCTTTCACGGACGGTGTTCAGATCGGTGCCGTACTGGATCGCAACGGACTGCGTCCATCTCGCTACTATGTCACGAAGGATGATCTGGTGATCATGGCATCCGAGTTTGGCGTGCTGGATGTTCCGGCGGATCGCGTACTGCAAAAGGGGCGGTTACAGCCCGGGCGAATGTTCCTCGTGGACACCGCACAAGGCCGAATCATCGCTGACGAAGAGATCAAACAAAAGATCGTCACCGGGCAACCCTACCGGAAGTGGATCGACGAACAGATGTTGCCGCTGGCGAACCTCACGGACGTGCCTTCTTTGCAGGAGCCGGACCACAAGACTGTGCTGCAGCGTCAGCAGGTGTTCGGTTACACGTTCGAGGATTTGCGGATTCTCATGACGCCCATGGCGCGCGACGGAGTCGAGGCGGTGGGATCGATGGGAACCGACACGCCACTGGCGGTGCTCTCCGACAAGCCGCAGCTTCTTTACAATTACTTCAAACAATTGTTCGCACAGGTGACGAACCCGCCGATCGATTGCATCCGCGAGGAACTCATCACTTCGGCGGAAACCACGATTGGTTCAGAACGGAACCTCCTCAAGCCGGAACCTGCCAGTGCGCATTTGATTGAATTGTATTACCCGATCCTGACGAACGAGGAACTCGCGAAACTCAAGCATGTATCGCATGGGCAATTCAAATCTTCCACGCTGCCGATCATCTACAAGGTGGCAGCGGGACCGTCCGAACTCGAAAAAGCGTTGGACAGTTTGTTCGCGCAGGCGGATCGAGCCATTGCCGACGGCGTCAATATTTTGATCCTGAGTGACCGTGGTATCGACAAGGACATGGCACCGGTTCCCGCGTTGCTTGCGGTTGCCGGGCTGCATCATCATCTGATCCGGAAAGGGACGCGGACTCGTGTCGGACTGGTGCTTGAGTCTGGCGAACCGCGTGAGGTTCATCACTTCTCATTGCTGATTGGATACGGTTGCGGCGCGATCAATCCTTATGTGGCGTTCGAGACGATCGACGATATGATCCGGCAGGGGCTTTTGAAAGGCATCAAGCATAAGGATGCCTGCAAGAATTTCGTGAAAGCATCGGTGAAAGGTGTGGTGAAGGTCATCTCCAAGATGGGCATCTCCACGATCCAAAGTTACCGCGGCGCCCAGATTTTCGAAGCCATCGGCCTGAGTCATTCCGTGGTGGACAAGTATTTCACCTGGACCGCCTCCCGTGTTGAGGGCGTGGGCTTGGATGTCATCCATAAAGAAGTCTCCATCCGCCACGAGCACGCGTTCCCTGATCGTCAAACGAACGGTCACACATTGGATGTTGGCGGCCAGTACCAGTGGCGTGCCGATGGCGAGCCGCATTTATTCAGTCCGCAGACGGTTCATAAACTTCAGGTCGCGTGCCGCACTGATAACTACAAGGTCTTCAAAGAGTATTCTGCCCTGGTCAACGATCAGACCAAGAATCACTTCACGTTGCGCGGCCTCCTGGATTTCAAGCCGCGGCAACCGGTCCCTATCGAGGAAGTCGAATCAGTCGATGCCATCATCAAACGCTTCAAGACGGGTGCGATGTCTTACGGATCGATCAGCAAGGAAGCCCACGAGGCGATGGCGATCGCGATGAACCGGATTGGCGGCAAGAGCAACACCGGAGAAGGCGGCGAGGATCCGGAACGCTATACATGGACCAATGAACGCGGCGACTCGAAGAACTCGGCCATAAAGCAAGTGGCGTCTGGCCGGTTTGGTGTCACCAGCCTTTATCTGGTGAACGCACGCGAGCTTCAGATCAAGATGGCCCAGGGAGCGAAGCCTGGCGAGGGCGGACAATTGCCAGGTGGAAAAGTGTTTCCCTGGATTGCCAAGACGCGCCATTCAACGCCCGGTGTCGGACTGATTTCACCGCCTCCTCACCATGACATCTATTCGATCGAGGATCTGGCTGAACTGATTCACGACCTCAAGAACTCGAACCATCGTGCGCGTATCAGTGTGAAGTTGGTTTCGGAGGTTGGTGTGGGCACCATTGCGGCAGGAGTGGCCAAAGCGCACGCCGACGTCGTTCTCATCAGTGGCTTCGACGGTGGCACCGGCGCTTCGCCCCAGACATCAATCAAGCATGCCGGCATTCCGTGGGAACTCGGATTGGCTGAAACACATCAGACGCTTGTACTGAACAATCTTCGATCCCGCATCGCCGTAGAGACAGACGGCCAATTGAAGACTGGCCGCGATGTGATCATGGCTGCCCTTCTGGGAGCGGAGGAGTTTGGTTTCGCCACGGCTCCACTTGTCTCGCTGGGCTGCATCATGATGCGCGTGTGCCATCTCAACACATGTCCTGTGGGTGTGGCGACGCAGGATCCGAGGCTGCGAAAGAATTTCACCGGCGACCCGGCGCACGCGGTCAATTTCATGAAATTCATCGCGATGGAAGTCCGCGAACTCATGGCCCAGCTTGGCTTCCGCACGGTCAACGAGATGGTTGGTCGCACAGATGTGGTCGAACCGCGCAAAGCCGTGGAGCACTGGAAAGCTCGAGGGTTGGATTTTTCGCGCATCCTTTATCAACCCAAGGCTGGGCCCGAAGTCGGCCGGTATGTCCAGATTCAGCAGGATCACGGGCTCGACAAAGCTTTGGACAACACGACGCTGCTCAAGCTTTGTGAACCGGCGCTGATGCGGAAGGAGCAAGTGCGCGCCAAGCTGCCGATCAAGAACGTGAATCGAGTCGTCGGGACAATTGTCGGTGGCGAGGTAACGTTGAGGTACGGCGTCGGAGGGCTGCCGGAAGACACAATCAAGATCCATTTCCAAGGATCAGCCGGGCAGAGCTTCGGAGCATTCATGCCGAAAGGGATGACCTGGGTGCTCGAGGGGGATTCGAATGATTACCTTGGGAAAGGCCTGTCTGGCGGAAAAATCATTGTGTTCCCCCCTGAGGGTTCAACCTTCGCTGCGGAGAACAACATCATCACCGGTAACGTGGCTCTCTACGGTGCCACAAGCGGCGAAGCATATATCCGCGGAATGGCGGGCGAGCGTTTCTGCGTGCGTAACAGCGGCGTAAATGCGGTCGTCGAGTCCGTGGGAGACCATGGCTGCGAATACATGACCGGCGGCAAAGTGGTCGTTCTCGGTCCTGCAGGACGCAATTTTGCGGCGGGAATGTCCGGCGGCGTGGCTTATGTGCTCGACGAAGCTGGTGATTTCGCTGGTCGATGCAATCTTCAAATGGTCGCGTTGGAACGGTTGGAGGACGCGGAGGAGATCGAAGAGGTCAAGTCCATGGTCCAACGCCATCTTGATCACACCCGCAGTCGGAAAGCCTCCGAAGTCCTCGGAGCTTGGAGCCAGTTTTTGCCGAAGTTCATCAAGGTGATGCCCAGGGATTACAAGCGAGTGCTTCAATCCTTGAAGAAGATGAAGGAGCAGGGCCTCAGCGGTGATGATGCGATCATGGCGGCGTTCGAGGAGAACTCGAAGGACGCCGCGCGTCTCGGCGGCGGTTGATCGAATGTCTCCAGATCAACTTCACGACATTTCAAAACCAAGTAGCTAAAATGGGAAAACCCACAGGATTCATCGAGTATCTTCGCGAACTGCCGCTCGACCGCTCTGCGGTGGAACGTATCCGCGACTGGAACGAGTTTCACCTTCACATGGACGAGGCGAAACTCCGCGACCAGGGCGCGCGCTGCATGGATTGCGGGGTTCCATTTTGCCATACCGGCACGCTTCTGAGCGGAATGGCGAGCGGTTGCCCGATCAACAATCTTATTCCCGAGTGGAATGATCTTGTGTATCGCGGCCTCTGGAAAGAGGCGTTGGAGCGGCTGCACAAGACAAACAATTTTCCAGAGTTCACCGGTCGCGTGTGCCCCGCGCCATGCGAAGGATCGTGCGTGTTGGGAATCAATTCGCCACCGGTCACAATCAAGAACATCGAGTGCTCGATCGCAGACAAGGGATGGGATGAAGGTTGGATCAGCGCGGAACCTCCGTTGGTTCGCACCGGCAAGAAAGTGGCGGTGATCGGTTCCGGACCAGCGGGCCTCTGCGCTGCGGCGCAACTGAACAAGGCCGGGCATTCTGTGACCGTGTTCGAACGCGCGGATCGTGTCGGTGGGTTGCTCATGTACGGGATTCCCAACATGAAGCTCGACAAGAAGGAGGTTGTCCTCCGTCGCATCGACATGCTGGCTAAGGAAGGCGTCAACTTCGTTACCGACACCGAGGTGGGAAAGGATTATCCCGCTGAGAAGCTGCGTAGCGAGTTTGATGCAATTGTGCTCTGCCTCGGCGCGACGAAACCTCGCGACCTGCCCATTGAGGGAAGAAGCCTCAAGGGGGTTCATTTTGCGATGGAGTTTCTGCACGGCAATACCAAGGCATTGTTGGATGGCCGACGCGAGGGCGGTTTCATTTCCGCCGAAGGCAGGGATGTGATGGTCATCGGAGGCGGTGACACAGGCACCGATTGTGTCGGAACTTCGATGCGGCACGGATGCAAGAGCCTGGTGCAGGTCGAAATTCTCCCGCAACCGCCAGCGGAGCGTCAGCCTGACAATCCGTGGCCGGAGTGGCCGAAGGTCTATCGCATGGATTACGGCCAGGAAGAAGCGGCGGCAAAATTCGGCGCAGACCCACGTGTTTATCTCACCACCGCCAAGAAATTCGAGAGCGACACCGATGGTCGTGTGAAGGCTGTCCACACCGTTCAAGTTCAATGGGAAAAGAACGACAAGGGACAATTCATCCCGAAAGAAGTCGCCGGTACCGAGCAGGTGCGCCCCGCACAGCTCGTCTTGCTCGCGATGGGTTTTCTTGGGCCTGAGCAACCGATTTTGGAAAAACTCGGTGTCGAACGTGATCCTCGAAGCAATGCCAGGGCGGATTATGGCAATTACGCAACCAGCATCCCGGGAATCTTCGCGGCGGGTGACTGTCGCCGCGGCCAGAGTCTCGTCGTGTGGGCGTTTAACGAAGGACGTGGAGCAGCACGCGAGTGCGATCGCTATTTGATGGGCCGCACTAATCTTCCGTAGTGCGGAGCTTCCAAAGTTCAAAATCTTTGGACATCGTTCGAAGTCTGGCGTTTCCCTGATTTCAGTGTGAATGCGGCACTCCGGTGCCGCACCGGCCGCATGAGCTGGGTTTTCCACTGCAAGCGGGGCCATCATCCCCGCCACCTGCAGAACTGGATGCGAAGACGGAAAGTTTCTTTTGGAGCTTCGTCGAGCCGCATTTCGGGCATGACGTGCCTTTCCAATCGCTTGAGCGGACCAGCACTTCGCTGTCTTTATCACAGTCGGAACAATGAAATTCGTAGATCGGCATGGAGTGTAGCGTAATCGGTAAGCTGAAAAGCTCAAGGATGTGATTTGTCAGCGCGGACGACGTTACACCACTACGGCAATGGTGGAGAACAACGAATCAACATTGTTTTTCCAAACGTTACAGAAGTTCAGCCGTAGCGGTAAGGCGCAGCGAGTTGAAAGGTGTTGGGCAGATGACGCACCTCACTGACCCTGCCATCCGAAAGCAGAACTTCAACCACATCAAAGCGAATGGCGACCTGTGGGTTCTTGATCAGGCGCAGGTAATCGAGGGCTGTTTGTGAGAGCAGGCGGCGTTTGCGTACGTTCACGGCCGCTGCCGGTCGGGTCCAACTCTCGGATGATCGTGTTTTCACCTCAACGAAGACGAGCATCTGACCTTCCCGGAAAATGAGATCGATTTCACCACGCCTGGATCGGAAATTCGCCGTCAGATATTTCATACCCAACCGCTGAAGGTGTTTCTTCGCGGCTTGCTCGCCGATACGTCCGTGGCGGAGATGAGTTGGTTCGTCATCCCGGGTCCACAGGTGCTTCAACTTTTGCCAGAGTGCGGCGAGCATTTTATCGAGGCTGGAGGGCGTTGAGTTGGTCGCCTGGTGGACTGGCTTTGACGGAACAATCTGTCAGAGCAGTTTCAACTGTGCCTGCTTCACCGGCATGAAGCTTTGGCGATGGATCGGGCACGGGCCGTGTTTTGCAAGCATCGCCAGGTGTTTAGGGGTTCCATAGCCTTTGTGTTCGGCGAAACCGTAGTGCGGGTACTGGGCATCGAAAGCGTGCATCAGCCGATCTCGTGTGACCTTGGCAACGACGCTTGCAGCGGCTATCGAGTAACTGAGTGCGTCGCCTTTAACGATGGGCGTCTGTGGAAAACGGAGTGACGGCACGCGAAGTCCGTCGACGAGCGCGTGAGCTGGCGCTGGATTGAGCCGGGCGAGTGCTTCATTCATCGCTCGGTGGGTCGCCTGGAGAATGTTGATGAAGTCAATCACTTCAGAGTTGATGATGGACGAGGCAAAACGAACATCGCGCAACGTCGTGAGGATTACGAAGAAGCCTTCGCGCTGACGCAGAGTCAGTTGCTTGGAATCGTTGAGAGAACGCAGTTCCTCCGGTATTCCGCAGCGAATCCATTTTGCGGGGAGAATGACCGTGGCGGCGACGACTGGTCCGGCCAGGGGGCCCCGCCCCGCCTCATCTACTCCTGCGATGTTCGTGACACCTTGATCGAGGAGTGTGCGTTCGAATAGGAACCGATCAACAGACATGGCTCGTCTCTTAGCTGGACTTGGGCACTTACGCCAGCGGGATTGCGAGGAAACGCGGTGCAAGGCGAAGAATCTCAATGGTGTCGCAGAAATGACGTGCGAAAGGTTCCCGTGTCATGGCAGCATTTTTTTATGAGCAAGATTGTAGGGATCGATTTGGGCACGACGAACTCGTTGGTGGCGACTGTGGACTCGGGAATACCTTTCATCATCGCTGATGCTGAGGGCAATCGCCTGACGCCGTCGGTGGTCCATTTTCCCGGGGGCACTGCGTCCCCCGTCGTCGGCCACAAGGCGAATCGAGTGAGAGTGATTCGGCCCGGGGAAACGGTTTACTCGATCAAGCGGTTCATGGGACGGCGTGGCGCGGAGATTGCACGCGATGAGATGCTGGTGACTTTCCCGGTGTGCGGAGAAGGGGCAGGCCCCGTGACCGTGGAGATTCATGGCCGGTTTTACACGCCCGAGGAGGTTTCAGCGGAAATTTTGAAGAAGCTCAAATCTGACGCCGAGGCTTACATGGGTGAGCCGGTGTCAAGAGCGGTGATAACCGTGCCAGCCTATTTCAACGACGCCCAACGCAACGCCACAAAGAAGGCCGGAGAACTTGCTGGTCTGAGTGTCGAGCGAATCATCAATGAACCCACGGCAGCGGCGCTGGCTTACGGTCTGGATAGACTAAAGGAAAAGTCAAAGGTGGCTGTTTATGATCTGGGCGGGGGGACATTTGACCTCTCGATTCTCGAACTCAACGAAGGCGTCTTCCAGGTTTTATCAACCAACGGGAACACGCGATTAGGTGGCGATGATCTGGATAGGCGAGTGGTGGATTTTCTGGTGAAGCAGATTATTTCGGCCGGCGGGCCGGATGCTAGCACGGATTTGGCACTGCTGTCGCGTCTGCGTGAGGTCGCGGAGCAAACGAAGATCAAACTGTCCACCGAGATGGAGGTTGAAGTGGGGTTGCCATTTCTCACATCCAATTTCAGCTTCAGTCATCGGATGACACGGAAGGAATTGGAGGATTTGACGTGCGACATCATCGGGCGGACGCGTGAGCACTGTCTGCGCTCGCTGGCGGATGCCAGACTCGAAGCGAAAGATCTCGACCAAGTGATTCTCGTCGGAGGTCAGACTCGAATGCCCCTGGTGCGGCAGATGGTCTCGGAGATTTTCCATTGCGAGGAATTTGAGGCGTCGGCGGGGAGCATCCGACTGGGGACGGAATACCATGTGCCTGAAGGTCCGATGCTGAATACTTCGCAAAACCCGGACGAGGCGGTGGCGCTTGGCGCTGCGATCCAGGCGGAGATTCTTTCAGGTGGGTTCAAGAATTTGCTCCTCCTGGATGTTACACCGCTCTCGCTGGGAATCGAGACTTTCGGAGGCTTGATGAACGTGATCATTCCACGCAACTCGACCATCCCCATCAAAGCCGGCGAGATGTTTACGACCGCCGTGGACAATCAAAGGAGCATGCTCATCCACGTACTGCAGGGGGAGCGCGAACGCGCGCGGGACAACTGGAGCCTGGGCCGGTTCGAGATCGAATTTGAACCTGCGCCTAAGGGAGTGCCGCGCGTCGGTGTGCAGTTCGAGATCGACGCAAACGGCATTCTGCACGCGCTAGCGAGAGACGTGAAGACGGGCCTTCAGAAGATTGTGGAGATGAAGTCCGCCGTTGATGTGAATGACGCCGACGTGCAGAAGATGGTTGAGGAATCGGTTGAGAACGCCTTTGACGACATGAAGGCCCGGCAATGGATTGAAGCGAAGATCAGGGCGGGGGAGACATTGACTGCCACTCGCAAGGCGTTGACGGATTATTCGTCTGAACTGGAACCTGAATACCGGTTGCAAATCGAAGCTGCCGTTGACGCATTGGAGTCGGTGCTGGGGACTGAAGATCCGCGAACAAAAGCCGGCGATCCTCAAAAGTTAAAGTCAGCAAACACGACGCTGGATGAAGTGACAAAACCACTCGCGGACCACGTAATGGACAAGGCGATGGAGGCGATGCTGCGAAAAAAGGGGCTTATCCAGTGATCTATTTAGCGTGAGGCTTGTTGCCGGAAACGAATCAGGGGCTAGGTTCCGCCAACGCTTGTCTCTCGATCCGAATCATCCTCTTCGTCAGTCTTGATGTTGAGATTGTAGAAAGGATTCTGACCAAAGTCAGTAGGCGCATCTGCGGCATTGGTCCGCACCACACGCTTCGCTTGTGGGAGTTGATCCTGTGAATTCGACTGCTTGGGCACGGCACCCGGCGTGTTTGCCGAGTCGTCGTCTTTTTCGGATACTATCGAGGACTCGTTTGGATGCTTCGCGCGCTTGTTGCGTGGCAACGGACTGATCATCACGTTGATGCTCTTGCCGATCAGTTTTGTCGCCGCATCCGGATGACCATGCGGCGCCGTGGCCGCAATGAATTTTTCCACCTGTTGAAATCCGAATTCTTTGTGCGCCATTTCGCGCCCTCTGAAGCGCAGTGTGATCTTCACTTTCATGTCTTCGCAGAGAAAATCGATGGCGTGATTCAGCTTTACGCCGAAATCATGAGGGTCGATCGAAGGGCTGAGCTGGATTTCCTTAACCTTGTTGGCGTGCTGGTGTTTTTTTGACTCCTTGTCCTTCTTCGACTGCTCGTAACGATACTTGCCGAAGTCCACGACCCGGCATACGGGGGGAGTTGCGTTGGGTGCGATTTCGACCAGATCCACGCCATGATTGCGCGCCATGGTCAATGCATCGGCAAGGGAGATCAGCCGACCTGCTGACCGTCTGGGCTGATCACACGGACGTCTCGGGCGCGAATCTTTCCGTTGACCCGGACGAACGAAGCGGAGGAAGGAGAGTTGCTGCGAGAAGGGAAAGGGCCGCTCAAGACACCCTCTTCGGTTGAAGTTTTTGCATGCTATCACTTAAGAATTTAGCATCTCTCTGATTGACTACTAAGGGGATATCTAACTATGCGGTGGCTCGTCTGCAAGTCAAAACAGGCGCTTCAAAAAGACACCGATGGATCAGGAAATGAGCACGAGGCTTCTCGGGCAGGGGGGTTCCCGCCTCATAATACAATCAAGTATCACGCACCTGTGAATCAGCATTCGGCCCGAAAACGTGGCTAAGAAATTTTCCGGACAAGAACTGGAAAAAGTCAGGCGCACGAAAATGGCTCCAGAGGTAGGGCTAGAACCTAAAATATGAGAGTTAAAACCCTTGCCTGTAGGGTCATTCAATGCAAGCTGTGTGTCATTCATTGCAATCAGATGCTACACGATACACCTGTAATTGCAACGCAGTATTTGCATCAAGCGGCAAGGAGTGACATGAATTGCTGTGTCGGCGTGTGTCAGAAACCTACGGTGTGTCGAAAGTGTGTCTGAACAGATTTACCCTCTTTCTGTGTCGGAATTGTGTCGGAGAAAAAAAGGGGGCGGGGGGGGGCTCGACGAGGCGATCTGGTCGAACTACGAGATGGGTATGATCGACAGAATTTTTGGTTCCAAAAGCCGCAATCCTGACTTTTCGGATTTTTTTAGATCCTAAAAGTAGGTTTTTCCGAGTTCTGCTTGGTTGTGCGGTTGGCGTTGCAAATTTTCTTCTATGCAAAAAGGGCGGATTGATCCTCAGTAGCCGAGATTCCTGTTATGAAATTCACCGTCGAACGCCTCGCCCTGGTGAAGATGATCAAGTTGCTGGCTGGAAAGCCTGCGCATGCCAAGCAGTCTGATCCGTGGATGTGTCTCACGGCCTGCGGCAGCCGGGTCTTCGTGGAAGCAAATGAAACGATTTGCGGCGTCGAGGCCCTGGTGATGAGCGAGGGATCGTGCCGGATCGAGCGCGTGGTGCTGCTGAAGTTTCTGAAATCATATCATCCAAGGCCCAACGTCACGGTCGAGGCACGACCGGGGGCGCTGCAACTGGTGAACAGCACCGTGCCGATCAATGGTTTCACCACGGAGGCGGTGGCACCAGACAAGTTGCAGTCGTTCGCGGTGACGAGGGATGCTTGGCGCATGTATACTCTGCGCGGCCATAGATTGCGCTTTTTGAAATCGAGCGAAAATGGTCGCTTCCCATTGATTGTGAGCTACTTGACAACTCAAGTGTCACGGTGCCAAAAGCGCAGTTTGTGACCGCGCTCAGTATAGTTAGCAAGTCTCTTTAGCTTGTTCAGCGATGTGAAGTCCAATATCCTTGGAATATGCACTTCAGGAAGAGGATTTCGGCTCGATTTGGAAATCCGCGTCCAAATCGCTTCTGCCGATGCCGCTCATTCGTTTTAAGGCATGCAGTGGTCACTCTGCTGTGGATGTTATCCCAAATGCCAACCCCGGCTGCGCAACTCTTGGGGAGAGGTGTTGCTTTCCCGATTTTTCTTGGCGATCAACGAGAGCCAGCAGCGAGCGTCCGCGCAGAAACAGTTTCCAAGGACTATCAGCGAAAGGGCTTTTTCAAGATTGGACTGCTCCCCCAACTTGTTGCAGAAAACGTGACGGTTCGATTCAACAAGATGGCGGATGCGGAAAAAGTCCTGTCGGCATTGAGCAGGCACAAATGGGTTGGCAATAACCAACTGCCAGTAGAATTTAGAACTGTGCGGTTTGAAACCGCCGACCGGCCCGAGCCGATTCTATCAGCGACTTCGCTCACGTTTGGCGAGGCGGGGAAGTGCCACCTCAAGGAAGTGACTTTAACTCATTCTCGGACAAATCGGGTTCGCCTGAAGAATGCCACTCTGCAACTGTCCGGGACATCAGTGGCGGCTCTAAAATTTCGAGATGGAACAAACGACTGCACGATCACGCTCTTCGCTCCGGGCGAAGCCGCTAAAAGGGCGGCGCAAATAGTTGGAGGATTATGAAACCAGCCATCGTCCTGCTCCTGGCGGTAGCGCTGTCCACTTGTCTTGCGAGCGCTCAGACTGCCGAGAATCTGATTCTTCAAGGGAGACTCTTGCTCTCCGCAAAAGACCTCGCCGGTGCCAATGACCGATTCTCTTTGGCGATCACCAAAGCACCAAGTTCAGAGACTGCCAACGCGCTGATGGCCGCGACAAGGCTCTTGAACTTGGTGTCAAACGCGCCCGCTCAAGGCATGATGAACCGGCTTGGAATGAGCACGCAGGGCCGGGACATCTACAACTGGAAGACGACTATGCCAAAGGATCGGAGAGGCCGCCTTGTTCCTCCAAGCGGACTTGGAAGTGGCGAACTGGTCGCGCTTCTCCGAACAAACCTGCTGCCAGAAGTCAGCGCGGCCACGGCGAATCTTGCCAAGGTAGGGAGCCGAGATTTTCTCCTGAGTTTGAGCAGCAACGAAACCAGTGTCGCCGCAGTCGTGATCGATTACGGGGACATCCGGCTGATGGAAGCCGTTCTCCATGCCGCCGAGTTCCTGCTCTTCACGTTCAAGAGCTACAATCTCAATGTCCCGCTTGATGCACTCTATGACATGGAGGTTCGTGATGAGTTGACGGTGGACAGGATGCTCAAACAGTTCCCTGCATTGCTGAAGTTCGCCAACACGGATGATCTGCCGCGCGCCAGGAATGCTTTCGCGCAAGCTGTGAGCAGTTATGAAGTGGCTTCAGATTTCATCCGCGCCAGACCGACGAATGTTGTTCGCCTCTTCAATTACGACAAAGACACCGCAGCGGATGAGGCGAAATTCCGAACTACGCTTTCAGAACTTCGAGCCTCTTTGAACGCGGTGGTGAAACTGACTCAGATAACCAACAGTCCGGAACCACTCCAGGTCAGTTTAGGTTCGGCATTGAACGGCGGGATGCCAATTCGTGACCTGCTTCCTTCCATTGAAAACGGCTCGATAATATCGGGGTCACTACCAGATGTGACGTTCAACAATGCTGTGTTAGGCTTGAGAGAAGAGGATGTGTACCTATTTCTCAGCAAGGGGCTCAACATTCCCGTCGCATGGCATCTGATGAACGCCAAGCAACGATTGGACGGCACAATCGAGATTGCTGCTCACGTGATGCGCGGCCATCGGTATTCGATTGAAACCTCTACAGACTTGATGAGCTGGGCCGCAATCGGAGCGTCAACAACAGCGGAACGGCTGCTAGTCTTCGACGATCCGTTTTCGATTTCTGGCAAGGGAAACCGATTTTACAGAGTGAGAGATGTCGATGCGATTGTAGAGCCCCCAGGTTTCGTTTCTCCACCACGAAGTCAGAGAGTCGTCATTGGGCAATCCGCAGCGTTCTCTGTCATCGCCAAAGGCACGCCGCCGTTCAGCTATGTCTGGAAGCGAAATGGAACTGTGCTCGCTGGATTGACTGGCAGCACGTTCAGGCTCGACAAAGTATCAGTCGCGGATGCTGGGAGTTACAGTGTGACGGTGAGCAACACCGCAGGGGCAGTCACGAGTCAAGTCGCCGTTCTTGATGTCTTGGTTCCGCCAGCGATAACGACTCAACCGAAGAGCGTGAGTGCGGTTAGGAACCAAGACGCGACACTTTTCGTGGTTGCGGCTGGCAGCCTGCCTCTGAATTACGTGTGGAAAAAGAACGGGACAGTCATTAAAAGTGCATCTGCCAACAGCTTGATAATTAGTCAGGCAGCAGAATCAGATGCAGGAAACTACACTGTGGCAGTGAGCAATGCTGCCGGCACTGTTGCAAGCAATACCGCCATCCTTGATGTCCTAGTTCCGCCTTCGATACCTGCCAACCCACGCAGCCTCAGCGTGCTTCTTGGTCAGTCTGGAACGTTTTCAGCGGATGCCTCTGGCACCGCGCCGCTGACCTACGAGTGGAAGAAGAATGGCACCGTATTGACTGGGGCCAATGGCAGTACGCTTACAATCACTCGGGTGTCGGAGGCAGATGCGGGAAGTTACACCGTTACGGTCAGCAACTTCGCTGGGACTGTGACGAGCGGTTCCGCAGTCCTACATGTGAGGGTTGCACCTTCGATCGTGACTCAACCAAAGGATTTGACAGTGATCAAAGGACGGGTGCTCTCTGCCGCGTTATCCGTCGTCGCTGCTGGCAGCACTCCCTTCACCTATGTTTGGAGGAGAAACGGTACAGTGCTGAAAGGAGCCAATAGCAACACGCTGACAATTCAATCTCCGTCAGAAGCCAATGCCGGAAGTTACACCGTCACAGTGAGCAACTCCGTTGGAACCGTGACAAGTGACGTCGCAGTGTTGGTTGTCCTGATTCGGCCATTGATAACGATCCAGCCAAAAAGTGCGAGTGTGGCCAAAGGGCAGACGGCGAGTTTCTCGATTTCTGCCACAGGCAGCCCGCCTCTGACATACGTTTGGAAAAGAAACGGAGCAGCGGTAGCTGGAGCCACCGACAGCACATTGACGCTGCCCTCTGTGGCCGTTGCAAATGCTGGAAGCTACACCGTGACGGTCGGCAACGGCGCTGGATCGGTAACGAGCACAGCGGTTACTCTGACGGTTCGCTGATCCGTTCCAATCGTTCAACGTGGTTCGGCAGTCCGTTCTGCATTCCGACAGTCCCCTCTGCCGCCGAAACCGCGCGCCGAAATTTGTTTCAATTGATTGCAGAACGAATCCCATTGGCTGAATCCGGCACGGAGAGTTGTGGCCGGAAGTTGTTGGTGGATGGGTAGTCGGTCTCGAAAATGGGGATCCGGCTCTGATCGAAGACGCGTCTGCTTTTGTGGACACACTATTAAAAAGAGCCTGGGGATCGGACGGGGCGGACTGAGGAGCGAAATGAACCCTGGAAGACCGGTTGAGGGCGGAGAGAGAGTCGTCAAAAGGAGGGTGTCAGTCCTCGGCGGAATCGAGAGCGATTGTCACGAATGGCGCGGTTGTCACGGAGGGGGAAACCAAAAATGAAGTCTTTCTTCTCTCTCAAAATGTGAGTTTTGCAAAAGGAGCCAGTGACAACCGCGTCAACCGTGACGACCGAACAGCGGAAAGGCTCTCGATTGTCACGAATGGCGCGGTTGTCACAGGGGCAAGTCGCGAAATCACTTTTGCTCTGATGAACGAGGCCGCCTCTGGTGTTGAAATTCCCGACCTGCCGGATAAGATTCGGCCATGAGCTTTGCCCAAGTGCTTGATGAACTATCCGTGCTGACCTTTGAGCAGCGGCAGCTTCTCATCCGCCGGGCGCTTGAACTGGACGATGCTTCGCTGCCGGAGGAGCACATGGCGTTGGTTGAATCGCGCATGGCTGCTCACCACGCCGCCCCGGATTCATCCGTGCCATTGGAGGAAATGAAGGCTCGTCTGCGCGCCCGTTCGCAAACATGAACTGGCGCGTGGTCGTGCGGCCCGAGGCGGGAGATGATGTAAAGGAAGCCGCCGCCTGGTATGACACGCAGCGCGCGGGCCTGGGCAGCGAGTTCACGGAGGAAGTGCTGCGGGTATTCGATGCGCTGGCTCTGAATCCACTTCTAAACTGCCGCCGTCATCCGCGCAAAGACATCCGCTGGCGCTGCCCGGAACGCTTTCCCTACCGGGTGATTTACGAAGCCATCGTGGAAGAAAGACTCGTGGTCGTTGCTGCTGTGCTACACGCGGCCAGGCACGACCGGCATTGGCTGCGCCGGGTCTAACTTAGTTCGTGCGCTGCTGGCTCAAATCCAGCCTCGGTCCTTTGCCAGCCAGCGGGCGGTGACGACGTTTGTGAGGTCGCATTGAATGTCTGCGGTGAACCATTGCTTCGAGCGCAAGTCCAGCAGGGTTTGGCCGAGTGCCGGACCGTCGGCGATGCGCTCGGGGCTGAGTTCATAGAGAATGTGCCGGACGCGGATGTCGATTCCGCGGTCAGATGTCTCGGTGCAGTATTCTGTGTGTGCGAGGCCGTCGGCGTCGCGCTTGATGGTTTTCATGCGTTGTCTTTCGGTTACAGTTTGGGGTCATTCCGGTACGGAGTTGGTG
>SIBF01000036.1 GCA_009695275.1 Pedosphaera sp. | reverse complement strand
GGGCGGCTGGGTTGTTTGACCGGTCGCTCTCTCTTTCCAAATGAATTGAGGCGCGAGAAAACCAACGCAGAAAACAAACAGAGCCGACCTCGAAAAAGACTAGCTTAAAATTCGCGCCTCGTGGTCTTAACAATGGGGTCCACTTTTGAAGATCTGGCGGCACCAGTGCGATGCCAACTCGCCCCCCGCGTGTTCCGTTATCGCTGAACAACGAGTTCGCCGGAAGGGTAAGAGCGACGCCTTGCAAGGCGGGATTTCTTCCGATCAACTCGTCAGGCAAGGACAGGACCGTGTCCTGAAGCGGGCTCGTTTCCTTGAGAGTACCTTGCTTGACTAGCGGCAGGAAGATGTTGCCGGTGCCGCCGGCGAGATTATCTGTGCGCCCAGCGAGGGTGTTCCAGGCCTGACCAATCATCGGATAGTAGCCGCCGTTCGGCCACTCGCTGCCTTCGGCCGAGCGGCCATCCACGTTCACGAGAAAGCGGCCGACGGGTGAGGGCAGGAGAACAAAGCGGCCTTCGGCGTCTGTCGTCGTTCGCGTCGTCTCTGCCTCTCCGTCCACGGTGATGGCGACATTCTTGAGCGGGCGGTGGGTGAATTTTCCTGGGTTTTGCGGATCAGCCACAGGTTCTGCAGCGAATACTTGGCCGATCACCGCCGTGCCGAAAATCGGAGTGAGATTAGAGGATTCAAATGACAAACGAAAAACGCCACCCGGCACTCCATCGCCGTCCGCGTCCACCTCGCGACCGGCTTCATCACGAAGGCCGGTCGCGTCGAAGACGACTTCCACATGCGTGCTGCCCGGCATCGGTTCCAGATGGAAAAGACTCGCTCTGAGCCGGTCGCTTGACAGTTCGACACGTGAGAGGCGGCGGCGGCCGCCCGCTTCGGCATAAAAGTGGTCGCCAGCGATTTTAGCATCGGCAGCCAGGGGGGCGGTGAAATAGATCCGGGTTTCGCGGTTCACTGAGACGTCTTCGGCAGCTTCGATCGGAGAGGTTTCGCGGATGGTCGCAAGTGCGGACTGCGGCAAGGAACGCAGACGGTAAAAGCGGCTCGAAGCACTCAGGCCAATCGTCGTCACGAAACGGTTTCCCTCGGAGTTCGGCAACTGCAGCACGGGACGCCAGGGAGAGCCACCGAGTTCATCACTCTCCTCCAACATGTAATTGTCCATCGATTGTCGCCACGAAAACCTGACTTTTCCGGGTGTGTCCGATTCAACGGAGAGCGAAGGGGGGCTTGGGGACTGAGCCAGCACCGAGAACCCCACGAGGAGGCTTTCAAACAAACCCAGGATCCGGAACTGCTTTGGCACAGCATGAGGGAAAGCACGTTCAAGAAGGAACGGGGCATTCCTGAAGTTGCTTTACCCTATGCATGCTTGCGTAATGCGAGATGCTCAACGAATCAAGCGGTTTCGCGAAGTCGTTTCCATGAAGAGAAGGGGAAGAGGTCAGTCAATACTCTCAATGTCTGATTTTCACTTGCCCGCCGAACCCTTACCTCAACGTTAAAAACATTTCCCCTCTTGTCGCCTGGCGAAGATCGCGACAGGCCTTCAAACGGCTACCGGGGTTCCAACACGATTCAAAGAGATGAGAGAAAATGAAGAGCCACTCTCCACACTATCGACTTACCAAATGGCAAGCGCGCCATCGTCGCCCCAGAGGCGCGAGCCTCGGTAGAGTTTCATTTCAGAAGCCTTTTTCCACCGGGCCGAACCGTCCAGCCAGGCCACGTTGCCGCCCGCCGCGCCGAATCGCATCGGGTTCAAGGATTTCATGGCGTCGCCGCCCAGCTCGGTGCGCAATCGCGAATCCCCCTGCTTCATTTTCGGCCCGTTGGCCGCGTGCGGAACAAAGGTCAGCCATTCCGTAATCGACCAGTCATTCAGATCGGTCAAGAGCACGAGCCTGGGGTCATCGGAAAGTTTGCGCGGGGAGATCCACTTTTCCGTGATCACGCTGGTGGTCTCCCAAGGAGTGCCTTCGTGTCCGCCCAGATAATTGTAGCCGAGGACGACCCCGTATCCCGCGTAGTAGTAGCCACCCGGATTGGTGAACGGTTTACCCAGTCCGGGACAGTTCAGAATCTTTTCGTTCCCTCCAGCAGCTTGCAACAAATTGGTGCGCACGCTCCGGGCCATGATCGGTATGTGTTCATCGACTTCCGGCAATTGAACGCTTCCGCTGGCAGCAGCTGAAACCAGCCGCCGTTCATCCGCTTCAGAATATCCCGGTGGAAGCCGGTCATTTTGATCCAGACTATAGAGGTGCAGGCCGAGGCTGAATTGGCGGAGATTGTTCAGACACACCGCGCGTCGCCCACGTTCCTTGGCACCGGCCAACGTTGGCACGAGCAACGCCGCCAGCAGCGCGATGATTGCGATCACCACGAGCAATTCAATCAAGGTGAACGCTCGGAGATCGTTGGCAACTGTTCCGCGAGATGGAGACATCCTGTGCGGACTGAGATCGGCGGGGCGCATGGCAAATCAATACCATTTGCAGCATGCAGACACAACGAGTGTATCAGCGCACACACAAGTGCAACCTGACGCTGCCTCCTGAGCGCCAGACTCCTATCCCGGTGGTATTGGGCTTCTGACACAAACGCGGTTCAGTGCACGGCAAGAGGTGTGGAGTTGTTGCAATGCACGGATGCACCGCTTGAAGAGCCGCTGAGCAGAAAGGATATTTACACGGCGATGTGTGTGTGGGTATGCTGCTCGAAAACATCATGAATAGTGAGGGACTAAAGGAGCAGTTGGTGGAATCTGCCGAACGTTACGCCAAGACAATGCTTTCCCATTGCACCCCGGGATTGCCGGGGCTGATGGCGGAGAACTACGGCAGCGTTTACGATCAGGAATTTGACCGGCTTTGCGTTCATTTCCTGTTCCCGAATCTTGATGAACGCGAGCGAACGCTGCTCGCCACTCTGCGTCGTTGCCGGCGTGAAGTGAAGCTCGGTGCCGCGAGTCGTCGCGATCATCCCAATCCGGAGGCTCACCTGCACCACGAGAAGATCCTGGTGGAATGCGAGGCGGATTTCGTGAGTCTCAGGGACAGCGTCAAGCATCTCCGCATCGAAGCCAAATTAAGCCCGATACAACGCGACGTGCTTCAGGACGCATTTTTGTCTGTGCCGTTCCTCGCGATTTAACCCTTCAACGACCGCACGGAAAAGAAACCAACTCACGCTTGCGGGGGCAGTGCCATTGTGGTGTGGTCTGTTAAAGATGATGTGGAACAAAATTCAGTCATTGGGACCATCGCCTGGACCTGGCACCCGGTATGATCAAGGTCCATTCGCAATTGCAGCCGGCCTCGTCCTTACGAGCTTTTACATGCTCTGCGGATCCTCCTTAGCCGCAAGAGACCGGATCTCGAAGGAGGAACTGTGGTCACTGAAACCCATTGTCCGGCCATCCGTGCCGCAGGGATTCGCCGATTCTTCAAATCCGATCGACTCCTTCATCGCTGAAGCGTGCCGGGCGAAGGGTTTGTCGCCCGCTGGCCCGGCGGGCAAACTCGCCCTGCTGCGCCGGGTGGCGCTCGATCTCGTGGGACTTCCTCCAACCGTGGAAGAACAGGACGCCTTTCTCGCGGATGAGTCGGCTGATGCATTCGAAAAAGTGGTGGATCGACTTCTGGCTTCGGAACAACACGGTGTTCGTTACGGTCGTCATTGGCTTGATGTGCTGCGTTACGCGGATCTGGATGAGAACATGCCCGCTGCGGCGGGCATTCATTATTGGCGCGACTGGGTGATCGATGCTCTGAATCACGATTTGCCTTACGATGAATTTGCCCGTGCTCAAATCCTGGGCAACCGGGCTGCTAAACGGCGCATCATCTCCGCGCTCGGCCATCTCTCGACCGTCGAATCGAGGCCGGAGGATTTATTCGCGCTCGGCTTTCTGGCTCGAGGCGCCACCTCACCCGGCGATGGTGATCAACAGCTCGCACTTTCAGCGGTCGAGACCATTTCCAGCGCGTTTCTGGGAATGACAGTTGGGTGCGCCAAGTGCCATGATCACTTTTACGACCCGATCAAGCAGACGGATTTTTACTCGATGAAGGCGCTGTTTGATCCGCTGGTACTGCGGCGCATTGATCTGACGACGCCCGGGCAAATCTTCGCGCAAGGTCGTAAAGTCGAGGAATACGAGGCGAGATCAAAAGTCCTGGTCGAAGCGATGCGCGCTTTCATCGAACCCCATCATACGCGCCTCTACGAAGATCGATTGTCGATGATGACGAAGGAGGTCCAAGCGGCGATTCGAAAGCCGGAGAAGGAGCGAACGCCAGAGGAGCAGAAACTTTACGTGGATTATTACCCCATCCTCCGTATCGACCCGCCGAAGCTCAAGGCGGTGATGACTCCCGGGGAGATCAAGCGTTACGATGAATTCCTCAAGCAGCTCGCCGCGCTGAAACAGCCGGAGTCATTGCCGGTGTTCTGGTCCGTGGCCGAGGACGCCAAGCGCGCTTCTGAAACCAATTATGTATTGATCACCGGCGATCCAGCGCGACCCAAGAAGAGCCAGCCAGTGACACCCGGATTTCCATTCGCGCCCGACAAGGTCGAGTTTCGTGAGGGGCGTCGCGAGACCTTTGTGGACTGGCTCACCGCGCCGGAGAATCCACTCTTTGCGCGTGTGGCGGCAAATCGGATCTGGCAATGGCATTTCGGAGCGGGGCTTCATGAGTTGTCCGGTGACTTCGGAGCGTTGGGCGGCAAGCCCGCTCATCCGAAGCTTCTCGACTGGCTGGCTTCGGAGTTCATGTCGCAAAACTACAGCATGAAGGAACTGCACAGAATTATCGTCACTTCGCAGACGTATCGGCGCGCTTCGTCCGCTCCGCCCGGGTTGGAGACCGCCAATCATCACATCGATCCGAACAACTCCATGCTTTGGAAATTTCCATTGCACCGACTGGAAGCCGAAGTGATCCGCGACGCCATGCTTACGACGTCGGCCGAACTCGATCTGACACTCGGCGGAAAATCGTTTGACGGCGACAAGCCTGATCCAGGAGCGAACCGCCGCGCCGCCTACATGTCACGCGGCTACCGATCGTTTGCCGACGCCATGCCAGATTATTTGCAGACGTTCGACGCAGACGATGGCCGGGCTGTGTGTCCCCGCCGCAATCAGACAGTCACGGCATCGCAAGCCTTGTTCATGATGAACAACGCATTCACGGATGAAGCTTCGGCCGGCTTTGGCGAACGGCTCCGGCGCTCTTCGATTGGTGACGTGAACAGCATTGTGAATCATGGGTTCAAGATTGCGCTGGGACGCCCACCGAGTGAATCAGAGCGGGCGAAGTCCTTAAACTACCTTGAAGGTGATCCCAATCGCTCGAAAACTTTCGCGTGGATGCTGCTAAACCTGGATGAATTCTTGTACGTTCCTTGAACTCGCCTGGAAGGTGCTGAGAAGGAATGAAGAGCAAGATTGAAGACAGATGACTTGATGCACATACCCCAAGCCACGCGTAACTCCGGAGGATAGCCGTGGGATCAGGGACATGATCGGCTTATTGACGAAAGCCGGTGAGTTTGGGCAGATTCAGACTATCGATACATGAAAAAGACTCTCGTTTGTTCACTTTCAACAATGCTTTTGGTGGGTT
This sequence comes from Pedosphaera sp., assembly GCA_009695275.1. Classification (GTDB taxonomy): domain Bacteria; phylum Verrucomicrobiota; class Verrucomicrobiia; order Limisphaerales; family F1-12-MAGs170; genus F1-120-MAGs170. The sequence continues at coordinate 25,156 of SIBF01000036.1, read as the reverse complement.
CGTCGTTTTTCGCCGGATGCGCCACAGACCCGATCGTGGTGATGGAACCCAAGCCCGTGCCCGACAGCCCTACAGTTGAAGCTCGAGTTTCACGATTGTTCTCGGCAGATCCCATGTTGAAAAAGTTCAAGATTCTTGTGAACACATTTCAAGGCACTGTGATGCTGGATGGCGTGGTGGACTCTGAGGAGCAGCGTCAACAAGCGACAAAACTTGTCTAGACCATCCCCGGTGTGCGTGGAGTGGAAAACAATCTCTTCCTTCCTGGCGAGAAGCAGCCGTAGGATCGTGACGCGATTTGTGCGGATGGGATTCGAAAGCCGGGTTTGACTCGCCGCTTGAGTCCGGCACCAGCCAGATCGATTTCAACCATTGAGAATTGTCATCGCCATCACGGGAGCGAGCGGGGTCACCTACGCCCAACGCCTTCTCGATTGCCTTGATCCTGTGGTGCATGAGATCCACCTGGTCACGAGCAATTACGCCCAGCAAGTGATTCGCGACGAGCTGCCCGGCGGGTTGCGGATTAAGGAGGGAGTTGTCAGCCACAATGTGAAGAGCATGAACGCTCCCTTCGCCAGTGGTTCCAATGCGTTCGACGCAATGGTCGTGATTCCATGCACGGTTGGAACGATGGGCCGCATCGCGCATGGCTTCGCCGAGGATGTTCTTTTGCGCGGCGCTGACGTGATGCTCAAGGAACGGAAAAAACTGATCCTCGTTCCGCGCGAAACGCCGTTGAGTCTCGTTCACGTGAAGAACATGGAGCTGCTTCTGATGGCTGGGGCCATTCTCCTCCCTGCCAACCCCTACTTCTATGCCGGAGCGAGCACGATCAATGATCTCGTGAACACCGTTGTCGGACGTGTGCTGGATCATCTGGGCGTGGCGCACAGCATCACTCCGCGCTGGCAGGAGGAGCGGGAGTAATGATTCGGACGGCTCTCAAATGGGCTGAGTTCGTAAAGCTGTCACACACGGTCTTCGCGATGCCATTTGCGCTGGCCTCAATGCTGGTGGCTGCGAGAGAGAATCGCGGATGGCCGGGCTGGCGGCTGTTTGGCCTGATCATGGCGGCTCTCGTCTGCGCCAGGACTTGCGCCATGGCGTTCAATCGGATTGTGGATCGCAAGTTCGATGCGGTAAATCCACGGACCTCCATGAGGCATCTGCCGGCAGGCAGCATTCCGCTGCCAGGCGCGATCGCGCTCTGCTTGTTGAGTGGAGGCGGGTTAATCGCTGTGAGTTGGTTTATCAACCCGGTGTGTTTTTATCTTTCACCCGTGGCGCTGTTGATCATCTGCTTTTACTCACTGACCAAGCGGTTCACCGCCTACACCCATGTGTATCTCGGCGTGGCGCTCGCGTTGGCGCCGATCGGCGCGTGGCTGGCGGTGCGGAACAGTTTGCACGTTCTTCCCATTGTCCTGGCGCTGGCAGTGGTCTTTTGGCTGATCGGCTTCGACATCATTTACGCAACCCAGGACTATGAGTTTGATCGTGAGCACGGCCTGCATTCATTGGTGGTGCGATACGGGATCAAGAACGCCTTGGGTCTGGCTTTTCTTTCTCACCTGGCCATGTGGGCGTTGCTGTTTGCGTTTGGACTGCTTGCGAGATTCCGGCTGGCTTACCTGGTGGGATTACTGATGATTCTAGCCTGTCTGTTGCTGGAGCATTGGCTGGCTCACAAGCGCAACCTGAAATGGCTTAATGTCGCATTCTTCCGAATGAACGCACTCATCAGCATCGTGTTCTTGATCTGCACGGCGGTTGAGGTTGTCTTTCCGGGATTCAGGATCGTACGATGAATTTCTTTGTCCACCACAGTCCCTTGCGCGACCTTTACGAGAAGGTTGCCGCTGGCGAACGCATTTCCGAAGCCGACGCGCTGCGGTTGTTTGAATCCAAAGATTTGAATGCGCTCGGCGCGATCGCCGACCTCGCGCGTCAGAAGAAGGTCGGCAATCGCGCCAGCTATATCATCAATCGCTACATCAACTACTCGAACTACTGCATCCTCTCCTGCCAGTTCTGCTCGTTCGCGCGCAAGAAGCGCGACGCGGACGGCTTCGAGCTGACCATCCCGCAAATGGTCGAGAAGGCGCGTGAGGCGTTGAAGCTCGGCATCACGGAATTGCACATCGTCGGCGGATTGCACCCAGCGCTGCCGTTCAGTTACTACACGGACATGCTCAAAGCGTTGAGCGCACTCAACGATGAAATGGTAGGGCGCGTCACTCCGTGCGCGCCGTCGTCCCAAGACCACAACTGCGGCGCGCACGGAGTGACGCGCCCTACCCAGCGGCTACAACTCAAGTGTTTCACCGCCATTGAAATCCTGCACCTCGGCTGGCTGGCGAAGAAATCTGTCGAGCAAACCTTGCGCGGGTTGAAGGACGCCGGACTCGAATCCCTCACCGGTGGTGGCGCGGAAATTTTCCGCAAGGAAGTTCGCAGCGCCATCGCCAGGGGCAAGGAATCCGCCGAGGAATATCTGGACGTCCATCGCACGTGGCACAAGCTCGGCGGACGCAGCACCTGCACGATGCTGTTCGGCCACGTCGAATCGCTCGCCGACCGCGTGGATCATCTGCGGCAATTGCGCGGGTTGCAGGACGAGACGCGCGGCTTCACCGGCTTCGTTCCCCTGCCCTATCAGCCGGAGAACAACGACATCCCGGTGAAGACCCCGCCCACGGGCTTCGACGCATTGCGCACCATTGCCGTGAGCCGTATCTACCTCGACAACTTCGATCACATCACCGCCTACTGGGTGGGCCTGGGGCTGAAGCTGGCGCAAGTGGCGTTGAGCTACGGTGCGGACGATCTGCATGGGACGATCCTCGAGGAACACATCTTCCACATGGCCGGCGCGACCTCGCCGCAGTTGCAGACGGAAATGGAGATGGTGAAAGCCATCCGCGAAACTCGGCGCACGCCGGTGCAACGGAATACTTTTTACGAACCGATCAAAGTCTGGGACACCGCGCCGACTGCGACTGAAGCTGAGCCGCCGTCGGGCAAATCCAAAGTGTTGGAAGATAATCTGGCGACGGCGTGAAGCCGCGCCCTACGGTCCGAGACGAACGCGGTAGTTGCGGGCGTGGGCGTTGGTCGCGGCGCCGGCGTCCACAATGTTCGTCGTGGCCTCGCCGGTGCCAGGCACGGTGATCAGCGGACTGAGATCGGCGAAGGGGTCGCTCACACGGCTGTTGGTCTGGACGCGGTAGCTCTTGCCACCGACCGTGCTCCACGTCAGCCGCACACTGTTAGTTTCCCGCTGGACGGAGACGATGCGGAACACGGACGCGGCGTTGTTGGGCTGTGTGCCAGCGCGGAATTCACTGGCGTTGGACGCGCCATCGCCGTCGAGGTCGGGCGCGGCGTCGGCGGCGTTGGTTTTGCTGAGGCTGAACTGGTCTTCCCACCAGTCGGGCAGGCCGTCGCTGTCGGTGTCCACGATCACCAGGCCGGTCAACCGCACGGTAGTCTCGCCCGCGTAAAGCACGGTGAAGCGGGCGTAGCCGTCGGTGGTGGTGAGGGTGCCGCCGCTGGCGACATTGGCAAACGCGCCGGTGATCGGACTGCCGGCGGTGAGGACGGTGAAACTCGCGCCGTTGATCATGACGCTGGGGAAATTATTGATGAGACTGACCGCGAGCGTGCCGCCGAGCGTGACGGGACCGGCCACGTTGACGAAATCGAACTGGTTTGGCGCGGGGCCGCCAATTTCGTGGCGCAGGGCGGCGCTGCTGCCCAGGACGAGGCGGCCGGTGATGTTCAGCCGGCCGGGCGACCTGCCCGGCTTGATGGTGCCGTGGTTGGTGATGCTGCCGGCCACCGTGCTGGAGCCGGCGAGTGTGGCGTTGGTGCAAAGGGTCAATCCGTTGGTCACCGCAAAGGTGCCGCCGTCCAGGGTCATCGTCACCGCGTTGCTGCCGCAGCCATAGTTGGTCAGGCTGTTCAGGTTGACGTTGGCGTTGGGAGCGTTGGACGCAATCGTCAGATCCCCGCTCACCGTCGTGAGTGAACTCATATCAATGGCATTCGCAGACGTGTTCCCGCTGATGTCGAGATCGCCGCTGACGGTGGTGAGTGAACTCATGTTGATGACGGTTGCCGACGTGTTGCCCGTGATGGTGACTTCTCCTGCGGAAATCAGCGAACCGAGATCAAGGCTGCCTGCGGCCGTGTTTGCGGCCATGTTGATCGCGCCTCCGGCGTTCGTGAGTGAGCCGAGATCAAGATCGCCCGCTGAGATGTTCCCGCTGATGTCGAGACTGCCGCTGACGGTGGTGAGCGAACTCATGTTGATGACGGTTGCCGACGTGTTGCTCGTGATGGTGATATCACCAGCGGAAATGAGCGAACTGAGATCAAGGCTGCCTGCGGCCGTGTTTGCGGCCATGTTGATAACGCCTCCGGCGTTCGTGAGTGAGCCGAGATCGAGATAGCCCGCTGAGATGTTCCCGCTGATGTCGAGACCGCCGCTGACGGTGGTGAGCGAACTCATGTTAATGACGACTGCTGCGGCGTTGTTCGTGATGGATAACCCACCGCTGACACTCGTAAGAGAAGCCATGTTCACGACCGTCAAGTTCGAGTTGTTGACGATGGTGAGATCACCGCTTAGCGCACCGACCCACGGCAGATAGAAAGCGGTTTGCCCGCTGTCGTTGGTCAGGGTGATCGAGGCGGGCGCGACATAGCGGACGCGATTATTGCCCCTATCGGAAATGATCAGACCGCCGCCGGGCACCAGGGTAAGGCCGTCGATGCCGTCGAACTGCGCGTCGAGTGCGGGGCCGCCGTCGCCGCTGAAGCCGGAAATCCCGTCGCCGGCAAACGGGCTGAGCTCGCCCGTGGTGAGGTCCACCTGGAACACCTGGTAGCGGTTGGCGATAAAGAGCGTCCCCGCGTCGTCGGTGACGAGGGCGCGGACGTCACCCAGGTTCATGTCGGTGGCCGGCCCGGTGCCGGGAGCGTTGGTCCCGCCCCCAGCGACGGTGGCGATGACGTGCGTGACAACGTCGATCCGGCGAATGCGGGTGTTCTGGCCTTGGTCCACGACGAAGACGTTGCCGGCGCTATCGGCCGCGACGAGCACGGGCACCTCGAACGAGGCGTTGGTGGCCGGCCCGCCATCGCCGGAATCGGCGGACAAGCCGCTGCCGGCGAGGGTGGTGATGATGCCGGTGAGGGGAGCGATCTGGCGGACGCGGATGTTGGCAACCTCGGCGATGAAGAGTTTGCCGAACCCATCGGTGGCGATGCTATCGGGCTGTGCGAGTCTGGCCGCCGTGGCCGGTCCGCCGTCGCCGCTGAAGCCGAACGCGCCCGTGCCCGCATAGCGTGTGAGCAGGCCGTTGGTCAGATCCACCTTGCCCACCCAGTCGAAATCAATGTCGGAGAAATAGAGGGCGTTGCGTTCACGGTCCGCCGCGATACCCAGGACGATGCCCATGCCCGAGTTGGTGGCCTGCCCGCCGAAGGTGCTCTGGGCGACGGTTCCGTTGCCCGCGACGGTCGTAATGATGCCGGTCGCGGGGTTGACGGCGCGGATGCGGAAATTGGCGATGTCGGCCAGGTAGAGTGTTCCGTCAGGACCGATGGCCAGTCCGAATGGAATGAAGCCGGCGTTGGTGGCCTGACCGCCGTCACCGGAAAAGCTGCTCGTGCCGTTGCCCGCGATGGTGAGGACGGTGCCGGAGAGGGCGGGGGATTGGGCGTGGACCACGAGCGGCCCGGCGAGCCAGCAGACGCAAACGAGAGCAAGTGCCCGGTGTCCCGTTCGGTGTCCACTCTTTAGGGTATTCCCCAACCCGGACACGCTAAAGCGTGGACACCGAACAGGCAGGGATTTTGAATTCATAGTTCATTGGGCCAATTGAGTTCATGAGCGCAAACCGGATCGCCAGAATTGTTGGCTCATGACCCACGAACCAGGAATGGTGGAGACGTTGGCGAAAATACCGCAAACCGGGGCTTTGGCCAAGCTTTGATATTAGGGTGTCCTTGGATTGATAGCGCCGCGCGTGTTCCATTTTCATCGAGCCACCAAGACGGTTCGCATAGAGCTGGTATGCCGAAGCTTTAATCATTTTTTCCCAAAAGCACGCCACCGACTTCGTGCCGCTGCCGTATCAGCCGGAGAACAATGACATCCCGGTGCAGACGCCGCCCAGCGTGGCTCTCGACGCGTTGCGCACCATTGCCGTGATCCGGTGAAATTCCTGTTTGCCGGTGTTCGTGACCGGGTTTAATCTTTTGCCATGAGCACGCTGGCAGAAATCGAGAAGGCGGCGGAGAAATTGCCGCAGCAGCAGAAGCTGGCACTGATGGAGTTTCTCGGCGCCCAGATGCGTGGCGACACCAAAGGCCACGCTCCGCGCAATCTTCCGCCTGCCGAGCGCGCAGCGGATTTGCGGCGTTGGGCCGCCGGCCACGAGCGCGGGCCGGGGTTGCCTGATTCCGCCATCGGGCGCGATGCCATCTACGACTGATGGCCACTTACCTCGCCGACACGAATCTGTTGTTGCGCTTGGCCGACCCGGCTTCGCTGCAACACGCCATCGCCGCCAACGCGCTCGCCCATCTTTTGGGCCAAGGTGATGAGGTTTATCTCACGCCGCAGAATTTCATCGAGTTTTGGGCGGTCGCCACGCGACCGGTGGAAGCGAACGGTTTCGGCTGGACCAGCGAGCGGACTGCGAAGGAAGTGGCCGATTTGCAGGCACGATTTCCGTTGTTGCCGGATTCGCCGGAGATTTTCACTCGCTGGCTGGAGCTTGTGAAACAACTTCCCATCCACGGCAAACGAGTTCACGACGCACGGCTCGTCGCAGTGTCGCAAGCGCACGCGATGGAGCATTTGATCACTTTCAACGCGTCCGACTTCGTGGCGTTCAAATTGGTGGTTTCATTGATTGACCCACATTCGCTGGTCACCGGGCGCGGAGGATGAGGCTTCGTGCCGCTGCCGTATCAGCCGGAGGACAACGACATCCCGGTGAAGACGCCGCCCACGGGGTTCGACGCGTTGCGCACCATTGCCGTGAGCCGCATCTACCTCGACAACTTCGATCACATCACCGCCAACTGGGTGGGCATGGGCATGAAGCTGGCGCAAGTGGCGTTGATCTACGGCGCGGATGATCTGCACGGGACGATCATCGAGGAACACATTTTTCACATGGCCGGCGCCACCTCGCCGCAATTGCAGACCGAAGTCGCGATGAGCAAAGCCATCCGCGAAGCCGGTCGCACGCCGGTGCAACGAAATACTTTCTACGAACCGATCAAAGTCCTGGCAGACGGCCACCAGCCGACGATCAACGAAGCTGAACCGTCGTCGGGCAAATCCAACGCATTGAGAGAGAATTTGGCGACGCAGTGAAACGGACTATCGCCCTATGTTCTGGAAGTTGAACGCAGTTTCGCTTGCGCAAACTGATCCAACCTCCAACCAAATTATCGAAGCTGGCGGACCGATCGAACAATTGCATCCGCCTCGGGAAACTGTCCGGTCTCCAGTTTGGAATGGATCAATTTGCCGTTCGCTTTTACTTCAAATGCCCCGCCGCTGGACGGGATAAGTTTTACGGAACCGAGCTGCATCTTCAACTTGAGTAGCTTTTCCGTCAGACCGACGGCATGCGGCTCGTAGTTTCAGGAAGTGCAGTATTCGATGGTGATTTCGAGGGCCATATATTTGATGAGCTGAGACTAAGGAGCGGTGGAGATCGGGTCAAGAGACGCCACGAAGTTCTGACGGATCCAGGGTCACAGGGCGGTTTGCCGCCAGCGAATTGCCCGCCGCCAAACCAATCATGGTGGCCAGCAAACCATCCATGCCGGATACAGCAGGCGGACGGTCCAACCGCAGGCAGTCCACAAACGACTGCATCTCGGCCCGGTAGGCATCCGCATAGCGATCGATGAAAAACGTTTGCAGCTTCGCGGAGTGCTCTCCCGTCTCGTCAAGATGCCGGTGGGCGTCGGGGACTGGATTGCCCACTTCGATCATCCCGTGCGTTCCAAAAACTTCCGCCCGCTGATCGTAGCCATAGACCGCCCGGCGGCTGTTATCGATCACTGCCATGGCCCCGTTTTGCAGCCGCAAGGTCACCACGCACGTATCCACATCACCCAGCCGTTTCAGGTCTGGTTCAACCAACGCGGCTCCTGTTGCGAAAACTTCCACGACTTCGCTTCCGGTGAGAAATCGCACCATGTCGAAATCGTGGATGGTCATGTCGAGAAAAAGCCCGCCGGACTGTTTCGCATATTCCAGCGGCGGTGGCGCGGGATCGCGGCTGGTGACGCGCACCAGATGTACTTCGCCGACCTTGCCGCTCGCGACAAACTCACGAGCCCGCGCAAACGTCGGATCAAAGCGGCGATTGAAACCGATCTGCAATTTCACGCCTGCTTTTTGCGCCGCCACCAGCGCGCGTTTGATCCTTTCAACTTTCAGGTCTATCGGTTTCTCACAGAAAATATGTTTCCCGGCGGCAGAAGCATCCTCGATAAGTTGCGCGTGGGTTTCGCTGGAAGAGCAGATGGCGACGGCCGCGATCGAAGTGTCCTTCAGGATCTCCTGACAATCTGCGGCAATCAGCGGAACTTGAAAGCGCGCGCCAAGCTCGCGTGCCGAGTTCAGATTAACGTCCGCCACGGCAGCGAGTCGTGCGCCCGGAATCCGGGTGGCGATGTTTTCCGCATGAATCTTTCCAATGCGGCCGGCGCCGATAACTCCAATGTTGATGTGTTGGTTACTCATAAAAAGGCTATAGTCCGCACGTTTTCAGGAACTCCCGATTGCGACGCGCGAACTCTTTCGGCGCCCCCATGCCGGGCAGTACGTCCTGCTCGACGACGATCCAGCCGGAGTATTGGGTGCGCCGCAATTCCCTGGTGACAGCAGCAAAATCGACATCGCCCTTGCCCAGCTCGCAGAAGACGCCGTGTTTGAGTGATTCGAAGTAATTCCACTCATTCGCACGCGATTGCGCATGCACCGACGGGCTGCAGTCCTTGAAGTGCATGTGCCAGATGCGGTCCCGATGGCGGTGCAAACCGGCCATCGGTTCGCCGCCGCCGAAACGGTAATGTCCAGTGTCGAAGCAGAGACCGACCAGGGTTGGATCGGTGAGTTGCAACAGACGCGCGATTTCGTCGGGCGTTTCGATGAAGCCGGCGCAGTGATGGTGAAAGACGCAGCGCAGGCCGGTCTGGTCGCGGACTGCCTGGGCCACACGCTGAACGCCCTGGGCAAAGGTCGCCCATTGCGCCTCGCTTAAACCATCAGTGGCAGCGATGCGTCCGGCCTTCTTTGTTCGCACCGTGTCTTTGCCGTTGTCATCAGCAAGCACGATAAACGGCGCCTTGCCTTCGACCGTCGAGAGCAGCCGCGCGGTCTTGACGGCAAGCGCCTCTCCGGCCTCATGCGCACTCCCGTCGGCGAAGGCGACGGGCACGAACGCGCCGAGCATGGTCAGCTCCCGTGCATCGAGTTCGCGGCGCAGCTCCGGCGGGTCCGTGGGCATGAAGCCCCAGTCGCCCAGTTCAGTGCCGGTGTAGCCGGTGTCGCGAATCTCATCGAGCACTTGCGCGTAGCCAAGCGCTTTGCCCGGCAGATCGAATTCCAGCACGCCCCAGGAACACGGGGCGTTGGCGATGCGGATGTTTGTTGAGGTGAGCGAAGTCATAAAGCGTAACGATTCGATTGAAGCGCGAAAATTATTCCGCCGCGATATGCGAACGGCCCGTGTGATGAGGGTTTTGTGGCATGTCGCGTCGTCGAAAATGAAGTCACTGGATGGTAACAGCCGGGAGGAGAAATGGGCTGGAGCGAAAGTCCGCCGCCGGGTTGGCAGTTCCACGCGGCTGCGGAATAAATTCCGCGCTCCTGCTGCATTGTTACGGATGAAGCGTTCCGCATTTGGCTTTCGGCTTTCAGAACTGGCGTGTCCATTCCTTCGGCCAGCGTTCGACCACCACTTTCGTTTGCGTAAAGAACTCGATCGCGTGGCGGCCCTGGCCGTGGAGGTCGCCGAAGAAACTTTCGCGCGCGCCGCTAAACGGGAAAAAGGCCATCGGTGCGGCCACGCCGATGTTGATGCCGACGTTTCCAACCTCCGCTTCGCAGCGAAACTTCCGCGCGTTCGCTCCGCTGCTGGTGAAGATGCAGGCCATGTTTCCGTAGGCGCCGGAGTTCACGAAGGCAATGGCTTCGTCGATGGTCTTCATGTGTACCAGGCCCAGCACCGGGCCAAAAATTTCCGTGCGGATGATTTCACCGTTCGGATTCAAGTTATCGAGGACGGTCGGGCGAACAAAGTTGCCGCGCTCGAAGCCCGAAACCGCGGCATGGCGTCCATCGACAATGGGCGTCGCGCCCTCCTGAATGGCTTTGCCGATCAGCACTTCCACGCGCGCCTTGCTCTGCGGCGAGATCACCGGTCCCATCTGCACTTTTTCGTCAAGGCCGTGGCCCGTGACGCGGCTGCGCGCGGCTGCCGCCAACGCTTCGGTGAAGGGTTTCCGCGCGTCGCCCACCGTCACGACGAGCGAGGCTGCCAGGCAGCGTTGTCCGGCGCAGCCGAAGCCGCTGTCGGCGGTGATGCGCGTCGTGGTTTCCAAGTCGGCGTCGGGCAGGATGATAATGGGGTTCTTCGCGCCTCCCTGACATTGCGCGCGTTTGCCATTGGCCGCGGCGCGCGCGTAAACATGCTTCGCCACCGGAGTGGAGCCGACGAAACTCACGGCTTTGATGTCGGGGTGATCGAGGATGGCATCGACGGTTTCGCTTGTCCCGTTGATCAGGTTGAAGACGCCTTTGGGCAGCCCGGTCTGTTCGATCAGCTCCGCGATGCGTTGCATGGTGAGCGGAACCTTCTCGGACGGCTTCACCACGTAAGTGTTGCCGCAGGCGATCGCATAGGGCATGAACCAGAATGGGATCATCCCAGGAAAATTGAACGGGCAAATGCACGCGCAGACGCCCAGCGGCTGGCGGATCATGAATTCATCGACGCCACTGGCGATGTCCTCCGAAAAATCGCCCTGCAAGAGAATCGGCGCGCCGCAGGCAACCTCGACATTTTCGATCATGCGCTGAAGTTCGCCGCGCGATTCGCCGATGGTCTTGCCGCATTCGGTGGTGATCGTTCGCGCCAGCTCTTCACGATGTTGTACGAGCAGGCTCTTGAGCTTGAACAGAAATTGAACACGGTCCGTAGCCGGTGTCCGCCGCCATTCGGAAAAGGCTTTGGTGGCCGCTTTCACAGCAGCATCCACTTCGGAGCCTGGCGACAGTGGCACACGACAGATCACCTCAGCGGTGGCGGGATTGAACACATCGAGGCATTCGGTGCCCACCGAGTCGCGCCAATCGCCACCAAAAAAATTGCGAAGCCGGGTTGTTGGAGTATTCGTCATAAATTCAATTTATCGCGACGAGGGCCGCAGACGTTCTGTCAAAAGTCTGGCGATCACACGCGCCCCCGCGTGTTCCCGTCGGCGCCTCGCCGAAGGTTTCGGCGTCAACGGAACCAACATTGTGGTGAAAGCAGTTCGTACAAGCTTTGGGGGAGGCGCCCCATGCAGCACGCGAAGCGGGTGCGCTCCCCGGACGAAAGTGTGAAATATCTGGGATAAGCCGGTCACAGGAAGAAACGCTCCTTCTTCACCGCTTTCTCAAAGTTCTTCCGCGCGCTCTTCACTGATGCGAGGCTCGACACTTCGGCGATGGGCACGTCCCACCACGATTCGTAGCCGGGCGCGCGTTTCTCCGGGTTCGTTTCGATGACAATCACCGTCGTCTTCGTCTGTTGTCGCGCCTCGGCCAGGGCCGCCTTCAGTTCGGGAATGCCCCGGGCGGCGATGACGTGCGCGCCGAAGCCGCGGGCGCTCGATGCAAAATCAAGAGGCAGCTTTGCGCCGTCAAGGTGGCCGGTCCTGGCGTTTCGAAAGCGGTAACGGGTGCCGAAACCCCCGCTGCCAACCGCCTTCGACAGACCGCCGATGCTCTGGAACCCATGATTATCCAGAAGCACGACCGTCAGTTTGAAACCCTCCTGGATCGAGGTAACGACTTCGCTGGACATCATCAGCCACGACCCGTCGCCGATCATCACATAGACCTCGCGTTTCGGCGCCGCCATTTTGACCCCGAGGCCGCCTGCGATCTCGTAACCCATGCAGGAGTAGCCATATTCCATGTGGTAGCCCTTGGGATCGCGGGTGCGCCAGAGCCGGTGGAGATCGCCGGGCAAACTGCCGGCGGCGCAGAGCACCACATCCTGCGGATTGGCGAAATCGTTGACGGCACCGATGACCTCCGCCTGGCTCACCGGCAGACCGGTTGAGGTGTGATAGAGCCGGTCCACTTCTTTGTCCCAGGCCCGGTTTAACTTCTCCCCGCGATTCCTGTATGCGGCAGAAACCCGCCAGCCGGGCAATGCCTTGCCCAGGGCCTGGAGAGCAGCGCGAGCGTCGGCAACCACGGGCAACGCCGAGTGCTTGAACGCGTCGAACTCGGCGATGTTGATGTTGATGAACTGCACATTTGGATTCTGAAAAGCGGTCTTCGAAGCCGTGGTGAAATCACTGTAACGCGTGCCAATCCCGATGACGAGGTCGGCTTCACGGGCCACGATGTTGGCGGCAAACGTGCCGGTCACCCCGATGGCACCGAGATTCTGCGGATGATTGTATGCGAGCGAGCCTTTACCGGCTTGTGTCTCGCCCACCGGGATGCCCGTTTGCGCGGCGAACTCAGCAAGGGCGTCGTGCGCCTCGCTGTAGAGCACGCCGCCGCCGGCGACGATGAGTGGTCGCTTGCTTTCCCGGATAAGTTGAATGGCGCGCTTTAACAGCGCGGCGTCGGGTGCCGGCCTCGGAATGTACCAGACACGATCCTCGAACAGTTCGACCGGGTAATCGAAAATTTCGGTTTGCACATCCTGCGGAAGCGCGAGCGTCACGGCGCCGGTTTCGGCCTGCGACGTGAGCACACGCATCATTTCTGGCAGCGCATTCATGAGCTGGTCCGGACGGTTGATGCGGTCCCAGTATTTCGAGACAGGCTTGAAGCAGTCGTTCACGGAGAGATCCTGCGAACCGGACTGTTCGAGTTGCTGGAGCACCGGGCCAACGTTTCGCCGGGCGAAAATATCACCAGGCAGGAGCAGCACCGGGATGCGGTTGATGGTGGCCGTGGCCGCGCCCGTCACCATGTTCGTCGCGCCCGGCCCGATCGAACTGACGCAGGCGAACGTGCTGAGGCGGTTCTTCATTTTGGCGAAAGCCGAGGCGATGTGGACGGAGGCCTGCTCATTCTTGCTCTGGAAATATCGGAACTGGGGGTATTGCTGCAGCGCCTGACCGATGCCAGCGATGTTGCCGTGGCCAAAAATTCCGATGGCACCGGCAAAGAAGGGCTGCCGCCGCTTGTCGCGCTCGACCTGCTGATGCATGAGAAATTGGATGACGGCCTGCGACACTGTGAGGCGTTTGGTTTTCATAATTTTCCGATTTGTTGCTTTCAGAATCCGCCATGCTCCGCAATGAACTTCAACGCTTCCTCCTCGTACGCCATGAAGTTTGCGCATCCATGACGAGTGACCACGATGGCACCGCCGGCATTGCCCATGCGCGCGGCCTTGTAGTAATCCCAGTTCTTCACGAGGCCGTAAATAAAACCCGCCCCGAAGGCGTCCCCTGCCCCGAGCACGTTGTAGATCTCGACCGGGAAACCCGGCACGTCGGCAGGCGCCCTGCCCTCTTCAAAGACCGTCGCGCCCTTCTCGCCTCGTTTCACCACCACAACCTTCGGCCCGCGACGCTGCATGGCGGCGACCGCCATGTTCACGTCGCCCGCCACGCGCGCACCGGAGATTTGCGAGTGTTCAACGCTGACCTGCGCCGGGTCGGCCAGGGTAACGGCTTTGCATTCGTCCTCGGTGCCCAGGACGATATCAACGGTCGGCAGCGCGGACCGCACCGTGACGCCAAACGATCGCGCGTCGTGCCACTGGTTCGGACGAAAGTCCAGGTCGAGCACAACGGTTGCGCCCGCGGCGCGGGCTTGCTCGGCGGCGAAAATGGTGGCACTGCGACTCGGCTCCTTGCCCAGGCCGGTGCCGGAGAACTCGAACACGCGACATTGCTGGATGGGTGTGCTCAGAACGTCATCGATGGAAAGTTGATTGTCTGCACAGTTGTCGCGGTAATAAACGAGCGGAAACTTGTCCGGCGGCTCGATGCCGAGGACGACCGCGCTGGTGCGCGTGCCAGGCTTGCGCAGGACGAACTTCGTATCCACGCCTTCGATCTTGAGAAAGTTCAGAATAAAGTCGCCCACCGGATCTTCGCCCACAGCCGTCAGCACTGCCGAACGCAACCCCAGCCGCCGTGCTCCGACGGCGATATTCGTGGGCGAACCACCCACGTAGGCCGCGAAGGATTTGATATCGACAAAGGGTGCGCCCACTTCATTTGCGTAGAGATCAATGGAGGACCTCCCCATTGTGATCAGGTCGTATTGCCGTTCGGATGAATTCATGTGTTGGGCGGTCTGCTAAACGGAGGAATCGTTTCCGGTCCCCTGCTCCATTTCCAATGTCACCATGGGAACTCTCGGATCCTTGCTCGTCCAGGTCTGCCTGACCCAGGCATGCTCGGGATCATCCGAGGCCGCGAGCGACTGCGCACTGCCCGCGAGAAAGTTCAGGTAGTAAGTGGTGTAGCCGTGGGCCGACACCACCGGATGATAACCCTCGGGCACAAGCACGACGTCATTATGCCGGGCCAGGATCGTTTCATTGAGACGTGAGTCCGAAGTATAGACCCGTTGAATGGCGTATCCTTCCGGTCGATCGAGTTTGTAGAAATAGGTTTCCTCGAGATCCGCCTCGATCAGTTTGCCCGTGGCATCTATGCGATGGACATCGTGCTTGTGCGGCGGATACGAACTCCAGTTTCCGGGTGGAGTATAGACCTCCACCGCGACAAGCCGGTGGCAAGCGAACCCCGGCGGGAACAGTGAATTGATCTGGCGGGTCGCGTTCGCGCCGCCGCGGATTTCAATTTGAACTTGATCTGGCGTGACCAGCCTGGGCTGGTGGCCCGGCCCGGCCTGGCACCAGCCATACGCCAGATCCAATCCCCCGCCGAGCGCTGTCACAGTGAACTCTGTTTCCGGCGGCAGATAAAGCGCGTAGGGCATTCCATGAAACACATCTGGTCGCCGGCCGATCTGCTCCCAGGCACCGCGCGAAGATTTGACCGAGCAGGTGCCTCCGAGAATGACGAGACCGTACTCGCAGTTTCCCGTGGATCCACTCCAGTTTTCGCCTCCGGGCATTTTCCTCGCCGCAAAGTGCAGATGCTCCCATCCGGCAATCGCGGGAGTGACCCGCACATACTCGCCCTCGGTGGCTTGAGGACGAACCAGAAGATGAGATTGCACAGGAGTATTCATACGGAAATTCACCCTGCGGCCGGGACAGAAGCTGGTGCCCGCGAGCCTGTGCGTCCGGCGCCACCCAGCTTTTCGCATTTCGCCGCCACGAACTCAGCGTAAGCGTCCATATAGATTCTACCCGGTGACATGAAATCAAACTCGTTTGGTTTCTCTCGAAAAAACTCCCGATGAACGCGGGTCCAGATCAATCGTCCATCCGTGCCGATGTTCACCTTGACGATTCCGAACCCGATGGCGCGGATCAGTTCGTCTTCGGAAACACCGCTCGCGGAGATATCCAGTGCTCCGCCCGCCGCATTGATCCGTTCGACTTCCCGGATTGGCACCGCCGATCCGCCGTGGAGCACCAGGGGGAAACCTGCCAGCCGTTTGTGAATCTCCTCCAACCGGTCGAAATGGAGACGTTGCCTGCCTGAGAATTTGTAAGCGCCGTGGCTCGTGCCAATCGCAACGGCCAGGCTGTCGCAATCCGTGCGCCGGACGAATTCCTCCGCCTGGTCAGGATCAGTCATGATCGCATCCTGTGCGCTCACCGTCATGTCGTCCTCGATCCCCTTTAAGAGCCCAAGTTCCGCTTCCACCGATATGCCAGCAGCGTGGGCTTTATCGACAACCCGACGCGTGGTTTCAACATTCTGCTCAAAGGGAAAGTGCGACGCATCGATCATCACCGAACTGTATTGACCTGAGCGGATGGCATCGAGACAACTCTCCTCGTCGCCATGGTCCAGGTGAACGGCAAAATCAACTTCGGGATAAATTCCTTCGGCAGCCCGGATCATCCCCTCCAACATCGCCGGGTTGCCATAACTTCGGATGACCCGGGTGAACTGGACGATGATTGGCGACCGGGCCCTGGCCGCGCCACGAAACAAACCGTGTATCTGCTCCATGTTGGAGACATTGAATGCCCCCATGGCGTAACGGCCGTAGGCGGTTCTCAACAATTCAAGCGTGGCGAGGCGCATTGTTATCTTAATCTCTTAGGCTTTTCCTGTTCGTCGCAGAACGACTCTGCTTTTGCCAGACTATTTCCAAGTAGAATTTTGTTTTTGCGAACCCATTCGTGATTCGGAGAGTCGAGCAACGGTTCAGCCAAAGACAAAGTTCCAATCTCATGCGCGTTCCTGCTTCGAACACCGACAGCTTTCATGAATTCCTCCAGACCCGTTGATCAGGATTCACACAAGTTCCACGGAGGAACTCGTCAGGATGGAGGCGCAATCGGTGGTTTGGATGGCCTGCACACCACCAGGTCGCGCTCTGCTTCGATGCCCCAACGACGACCGATCTCGACAAGGCTCTTGCTCAACTGCCAGCGGTCGGGAGTTATATCTCCGCTGTGTTCCGGAGTGGCTCCATCAAGGTGAAGATCACCTTTGTTGTCGCCAATCTCGAGAATCTCCCGGCATTCATCGGCCGAAAGCCACATTTGCGGCAATTGAGCAAGTTCCGAGGTTTCCATCTCGATCCGTTTGGCCTGAAGTCCGCTCTCCTGGATCAACGTCGGCACCACGGCGTACACCGATGGTTGCGACAGGCACCAAATGCACGCGAGTTGGAGCAAGGTAACTGAGTTGTCCTTGGCTATCTTCCGCATGGCATTCAGCTTGCCCAGCTCCAGCTCCAACCAGGCGGGAGGCAGCGTTCCCCGAGGATCGCGCATGGCGAACTTGTGGCCCGTCCGAAGGCTGTCGTGAAAGATTCCGTGGTGATCCACATTGCGAGCGACAATCTTGATGTGATTCTCACGCGCTGCGGGCAGGCAAAGGCTTGTTGGCCATGAGCCGAGGGGGCTGAATGGCAACATTGCCCAATCGATGATTTCTCCGAACCGTTCAAAACATTGGATTGAATCCAGGACGTAGCCGTTCCTTGGCCCTGGCGCGAGGCCGATTCGATCAGTAAGGCCTGCGTTTTTCAGCGCATGGAGTCCCTGCCACACCTCATCGCTGGTAAACCCCGTGGAATCGGGATCCTGCAGGAGCAGCAAATCGAAACGTCCTGCGCCACATCGCTGCAATTGCTTCTCCGCGGCCATTCGCAGGTAACCGGCATATCCATCCGCACGCCTCAATGAGGGATGCGTGAAACGAGGCCAGCTCCCGCCGGCATCGGCCTGGCCTGTGTAAAAGTCACGTCCGATTCCACCGACCAGGCAATAGCTGTCGCGCGGAACACCCTGCAAGGCGCGCCCCAGCAACCCATCGGTCTGCCCGTTGCCGAGCGAATCAAAAGTGATGTAGGTGCGAAGGCCGCACTGATACGCATGGCGGATCAGAGTGATGAAAAGTTCCTCATCGAGCGGTTCGCCAAGTCTGAGATGGCGGCCGCCGCTCCAGGTTCCAAGTGCTGTGCGTGTCAGATCCATGATGGGCACGGCAAGGTTCGCCTGTTGGATTCGGCAAAATCAAGGAGCAAACAGAACAAATGAAGATCTTGGTTGCAGGCAAGAGGTTTCTTGCGCTCGATTGACGGTGTGCAAGCTGTCTGTTTAGCTCTGATTTCGAATGAATCCTCCAAACCTCGATAAATTCCCGACGGCTTCCCGCAGGTGTATGCTTGCGATCTGGGCCCTGCTCGCGATCACCATTTTCCGCCTCGATGCCGAAGACTGGCCGCAATGGCTCGGGCCGAAGCGCGATGGTGTCTGGCGCGAGACCGGCATCATCGAGAAGTTTCCGGCGGGCGGTTTGAACTTCCGCTGGCGCACTCCCATCGGCGGCGGCTACAGCGGGCCGGCAGTGGTGAAGGGCCGGGTTTACGTCATGGATCACCAGATCGCGAAGGGCGCGGCCAGGTCTGCCGATGCATTCTCGCGCAACAAAGTTCCCGGAAGTGAGCGCGTGCTGTGCCTGAATGAAGTGGACGGCAAAATTCTTTGGCAGCATGAGTACGATTGCGATTACACGGTGAGCTACGGAGCGGGCCCGCGCGTTACGCCGGTCGTGACCGATGGAAAGGTCTATACGCTCGGCAGTGAGGGAAATCTCGTCTGCCTCGACTCGGAGAAAGGCACGCCAGTTTGGTCGCACGATTTCAAAAAGGATTTCGATGTCAAAACTCCGCTGTGGGGATTCGCCGGCCACCCTCTCGTGGATGGAAAGAAATTGATCTGCCTCGCCGGTGGTGATGGCAGCGTGGCCGTGGCCTACGACAAGGACACAGGCAGGGAACTCTGGCGTGCGCTCAGCGCGAAGGAACCCGGCTATGCGCCACCGATGATCTACGAATTCGGCGGCAGGCGGCAGCTCATCCTCTGGCATCCTGAAGCGGTGAACGGCCTCGACCCCGAGACCGGGAAGATTTTCTGGACTTACCCGCTCGCTCCGTCGGTCCGATCAGGCATGACCATTCCAAGCCCGCGCCAGGTCGGCGATCTGCTCTTTCTCACGTCTTTCTATAACGGATCCCTGACGCTGCGAGTCGATTCCGACAAGGCGGCCCTCGTCTGGCAAAGCAAAAAGGTCAGCGAGATGGACACCGACGGATTACACACTGTCATGGCCACACCGCTCATCGAGAACGGTTACATTTACAGCCCGTGCAGCTACGGCCAGTTTCGCTGCCTCAAGCTGGAGACTGGTGAACGCGTTTGGGAAACCTTCGCGCCCACCAGCGGCAAGTCTGCTCGCTGGGGCCATGCTTTCATCGTCAAGCACGGCGAACGGAGTTTCATCTTTAGCGAAAATGGCGACCTCATCATCGCAAAGCTTACGCCGGAGAAATACCAGGAAGTCAGCCGCGCTCATCTGCTTGATCCCGTGAACCACGATCCCGGACGGCCCGTGGTCTGGTCGCACCCGGCGTTCGCGAACAAGAACATCTATGCGCGGAACGACAAGGAGATTGTCTGTGTATCTCTGGGTGACAACCAGCGATGATCCCCTTTTTCCAACGCTCTCATGGAGGTGTTGGACATTTGCACTCAACCGAGAATGGAAGGAACGCTTGGATTCCCAAACACGGCGATGAGCACGCTGAATCAATCGGCGTGAGGAAAACTGTTTGAGCCTTTCCAATCATAGTGAATCAACCGGGCTGCCTATGCACTCACTCAAAGTCATCTTCATCGCGCTCATTAGCAGTTGGCTTGCTGGATGCGGTCAGAAACAGGAAGCCCCTTCAGCCACGCGCACCGAGCAAAATGAAAACCGCCGGCCGCCGATTGCCGTCAACAACTTGAGGCAGCCTTCTGAAGGGCCAGGCAGTCGTCTGCCGCGTCAGATGGTGATTCCGGCATCGGAGCAATTGCAAAATTCCAAGCTTCCCCTCTACGAACTCAAAATTGACCCTCAAGATCTCACAGCGCTTGAGCGCAACCCGTTCTCGGGAGAAACCCATCCAGGCACGTTTACCTTCGACGGGAAAGTCTATGACCCGGTACAAGTGCGTTTTCGCGGGCAATGGGCCCGCTCCTGGCCGAAGAAACCAATCAAGATCTTCTTCAATCGCGACAAGCCATTTCAGGAACATCACAGCCTCAATCTCAATTCTGGATGGCGCGACCCCGCTTTCGTCCGGGAGACTCTGGCCTATCACATTTATGCGGTGTGCGGAGTGCCGGCGTCGCGCTCTCGCATGGTTCGCCTTCACGTCAACGACCAGTTCAGAGGGCTCTATGTCGAGGTTGAACAGGTGGACAAGGCATTCTTGCGCCGCTTCAAATTGGATGGAGCTTCGTTGTTCAAGACCAGCGGGCACGCCGACCAATCCGATGAACGAGACCTCGGCAGCGAGACCTCATTCGCGGCTCACTACGAGAATGAGACGCAAAAAACCAACGGCATTCGTCAGTTGCAGTTATTCTGCCATGACCTCGCGGTCTCGACCAACACTCTCGACTTCTTTACCCGCCGCGTGGATCTCGAAAAATACATCAACTACCTGGCGGCAACCGTCCTCGTCCAACATTGGGATTGCTTCAACAAAAACCACTTTCTCGTTTACGACGAGCGTGGATCAAAGAAATGGTTTGTAGTCCCATGGGATCTTGATCGCACCTTGGGTGATCATTGGAACTGGTCCTTCGGCTCGGCGGACCTTCCCATTCTGCTCGGCACACGCAAGGCACCAGGAGTTACGGGCTGGAACCGTCTGCAGGACCGATTCCTCGCCGAACCGACTCTCCGCACGCGCTTCTTGAACCGGTTGGAAGAACTGCTGGAGAAAGCGTTCACTACGGAAAAACTCGTCCCAATCATTGATCGTCTCGAATCTGAAATCGCACCGGAAGCCGCGCTGGACCGCCAACAATGGCCAGGCCCTGCCGGCGACCTCAAGAGTGGGATATCTGAGCTCAAACGCTACATCGAGCGACGAAGAGCTTTTCTGAAAAATGAGATCAAGTCGCTTCGCTAGGAAGCAAACCCGATCATTCGTTTCCATACACTCCACTGGAGACCAGGAGAAGGGACGGCAGGCTAGGATTTGTCAGGGTTCCCAGTTTTGAGGGCCGCACCACAATTTGCGCAGAACCGTGCGCTGATAGGAGAGCGGACGTCGCAAGCGGCGCACTTAGTTTCGCCATTCTTCGCGTTCGAGTGAATCATCAGGTTTCGAATGTAGGGGATCCACGTGAAGCCGTAGGCGAAGATGAAGACTGAATCCCGTCGATAAAACAGAGCGTAAAGCAGCAGGAGCATCGAGCCCACAAGGCTCAGCCACCAGAAGGCTACCGGCACCACCACACGCTTCTGCTTTTCCGAGGCATACCATTGAACGAAGAACCGGGAAAAGAACGCGATATTCCCCAGCCAGCCGATCACTTGCCACGTGTTCCACTCAACTCCAAGAAAATTCCCATCGCCAGAGATCAAGCTCATGAATGCGGTTCCAGAAAAAGGAACAACTCGTTCCTAAATCACGCTGAAATTGACTCCCGACTTGAAGATCCTGAGGTGAAACCCACGCGCTCAGTCCTTTTCCGCCAACAATTTTTCCACCTTGGCTTCAAGATCTTCACGCGCTTGTAAATCTCGAACGACGCCTTTCTTGTCCAGGAGCCACATGCCGGGAATGCTGTTGATGCCAAACCGGACACCAAACTCGTTCTCCCACTTCTTGCCGTCGTAATACTGGGGCCAAGGCATTTTTTTGATTTTCACGAACTGCTTCAATTGATCGAGGCTCGCATCGAAGCTGATCCCCACAATTTCAAATCCCTTCGGATTAAGTTTGTCGTAGGTCGCCTTGACCGTCGGCAACGCCTGCACGCATGGTCCGCACCACGTCGCCCAAAAATCCACGAGGACAACCTTGCCGCGCAATTTTTCCAGATCCACCTTCCGATCGTCGATCGCAGTGAACTTCACATCGATCGTTTTCCCAAACGATGCTGTACGTTTGAGAACAACCTTGGCACCTTGAATCATTTCCTCCTTCTTGGCTCCATCGATGATCTCCTTTGCCACCTTTGCCGCCAGCACTGGCTCCGCCTGGTTGACGACACTGTAGAGCATCGCCCACGGCTCTTCGCGCTTTGGAAATTCTTTGAGCAACGTTCGGGCACCGGCTGCGAAGTCCGTCAACGCAGCGTTGATGTCGGGAAGTTTTGCTTCCGCCTGGAGCTTGACGCCGGAAGCTCGAATGTTGAACCGCTCATCTTCACTCAAATTCGGATCTGCCAGCCGTGCGGTTGTCAATGCATCCAGGCGGGCAACCAGATTCGTCCCGCGCAATTGCTGGACCCCGGCATTCACCAATTGGAACTCGGTCTTGCGAGCTTCACCCGCCTTGGGATGTTTCGAGTACTTCGTATAAAATTCCCTGGCGAGGTCCGCCGCCGACTCCACAAACTGAAGTTGTCCGGCGCGGAACTTGGCCAGCTCATCCTCGCTCGGACGCTTGGTTTTCCATTCCTCCGGCGCGTTTGGCGCCTCCAGCGATTTTTCAAGTTTCTCCCACGCCGCATCTCCGGCGTCGTCGCCGCTTGAAACACTCGCGGCAGGCTTCGTGGCTGCCGGTTTGCTGGCCTGCGCTTGAGTGTTGAGCGTGGCTAAAAGGCCGGTTGCGACTGCCAGAGCAATGTATGGAAACATAATCTTGTTGTGTGCTGATAAGACGACAGGTGCGCTTAGTCGAGGCTAATCTGGAGCAACTAGCGGGCCGTTGAGAGTGCTGCGCCTCACGGAGGCGCGCTCCAGAGTGCGGGGCTGGGGCTTGGGGACGGATTGGTCGCGATGCCTGCCGGGGTTGGATTCCGATGAAGTGTTCGCCCTGCTCATCGTGGTGCGGGAGGCGATGCGCCCGGGGAGAAAGCGAATTCGCCATGAACTGCTCTGCTGGTCGCAGATTTCTGGCTACACGTTCAAGCAGTCGGAAACTCCGCGAAGAACGTCGCACCTTTTCCCAGCTCGCTCTCGCACCAGACTTTGCCGTTCATCGCTTCCACCATTTTCTTTACGATGGATAATCCCAAACCGGTCGAGTGCTCCCCGCCCGTGGGCTTGGCGCTCAAGCGGGCAAACTTGCCAAACAACTTCTTCTGATCTTCCGCGCTCAGGCCCGGGCCTTCGTCCTGCACTTCGATGCGCGTTCCATCCGGCGATCTGCGCAAGCGCACGTAAATGTTCTTCCCGGTGGGCGAGTATTTCACGGCGTTGGAGACCAGGTTCTCGATGACTTGCGTGAGCACGGTGGCATCGGCCAGCACAGAGACCGGCCCGGCTTCGTTCTGCCAGTGGAACGTCTGCTGTTTGGCCACGGCGCGCGGCCGCTGCGTTTCGAGGACGGCGGCCACGGCTGCGGCCAGATCGATCGGCACCAGGTTCAACTGCATTTCCCCGCGCTCAATTCGATTCGCATCCAGAAGGTTCTGGACCATCTCGGCCATGCGAGCGGCGGTATCGCCGATCTTACGTCCATTGGCATCGAGCTCCACCGCGCAGGCTTTGAGATCTTTCACTTCTCCGAGTGCCAGGGCGTTGGCATCCTCCACCATCATTTCCGCGTAACCCTTGATGGCGGAAAGCGGATTTCGCAAGTCGTGCGCCGCGATGCCCATGAACTCGTTCTTTTCGTTGTTCAAGTGGGCGAGCTGTTCGGTGTAGCGCACAATGATGTCCCGCGAATGCTTCAGTTCGAGGTGCGTCCGGACACGGGCGAGCAGTTCAGGCGGATTGAACGGCTTGGTGACGTAATCGACAGCCCCGGCTTCCAATCCCTGGACCAGATGGCTCATCTCGTTGCTGGCCGTGAGGAAAATAATGGGAATGTTCCTGGTCGCTGGTTCGGCCTTGAGCCGGCGGCACACTTCAAGGCCGTCCATGTCCGGCATCATCAGGTCCAACAGAATCAGGTCCGGCGGCTTTTTCTGCACGCGCTGCAGGGCCGCTGCGCCGCTGGTGGCTGGCATGATGGAATAACCGGCCTCCCGCAACATCGTGACGACCACCTGGATGTTCTGTAACACATCATCGACGACGAGGATGAGTGATTCAGAGGGCGATGGCAGGTTGGCTGACGCTTCGACGCTCATTGAGCAGGCGGGCATTGGGCCGCCAGTTGACCGATCATTTCGCCAAACGCCTCCAATGACCGGGCCAGCTTATCCAGCTCGACTTGTTGTGTCTGATTAAAGAGCTCCTGGCCGTAGCGGCACAGCGCCGGAGCACCGTAAGTCTCGCCGAGTGCCTGCAGGCGTGACGCGAAGTCTTCCACCAAGGTCAATTCGAGGGTCTGGCACAACTCCGGCCAGACGCCGCTTTGTTCAGCCCGCAACTTGGCCACGAGCTCCGGCCATCGGGCCAGCACTCCGGGAGCGACCTGGACAGCGGTGTCAGCGTTTGCCTGGGCTGCCGCCGGTGTGCTTTGGGCGCTGATTCTCTCAACCCGCTTCAGAAATCGTTTCAACTCTGCGATCAGCTCCGCGCGGTTGAACGGCTTGCGAATGAACCCATCGCAAATCTTTCGCGCCTTGGCTTCCTCTTCCCGGAACGACGACGCCGTCACCGCTATCACTGGGATATGCTTCAACGCCGCGTTCGCCTTCAGCCGCTTGGTCGTTTCGTGGCCGTCGAGTTCCGGCATTCGCATGTCCATCAGAATCACGTCGGGACGATGCTTCTCCGCCTGTTCAAGAGCTTCCAGTCCGTTCGTCGCCAGCACTACCTTGTGCCCCGTGCCTTCGAAATAACCGGTGAGCAGCGCGCGGTTCAACGCTACGTCATCGGCCACCAGAATCGTCGCGGGGGCAAATTGATTGAAGTCGCCATGCCCATCCGTAGCGGTGGCATCGGACTCGGCGAATTCCGTGATCGCCACGTTCGGGAACTCGAAGCGGAAGGTGCTCCCCTGCCCTGCTTCACTTTGCACTGTGACAGCGCCATGCATCATCTCGGTAAGACGTTTCGTGATGGTGAGGCCAAGGCCAGTGCCACCGAACTTGCGCGTGCTCTGGCCGGCCACTTGCGAGAACGCGCCGAAGATGTGATCCTGCTGCGCCTTCGGAATCCCGATGCCGGTGTCCGAGATTTCGAGAATGAGGTTGATGCGCGTTTCGTCGGGTTCAGTAGGAGCGCGTGCGTCTCGCGCGCTGTTTTCGGCGTCCCGCCGAAAACTTCGTTCCTCTAACTTTTCGTCCTGAGAAGAGTGAGTGTGACGAGAATCCGGCGGGACGCCGGATTCAGCGGGCGGGACGCCCGCGCTCCCCTTTGCTACAGG
>SIBF01000035.1 GCA_009695275.1 Pedosphaera sp. | reverse complement strand
CTGGACAAACACTGGCTACTCTTGTAAACTCAATAGTTATTACCATCAAGCAATATATTTGCTTATATCACACTATTACTTGCTACATATTCTATAAAAACATCACAATTGCTGAAGTTTTTGAATACAGCCCGGGAAGTTAGGCTAGGGATATTGGTCAGAGCGCGACGATTGGGCCAATCCCAGATCCTGACCTGATTGTCCGCGCTGCCTGAAGCGAGGAATCGCCCGTCGGGAGAAAGCGACAGGCGATAGACACATTCCAGGTTGCTTCCGAGTATTTCGACGGCCTGATCCCGCGTCTGGTCCGAAAGGTAGCGCCATTCCCAGCCGCGAAGGTCGGTCGGGAGTTCCGCCTCCAGGCGACCGGTATCAAATGGAGAGTGACCGTTCTTCCCGTTGGCGGGTTCCCGACCAGCTATAGCCGAGACTCCAAACCTCGGCTCGTATCTCTCCAGCAATTCACGAGCGCGACCGAGGTTTGCCCCTTCAAGGGCGTGGAATGCCAACGCCATGTCGGCGGCGTAGAGACTACGGCGAGCATGAACACTTTGTGCATTGGCGTAAGTAGCATTCCGCTCAGCGCGCCGCCATTGCGACAGAATCCCCATGAAACCAATGGCGAAGAAGATCGCCGCAGCCATCAGGGAACCCGCCAAGGCTGGCTTCCTCCGGCACCAGCGCCAAACACGCTCAACACGTTTGATCGGCCGCGCGTGAATGGGTTCATCCTTGAGGAAGCGTCCAAGTTCCTCTCCAAGCTCGCGTGCGGTCGGATAGCGTTTGGTTGGTTCCTTCTCCAGGCACTTGAGGCAGATCGTTTCCAGATCCTGTGGCACGCTCGGATTCAGCGTGCGCGGCGAGAGTGGCTCGTTGTTCAGTACTTGGTTGATCGTTGTCTCGAGGGTTTCACCCTGGAATGGGGCGCGCGCTGTCAGCAGGTAATAGAGGATCCCACCGAGTCCATACACATCACTATGCCGGCCCACTTTGCCGCGAGCGCCGCTGGCTTGCTCGGGTGGCATGAAGTTCGGTGAGCCGAGCACCTGGCCGGTCACCGTGATCGAAGATTCGCCGTCGAGCCGTTTGGCCAGGCCGAAGTCGGTGACGCGCGGCTGGTTCGTGGCGGCTTCCACGAGGATGTTCGAGGGCTTGAGATCCCGGTGCAAAATCCCCTGCTCGTGGGCGTAATGGATCGCCTCGGCGATGAGCTTCAAGTAGGTGGCGGCTTGGTGTGCTGGCAGAGGACGATTGCCGACCAGTTGGGAAAGGTTCTGCCCTTCGATGTAATCCATCGAGAAGAAATGCTGCCCCTCATGAACTCCCACCTCATGTATCGCCACGATGTTCGGGTGATGCAACACCGCCGCCGCGATGGCTTCGCTCTTGAATCGTTGCGCGATCTGCTTGCTGGCAAACTGGCCCGCCAGAATCATTTTCACCGCGACGACGCGGTTCAGACTCCCCTGGCGGGCCCGATAGACGACACCCATGCCACCGCGCGCGAGTTCCTCGATCAACTCGTAATCGCCAAACGTGCGGACGCCATCAGCCGCATCGCTGCTGAGATGTGGCACGGACAGGTTCGTCGCCCCGGCTTCGGTTGGCGCGAGGGCGAGGTTGAGCAGGCATTGGCCGCAAAGGCCGTCGTTTGCCGTGCCGGTGAGTTCGGCTCCGCACGCGGAACACTTCTCGTTCGTTGCCATAAGAATACCCATCGTTCTGTTACCACAGGAAAAAAATCCAAAGGTAACAGGGGTTTTGAAATTACTTCACGGAAAGCCGGATCAGATGGCGGATTTCCTCTTCGATCTCATGCGGGCCGGTCACCGTCTGCGCGACCTCGGCGCGGAGGGCGGCTCCGTAGCGTTTGCGCAAACGGAAGACAGCCATCTTCAACGCGTCTTCGCTCATCCCCAGGCGCGCGGCCAGGTCAGCGTAAGCCTGGGTGTGTTCGGCACCGGTGAGATAGGGTTTGAGTTGATCGAACAGATCCACCTTGCCGTCCGCCGCATAGTCCGCGCGCAAACGTTCCATCGCCTGTTGCAACAACATGGACGCCCATCGTTGATCGAAGAGATTCTCGGGAGTCGCCGGGTCGGCAGTCTCCACTTGATAGCGCGCTTCCGCCTGAAGTTCATCCAGGGAGAGAAGCGGCTGGCCGCCACCGCGCCTGGCTACGATGCGCGCCTGATGTTCATTGATGAGAAAATGTTTCAGGGCCGTGAGCAGGTAGGAGCGGAACCGGCCGCCTTCGCGCTGGATGTTCTTGAGGTAATTCTTTTCCAGCAGTCGAAGGAAGAATTCCTGAGTCAAATCCTCCGCCGTGTGTGGGTCGCGACCGCTTCGTCGGATGTAGGCATAGAGCGGATACCAGTAGGTGCGGCAGAGTTTCTCCAGCGATTCACTCGCCGCGGACGAATCTTCCTGCCCGGCACCGAGCACAACGCTCCAATGCGTGGTGGCAAAGGATGCCCGGCCCGGTAGTTCAACGATTTTGTTTCTGGATTCGGAGGCCGACATGGACGGAACCTTAACCCCGCTCCGGCTTCATTTGCACGCGTGAAGGCCATGATCGCTGGATGCCTGGCGCCACCGAACTGGTCTCGAGTTCGGTATTCTGAATTAGTCCTTCACCGTGGGCCGAGGCCCGGCCAGCGGCTGGGGGGCGCGGAGCTTCCGGTAGATCCATGCCTCGACCGGGCGCAGTGGACGGAGGAGATTGTAAAGCGGCGAGTACACCAGCCGGAGCCGGATGACGGAAAGCAGGATGCCGAGCGCGCCTTTGTTCAGCTTGATCTTCGAGCCCTGCTTGTCCGTCCACACGGTGGGCACCTCCCGGATGGTGAATCCGTTCCTCTTCAGCGCGTAAAGCAGGTTGATGTCAAAAGCCACGTCAGCAATGCGAAGCGATGAATGGATCGCTTCCACGGCCTGGCGACGCATGACCTTCGCGCCGCATTGAGTGTCGGCAATGTTCATGTGAAAGAGCGCTTGAACCAGTGCGTGAAAGATGCGGCTGAAGACGCGGCGTTCCGTTGACTGGCTCTGGTGCAGCACCGACCCAGGAAGCCACCGCGAACCAATGGCGCAATCCACTTCGTGGCAATGACGCACCAGGTCGAGGAAGGCAGGCGGAGCCGTGGCTCCATCCGCATCGACATATCCGATGAAATCTGTGGTTGGGGCAAGTTTCAGGCCCTCGATCAACGCGCCTCCTTTCCCGATGGGCGCTGGAAAAACGATCGCCCGAACCTCGGGGTGGTCGGTAGCCACCCGGTTTACGACGCCGAGCGTGTCATCGATGCAACCATTCAAGACCACCACGATTTGGAAGGTTCCATTGAAAGCTTTGTGAAGGTGCTGCACGTAATCGCGCAACACCGGTTCAATGCGCTCCTCCTCATTGTAAGCGGGAATGAGGAGCAGCAGATCCGGAGAGCTGTAAGCCACGCGCCGGTTTTAGCAAATGAGCGGTAGGGATGGCAACGGAGACAACGCGGATACTTTTGTCTGTCACTGGCGGGGCTCGTTCGTTTAGCAATGCGGGATGTTGCGATTTCGCCTTTTCGGTATCCCGGTGTTGGTGGATTGGTGGTTCTGGGTTTCAGCGGTCCTGATGGGTGGGGGCACCAACGCCAACTCACCCGCTGAATGGTCAGGGGTTGCGGTGGTTTGTGCGGTGATGTTCATCTCAATCATTGTGCATGAATTGGGACATGCCCTCGCCGGCCGAAATTTCGGGGCACATCCGGCGATCAAGCTGCACGCATTTGGGGGGCTTACTTTTCTCCCCGGGGCCAGCTTCTCCCGGATGCAAAGCATCTGGGTCAGTGCCGCCGGACCTTTCGCAGGACTGGCGCTCTGGGCGGTGTTCTTCGCCATCGACTATTCCGGTGAGGCTTCACACGGGCTGCTACGCGCAGGCGTCCGAGCCGGGCTCTACATCAATCTCGTCTGGACACTCTTCAATTTGCTTCCAATTCAACCGCTCGATGGCGGACAAATCTTGCGGGAGATCCTCGGCCCAAGAAGGAAACTCCTCACGAGCATGATCGGCGGAGTGCTGGCGGTCGTCGTTTGCGTGTGGAGTTTGTTGGACCGCCAGCTTTTCACGGCGATCATGCTGGCTTTGCTGGCCTACCACAATTTCCGCCAGCAGCCTGTCGAAGGCGGAGTCATCAAGGGATGAACGGGCATGCGTTCATTGGGTTTCCCGAGATGAGGGCAGCGCCATCACCAGCCGAGAAATTGAATTGCAGGCTGCATCTCACTCGGGAAGTATCCCGCCATGCATCGGCGAGTTCTATTGCCAGTCTCGATTGGCCTGAACGTTTTGTTGGTGCTCCTCCTCATAAGGTCATCAACCCGGGCACCGACTGCCACGCAACCAAACTCAAGTTTCATGGCGGGCGGAAGCCTTGAGCCTGTTCTTAGGACCAACACGGTTGTCCGCAGAACAAGCTTCACTTGGGACGAAATCGAATCCGGCGATTTCAAGGATTACATCGCAAACCTTCGCCGCATTGGATGCCCGGAGGAGACGGTGCGTGACATCATTGTGGCCGAAGTCAACGCCATGTTTGAACGCCGGCGAGGCGAGGAAATCATCACTCCGGAACAGCAATGGTGGCGCATTGTCCCGGATCCTGCGGTTGCCGAAGCCGAGGCAGAACAATTGGATGCCCTTGAGGGAGAGCGCCGCTCGATGCTCACGGAATTGCTCGGGCCGAATTGGGACACATCCAAAGCCTCACAATTCGCCGACTTTAATGCCTATCTTGACGGTCCCATTCTCGGGAAACTTCCACCCGAGACGAAAGAAGCCATCCGACTGGCCGAAGCCCGCGCTACTCAAGCCCGCGCGGCCTACCTGGCCCGACGTTCCGCAGAAGGGAAAGAGCCCGAACCGGCCGAACTGGACCGTCTCCAGCGGGAAACGCTCCAGGAATTGACGAAGATTCTCAAACCAGAGCCGCTTGAAGAGTATCGACTCCGCTACTCGGACCTCGCCAAGAGTCTTCGAAATGAAACCTTCGGGCTGGGACTGGGTCCGGAGGATTTCAGGAAGATTTTTCGGGCACGTGACGCTCTTGATGAGGAGGTCAGACAGCACTACGCCGGCGCCGACGCGCGCAGCGCTCAGGCCCGCCAGGAACTGGACCGCAAGCGCGACGACGCCATCAAGGAAGCCATTGGTGAAGATCGATACCGGTTGTATCGAATCAGCCAGGATCCGCTCTTTCGCCAGGCGCAGGCTGTCGCCGAAGAAGTCGGTGCTCAACCAGAGACCGTTCTCCGCCTGTATGAATTGAACCACGCCGCCGATCAGGAGCGGCTCAGACTCCGCAACGATGCGCGGATGACCACGGAGCAACGGACGGCGGCGGTCGAACGAATGGCTCTCGAACGAGAAAATGCGCTTAGAAAAATTCTGGGTGACGACGCTTACGAGCTCCATCACAGCACTGACCACACTACGGCGACGAGGTAGCAAGCGCATCTGAGGTTTGGTGGTAAGCGCTCGTTCGACAAGCAGCGGCATGGCGCAACTTGAAGGTGGCAATTGGTTGGATGGATCCATGAGAATTCGCGATTCTTGCACTTGCCTGATGACACTTGACCACGCAGCGACGATTCGTAGCATCGCGCCACATTTTGAAACCGACAAAAGCCATACTAGCCCTCGAAGACGGCACCGTATTTCATGGTCAGGGCTTTGGCGCCAGCGCTTCCTTTTGCGGCGAAGTTTGCTTCAACACCTCGATGACCGGTTACCAGGAAATCCTGACAGATCCTTCCTACAAGGGGCAGATCGTCACGATGACTTATCCGCTGATTGGCAATTATGGCGTGAATCTACAGGACATCGAATCGTACCGGGCGCACGTTTCCGGATTCGTGATTCGTGAGCTTTCGCCAGTGGTAAGCAACTGGCGGGCGGATCATTCGCTGTCGGAGTATCTCGCCCAGTATGGCGTGCCTGGCATACAGGGAATTGATACACGCGCTTTGACCAAGAAACTTCGAGTGCGGGGCGCGATGAATGGATTTATCTCCACCGAAGGAGTATCGGAGGCCGAAGCGATTGCGTCCGCCAGGAATTGGCCGGGGCTCGCGGGGGTGGATTACGTCCGCGATGTCACACATAAGGAGGCCTTCCGATGGGACGAAAAGGATGAGCAGAGCGGCAGTTTTCAGCTGACTCAAAGGAGTGGTGGGACTGATGCCCGGAACGTCCGCGATCCCCTCCGTACGGCTGACATTCCGATCGTCGCCTATGACTTCGGAATGAAATACAACATCCTGCGGCGCCTGCGGCAGCACGGATTCGCGGTCCAGGTGGTGCCCGCTACCACACCGGCGGCAGAAGCCTTGAAGTTCAAGCCTGCTGGAATCTTTCTATCCAACGGTCCCGGCGATCCCTCGGCACTAGATTACGCGGTAAACACTGCAAAAGAATTGGTCGATTCCGGTTTGCCAATCTTCGGCATTTGCCTCGGGCACCAAATTCTGGGGCAAGCATTTGGAGGGCGTACATTCAAATTGAAGTTCGGCCACCGGGGAGGAAATCAACCTGTCAAGGATCTCGATTCAGGCCGCGTTGAGATCACCTCCCAGAACCACGGTTTTGCCGTGGATGCCGAATCCCTTCCGTCGGATGTGGCGGTGAATCGGGTCAATCTCAACGACCAGACCGTTGAAGGAATACGTCACAAACGAAAGCCGATCTTCTGCGTCCAGTACCACCCGGAAGCGTCACCGGGGCCGCATGATTCGACCTCGCTCTTCGCTGAGTTTCGGCAACTGATTGAAAAAAGTTGATTTCGCGACGCATGATTTCAACCCGGCTGTCCGGCCGGGTAGTCGTCGAACCGACGATAACCGCGAAACCGTTTGACTTGAGAATTGTCCCTATAGATACTGCGGCATCAACCATCCTATGGCGAAGCTTGTCTTGCTAGGCGAAGGTCAAAACGGGCGTTCTCTCGATTTAAAAGACGAGAGAACTGCTATTGGACGTCTTGACGACAACGCCTTCCAAATTCCTGAGCAATCCGTTTCCA
The DNA here is from genome assembly GCA_009695275.1 of Pedosphaera sp. Classification (GTDB taxonomy): domain Bacteria; phylum Verrucomicrobiota; class Verrucomicrobiia; order Limisphaerales; family F1-12-MAGs170; genus F1-120-MAGs170. Next base: position 23,988 of record SIBF01000035.1, on the reverse strand, counting down.
GCCATCATTGCGAAATCCTGCTCAAAGGGACCGAAGTGGTGGTTAAGGATCTTGGTTCAACAAACGGGACGTTCATCAACGGGGAGCAAATCACTGAAAAAGCGCTCAAATCAGGGCAGGTTCTTCGATTGGGCAAAGTCGAGTTGCGATTCGAGGACGGTCAGACACCTTCAGGTTCTGGAACGTCCGCGTCTCAACCTGCCTCCCAAACAACCATTTCCGGTCGTTCACTTCCGCATGGCGGCGTGAAGCTAGGGGATACTTCGGGGGCGGCACCAGTTTTTGCAAAGAATTCACCCTTTGCCAAGAAGAGCAACAAAACTGCGATCATCTTCATCACCATCGGCGTGATCCTGTTCGCGGCGATTGTTGTCGCTCTGATCCTCGCCTTCAGCCAGTTCAGGTCTCCTTGAGCCACCCTGCGATCTCGCGGGCGGCATACGTGATGATAATGTCCGCACCCGCGCGTTTCATCGCCAGGTGGCTTTCCAGCATGACGGCCCGCTCGTCAATCCAGCCATTTTGCGCAGCCGCCTTGATCATCGAATACTCCCCGCTTACGGCGTAGGCAGCGGTCGGATAGCCAAACTCCGTCTTGACGCGATAAATTAAATCCAAATAGGCGAGCGCGGGCTTGACCATGACAATGTCGGCTCCCTCGGCTATGTCCAAAGCGACTTCACGCAGTGCTTCGAGGGCGTTGCCGGCGTCCATCTGATAGCTGCGACGGTCACCAAATTTCGGAGCCGACTCTGCGGCATCCCTGAACGGTCCGTAAAATCCCGAGGCGAACTTTGCGGCGTAGGACATGATGGGAACACTCTCGAAGCCCCCTTCGTCAAGCATCCCTCGGATCGCGTGCACGCGACCGTCCATCATGTCGCTTGGGGCAACCATGTCAGCGCCTGCCTCTGCGTGGCTCACCGCCGACCGGGCGAGCAACTTCAGAGTAGGATCATTGAGGATCGACACGCCTCGCGCAGTCTTGCGAACGATGCCGCAATGACCGTGGCTCATGTATTCGCACAAGCAAACGTCCGTGATCACCATGAGTTCTGGATGCTCTCGCTTGAGAGAGCGGACCGCCTGTTGCACAATCCCGTTGCGTGCGTAGGCCCCGGACGCTTTTTCGTCCTTGTGCTCGGGAATTCCAAAAATCAGCACCGCAGGGATGCCCGCAGCTGCGGCGGAACTCGCTTCCTTGATCAACTCATCAAGCGAAAGCTGGAAGACACCTGGCATGGAAGGAATCGGCCGACGCAGCCTCTTTCCGGAGCGCACGAACAATGGAAGCACCAGTTGTTCCGCGCTCAGGCGGGTTTCCCGAACGAGGCTCCGCATCGCGGGCGTCCCCCGCAGACGGCGAAGTCGGAGATTTGGAAATTTGCCGGCTAAATTCGAGTTCATCGTTTGGTGAGGATAATTTTTTTCGCTTGTAACTCGCAATGCAGAAGAGTCGAAACAATGGCAGTAGTACATAAAAAAGCCGCGCCCAGAACAATCCGTGCGCGACTATGACGAAAGAGGATCCGCTATTTCTTTTCCTTGTGCTTCTCGTGGCAGGCACTGCAAGCCTTTGTCATGTTCCCAAATGAGGACTTTGCCGCGGCATAATCCTTCATTTCAACCGCTTTCAGCAGGTCAGCGCTGCCTTGACGTAATGTCTTGGTGGCAGCATCGGCCCAGACGCCGTCAGGACACCGACCGTCATCCATCAGCACGAAGCTCGCTTCATTGATCAATGCGGCGTTCAGACCGAGAGATTCCCATGCCTCGTCGTTTGCAGGAGCTGCCTCGAGGCCTTTCTTGAGGCCATCGCAGTTGGGCTTCATCACACCCTTCATCAGCTGACCGGTGCGCAAGGGCCGGCTTTTACCCTTCTTGACCTGGGCTTGTCCGACCGTTAGGGCCACAGCCAGCACGATCAGCAACGTTCCTACACTCAATACATGACGCTTGGATAATACGGACATGACTTTCCTTTGGTTAATGGTTTGGAGTTTCGGTGAGTCTTGTAAATCAATTGAACCGCGATGACGACGAGAATCTTCAGTGGAGAGCAATCATATTTTGCCATCTCTATGACAAGTTACACTTGTCCTGACTCGTGTGCCCTTTGTCTCTGCAGGCGTTTTGTGGGCGTGCTGAAAAGGAATTCTCCGGTTTGCGCCGAGTTTATCCCGAGAAGAGTGAGCAGGAGATCTATCCGCCCAGAATCCGGCGTCCTTCGTCAAGGAAAATACCCTGAAAATTCATCATCAGCGCCTGCGGATTCGAGGCTTTGGCCAGCGCTTCCTTCTCGCTCACTTTGCGATCCTTGACCAATTGGAGCAGCGCCTGGTTGAAATTCTGCATTCCATCTTCGACACCGGTCTCGATCGCGCCCTGAAGTTTATCCAATCGATTTTCCTCGATCAGCTTTTTGACAGTCAGAGTGTTGACCATGATCTCCAGGGCGGGAGTGACTCCGCCACTCACGGTGTTGACCATGCGCTGGCAGATAACCGATTGGAGGGTGCCTGAAAGCTGGCGGCGGACTTGCTCGCGCTCGTCCGCCTTGAAAAAATCCAGTATCCGGGTCACCGATTGGGAAGCATTTGTCGAGTGGAGTGTGGACAGGACCAGGTGTCCCGTGTCGGCGGCGCTCATGGCAGCGGAGAAGCTGATGGCGTCGCGCATTTCTCCAATCATGATCACATCCGGATCCTGTCGCAGGATATGCTTCAAGCCGGCTTCGAACGATAGTGAGTCGAGTCCAATTTCCCGTTGTTCGATAACGGATTGGTTATCGTCGAAGACATACTCGATAGGATCTTCCAGCGTGATGATGTGCTTTTTGAAGTTCGCATTGATGTATTCCAACATCGCCGCGAGAGTCGTGGACTTCCCGCAACCAGTGGAGCCCGCAATCAGCACGATTCCGCGAGTGGTCTGCGCAATACTCTTCAGGATCGGCAAAAGGCCTAGTTGCTCGAAGCTCGGCACCTGAGTCTTGACGTACCGCATCGAGAGGCAGAACTGGCCGCGTTGCTGGAAAAGATTGGTCCGAAAGCGTCCCACGCTTGGAATGTAATAGGAAAAATCAATCTCGCGTTCTTCGTCCAAACGACGCTTGAGATGTTTCGGCGTGATTGAACCGACCACCCGATCCATCCATTCCAAAGTCGGAGTCGGCGCTTCGATCGCCACCAATTGACGATTGATTCGAAAGACTACAGGTGTGCCGACTTTGACATGAACGTCCGAAGCGCCGCCGGCGATGGCGGTTTGAAGAATGCGATGAAACAATTCCATGATCCCGTGATTTTAGCAGCAATCAGACCAGTTGAGTTCCAGAAGCGAGTTGCGCCAGATGCGAGGCCGCAGAATTTGAAAGGCCCATCAGCAAAACAGAAATCCAGTGCTTCCCATTGCCCTGTCCCTTGCACTCCACCACTACGCCAGCGCCGTGGACGCGCCTCCCGTCATCTGGAGAATGGAGATCCAGAACCACCTCCGTCCAAAGGTCAAAAGGCTCTTCCGAGGCGAATTCAACGCCATTCTTCCGAAACCGTATGCACTGACAGGGAACCATGAGATGTGTCTCTCGAAAGGAGAGCCGCACTGGATCAAACACGCCCGACTTGTCCATTTTGCTTGTACTCATAGAAAGGTGGTGTAATCTAGCACTCTCGACTTCGCCGTCAATGCGCCTACCACTCGATAACAGCCGCTCCCCAAGTCAGTCCGGCGCCGAACACCACCAGGAGCACCAAATCCCCTCGTTGAATCCGACCACTTGTCACCGCTTCATCCAGTGCGATCGCAACGGAAGCCGCCGAGGTATTGCCGTATTTATCCAAGTTTACAAAGACTTGCTCGGGCGTGACTCCAAGACGCTCGCCGACTGCATCAATGATACGGCGGTTGGCTTGATGCGGAATGACACACTTGATCCGCGAAATATCCACGTCACAACGCCGGAGGGCCTCCTGCCCCGCTTGAAACATGGCATTTACAGCGCTCTTGAAAGTCTCTTTCCCATCCATCCGGAGATAATGCAACCGTGCATCGACAGATTGCGGTGTCGCCGGACATCGACTGCCTCCACCCGGCATCGATAGCAATTCCGCCTTGCTCCCATCCGCCCCCATGCAAACTGTGAGGAGGCCGTGGCTGTTCGGACGGTTTTGCAGGACCGCGGCTCCGGCACCATCCCCGAAGAGCACGCAAGTATTCCGATCCGTCCAATCGATGATGGAGGAGAGCTTTTCGGCACCGATGATCAGCACAGTGTCGTAAGTGCGTGTTGCGATGAACTGCTGGCCGATTTCGAGTGCATAGATAAACCCCGAGCAAGCGGCCTCGATATCAAACGCCGCCGCGCGTCGCGCGCCGAGTTTCTGCTGCACCAAACAGGCCGTTGAAGGAAAGAGCATGTCCGGCGTGATCGTCGCGACGATGATCATGTCGATCTGATCTGGGGTTACGTTTGCATTCTTCAATGCCCGTTCCGCCGCTTTTGTGGCAATATCGGAGGTGAATTCTCCGGCCGCAGCAAGACGCCGCTCCTTGATTCCAGTTCGCGTTGTGATCCATTCATCTGTCGTATCGACAAGCTTCTCCAGATCCGCGTTGGTCAACACTCTCTCCGGAACGTAAGCCCCCATCCCGACAATCGAACACGGCCGCCCGCGGTAATCATGCTCTGCCCGAGGGTTGCGGAATGGTTTGGAGGATTTGGAACTCATGCTGCGTGGGATGACTCAATGCGTTCGTTCGCCCGGGCCACTTCATCACGTATCCTCTGGTTGATATTGTGTTGCAGGGCTTCTCTGCAAACACAAATGGCATTCATCACTGCCCTCGCGCTGGCAGAAGCGTGGCATTTCATGACAACGCCATTGAGACCTAACAACGGAGCACCTCCATACGCATCGGGGTCCATGCGCCGTTTTATGGTTCGGAGCGCGTTCCTGGCCAAAAACGCACCCAACATCCGTTTGGGATTCTTCGAAAGCTCGAGCTTGAGCCAGCCCACCAACCCCTGAGCAAAACTCTCAATGGTTTTCAGAACGATATTTCCCACAAAGCCATCGCAAATCACGACATCAACCCGATTGTGACATAGATCATGGCCTTCGACGTTGCCGACAAAATTAATATCGATCTGCTTGCACAGCTTGAATGCTTGAAGGGTCAATTCGTTGCCTTTGTTTTCCTCGGTGCCGTTGCTGAGGATTCCAACTCTCGGATTCTTGTACCCAAGAATTTCTCGAGAGTAAACGCTTCCCATCACTGCGTAATGCAGGAGATGAATCGGACGGCATTCGATGTTAGCACCAGAATCCAGCAGCACGAACTCGTTTTCCGGCGTAGGAATGACCGTGGCGATTCCAGGTCTGTCCACACCGGACAACGGACGTAATCGAATCGTTGAAGCGGCTACAATCCCACCGGTGTTTCCAGCAGAAATAACAGCGTCCGCGTGGCCGTCTCTGACCAAATCCACTGCTTTGAGAATCGAACAGTCCTTCTTCCGTCTCAAGCCCTCGACGGGCTTGTCCTGCATTGTCAGGACTTCAGAAGCGTGGACGGTACGCAGGCGCTTGTCGCGATTTCGATGCTCCCTAAGATGCTGCTCAATCTCGGCTTCATTACCAACCAGGATGAGTTCGGAAACTTGAATCCCTTCCGCGATTGCCTGCTGGACACCTTCGATGACAATCTTTGAACCATGGTCTCCACCCATCACATCCAATGCGATTCGCATAAATGGAAAGAGCGCAGAGGGTTAGCCGCCATCCACGCTCCCAAAGATGCTCAACCGATGGCCGATACGGTAATGACCTGACGTCCTTTGTAAAAGCCGCAGGCCGGGCAGAGCCGATGCGGCACGTATGGCGCGGCGCACTGTGGGCATGTGGACAGTTGGGGCAATTTCAGCACGCTGTTATATGCGCGCCTCATGCGCTGACGACTTCTCGATGGTTTGCGTTTAGGTACGCCCATAATCTACTTTCCTTACAACTTCAGTTTGTCCAGGCCAGCCCACGGAGAGAACGGATCGTCCCTTCCAGAGACACCGCTGCCGTGCCGGGCTTGTTGTTGCGGTGCCGCCGGCATCCCGCTGCATTCCATTTCACACAGCGGATGCCGCGGAAATGCCAGCAAAATATCTTCGCGTATCCATGGAGTCAAGTCCGCGAGATCATTCTCCGCGACCACTCCATCCTCCCCCGCCAAGGGCAGGCAAATAGCCCACGAGTTCAGCCGGATCAAGGATTTGAAAGGCTTAAGGCACTTAACACATTCGCAATCGATCGGCAACTCCAGAGTGCCTTGAACCACCAGATTTTGATCCATCCGCTCCGCCACCAGGTCGTAATGTAACGGGGAATTCAGTCGGATGAGTTCATCCAGTCCATCCGCGTCGAGTTCCTGCGGGGCGAGGTCACCACACAAGTGCAGATCCTTACGTTCCAGATGCTGAAGATTAAGGGTGACGGGCATAGGATCAAGCCTGTTGATCAACGACGGGTTTTCTTGAATCGCCGCTTGAGAGCCTCCTCCACCGGCAGAGGCACAAAGGAGGATACATCCCCACCGAGCTTGGCGATTTCCTTGACCATACGGGAACTGATGAAGGTGAAAGTATCCTTAGGCATCATAAATATGGTCTCCACTCTTTCGTTTAGTTTTCGATTGGTCAGCGCCAGTTGAAACTCAAACTCAAAGTCTGACACCGCCCTCAAACCGCGGACTATGGCGTCACCCGCCTTCGAATCCACATAGTTGACCAGCAAGCCATCAAAGACATCAACCGATACGTTTGACAATTGTTCTACTGACCGGGTCACCAACTTCTTCCGTTCAACTCTCGAAAACAGAGGTGTCTTGGAATCGTTCGCAGCGATGGCAACAATAACTCGGTCAAACAATCGCGCGGCCCTTTGGATCACGTCCAAATGTCCGTTTGTGATTGGATCAAAGCTGCCAGGATAAATCGCGGTCCGCATGTCAGAATTCTACTCAGGATCAAAAATAAGCTGCAAGCCTACGCGAAGACTCGCTCGGTTCCATTCCAACCTCAGAACTATACCAGCTCAAGGCAAATCCCGATCAAGTGACCAAAAGGCTCTAAAAACGAGTTGATTTCCAATTCAATAGAAACAAAAAGCCCGGAGCGAGTGCGCCCCGGGCTCGTAAATTGCGATAAAATAAAGCCGATCGCTAATCTCCTCCGGCGTTTGCGTTTGCTCCAGCCGATGTGCTTTGACCGACGATCGGCGAAATAAAAGACTGAGCTACCGGAACGACTGCTGCAGCGGTCGTCGGCGTTGGACCGGGAGGGCGCGGAGAAGGTCGGGTTTCATTGGCACGCGTTGCCCTCAAAGTGGGTTCGGCCCTATTCGGATCAAGCGGTGGAATAAAAGTTTGACCTTCATTGACTTGATGAGTCGAAATCCGCTTCGACACTGGGTTGGTGTATGCAACCATTGCGGCACCGTTTAGAATATGAGTTACCCCATCGGCACTGATTTCGTATTCACAAGCTCCGCGGACTCCAGCGACGGTGTTGGGAGTCTTGATTTCGTACTTCGAAGCTGCCGCGAGTTTTCTGACGATACCTTGGATCGTTCCTTGTCGTAAATCGAGCTGGGTTTCAACCACACTGTCAGCCCCAGTCTTGTCAAGTTCCAGCCTGTCGAGCCCAAGCGTGGTATCCTCAGTCAAACGGACCAGCGCGCCGTTTGCGCCCATGTCCAATTCCACTTGTGAACCGACCCCGGTCTTTACAGAAGCCCCCGGGCTCAAAGACATCCCGGACTTCAGTGGCTTCCAATCGCCACCCTTTTCAGAATACGAAGCCGTGCCGCGGACGGAGGTGACGGACGCCTTCCCGGTTGCGGCCTGAGCGGTGGAAAGAGCCGTCAGAATTGCCACAGCTATTCCGCAACCGATCCATTTCGAAAAAATTCCAATTGATTTCATAAGAGTATGCTCCTGTGAGTTAAGATCTGCGTTAGACTTAGGCCAACATTAGAAAGGGGGAAATGAATGTCAATGGATAATTCCTTGAAGCCCAGTAATCCTCATTTTTCCGGGGTTGGGCAAGGCGGGCCAGATGAAGGAATGTTGTGGCGGGGTTAGCTTGGAGAGATGCAAGTCAGACGCATGAAGGTTGGCCACGCTGGAGAAGACGGATGGCTCAAGATTGAGCGGCGACCCGACGGTGCGGGGTTGTTTTCCTCAGCGCAGCATCCCCAGAGGATAAGAGCGGTGGTTATTTGCGGGCACACCGCTGCCGTCGGATTTCAGGAAGCATTGGCATAGGGGCCGATCTTGAGCCCCCGCATCATGAAATCCATCAGTGCCTCCCAGTCGGCAAAGGGCAGGTGGCGGGTGAGCGCGCGCAAATCGTCGAAGAAGGTCTTGCGCGTGGCCAGGGTGGCGCGGATGAGCCGATAGTTGGCGTCGGTGAAGGACTGAAAGGTGTGAAAGAGAAAACCCAGGATGTTCATCGTGGCCAGGAGGGAGGACAGATGCCTTTTGCCGTGCCCAAAGTTGTGCTCCAGATGAGAGGCTATTCCGCGTTGAAATCAGAACCACTGCTCCAACCCATCTTGCTCACTAACAAACTCGTCAGACATGACAAAACCTCGCCTTTTGGGACTCGCCAGGCACACCGTTCACCTCCCTATCTCTACCGTTGAACAGCGAGTAACTCACGGACATCCACCGCTTCCATCCCAGCGGCGCGAATCGAGTCCATCCCCAGATCGGTGTCTTCGTAAGCGCGGCAGTTTTCGGGCGGGACTCCGATCCGCCGGGCGGCTTCGAGAAAAATGTCCGGGGCGGGTTTTTGTCGCTGCACATCCTCGCTCGTCACCACGGCATCGAACAGTGGCCTCAATCCCAGATGAACCAGCACTTGTTCAATGATGTGTTTCATTCCACCCGAGGCGACGGCGAGTGGTATCTTGCCGTGTTGCTCGCGGGCGATGTTGCTGACGATCTGAATTTCGCGAACCTGGGGAAGCATTGGCAGATAGGCAGATTCCTTTTCCTTAGCTGCCGTCAAGGGGTCGAGAGCGACGCCCTGCTCCTCGCCAAGCATTCGGAGTATGTCGCGCGAGGGAACACCCCCCAGTGAGTAGAAGCGTGCTTCCGAGAAGTTCAGTTTGTAGCGGCGGGTGACAGTCTGCCATGCCTGCCAGTGCAACGGCATGGTGTCCGCCAGCGTCCCGTCGCAGTCGAAGATGATTCCACGAATGTTCATGTGCAATTTCCAAAAGGGTCTCCCTGACTAAATGGAGCCGGGCGGAGCCATGCGACTCGCAATGGCCTTCAAAGCGTGAGCATCGCCAACCGGTCTTCCATGTCCCTCGTCATGAGTGGACCGATGATTCCGTCCATGTCACCCTCGATCACGGCCGGAAGATTGTAGATCGTGAGTTCGATGCGGTGATCAGTGACGCGGTTTTGGGGGAAGTTGTAGGTGCGGATTTTTTCAGAACGTTCGCCGGTGCCGACCTGCTGTGCGCGCTGGCTGTCGTACTTTGCTTTTTCCTCGGCAATCTTTCGTTCCAGCAATCGCGAACGGAGGACTTTCATGGCCTTCGCCCGGTTCTTGATCTGTGAACGCTCGTCCTGACAACGAACCTCAAGGCCTGTGGGTTTGTGAACGATGCGGACAGCGGAGTCGGTGGTGTTGACACCCTGGCCACCATGGCCGCCCGCGCGGCAAACCTGCACCTCGATGTCGTCGGCATTGATTTCGACATCGACTTCCTCGGCTTCCGGCAATACCGCGACGGTCGCCGTGCTTGTGTGGATGCGTCCCTGGGCCTCTGTTGCGGGCACGCGTTGCACACGATGCACGCCACTCTCATACTTCATCCGCTTGTAAACATCCGTCCCGTTGACACCAAAGATCACTTCCTTGAAGCCGCCCAGATCCGACGGGCTGGCATCCATCGGTTCGACCTTCCATCCGTGCGATTCGGCATAACGGTTGTACATCCGGTAGAGATCGGCCGCAAAAAGCGCGGACTCAGACCCGCCGGCCCCGGCGCGAATTTCAATGATCGTATTGCGCGAGTCAGTGGGATCAGGCGGGAGAATCCCTGCCTGCAACATCCGGGCTAGATAAAGATCCTCGTGCTCAAGTCGTGCGATATCTTCGGCCGCAAGCACGGCCAATTCCGAGTCAGACGGCTCCGATTCCAGCAATTTTCGGTTCTCTGCAAGATCAGATACCGTCTTGCGCCATGCCAGGGCGGTCGCCACCAATTCTTTCAACCGGGAGTATTCGCGGGCGAGTTCCTGGGCCCGCAGGTTATTGTTGAAAACCTTCGGATCGCTCAACGCGGCTTCCACCTCGGCAAACCGACGCGAGAACTTCTCAATGTGCGGCTTGAGATCCATGGCACAAAAAGAGACCGCCCGCAGGGTTTGAACACACTGCGGGCGGTTTCTCGAAAGGGAGCTACTTCTTTTTCTTCTTGGAGGCGGCGACGGCCTGCGCAGCCGCTGTTTTGGCCATGCGCTGCTGGAACTTGTCCACGCGCCCGGCGGTATCGACGAACTTTTGAGTGCCAGTGTAAAACGGATGACAGGCGTTGCAGATGCCGATCAACATCGAGAGCTTGATCGATCGGGTCTTGATGATGTTGCCGCATGCGCAACGAATTTCCGCATCCTGGTACTTCGGGTGAATATCAGCTTTCATAACAAAGGGCGCACACCCTATCAATCGAACACGCTCTGACAAGTGTGAATTTGAACCATTTTCACCCCCTCATGGTTGAAGGTTGTTTTGAATCTGCTCTTGCCGACTGCGAACGCCTGGTCTTTTGCTGGAACCCACACTTTCCTAACGTCAAGGACGCGAAGGGCGAAACGCCGAAGGGTGGGTTTGCAATTGCAGTCAGGTCGCGCGTCCATCGACTGTTTGACGTGACGCGGTTCGAGCGACGAGACATGGTGTTGCGTAATGAAACACTCTGGGCATTTTATCGCCGGTGCAGTCTGCTATGGCGCTGCCATCTCGCTTGCGGCTCAGACCGCAGGATCTTTGCCGGTCGTCATCACCAACATTCATTCAAGTGTGATCGGCAACTCTTTGAGATGGTCCGACGCGGGTGTCGGTTTCAGCTATACTGTCCAGGCCCGGACTGCGCTTCAGGACGGGATCTGGATCACACCTCGCGCGGCGTTGCCGTGGCCGATCGACGTTCGACAGTGGTTCGACGCAGTGGAGCCGGCGCTCCCATCGCGGTTCTTTCGAGTAGTGACCGTGCCCGGTGCCAACCGCGGCCTCCTGGTGTCTCACCAGGAGATCCGAGCGTTGACGGCGGCGCAAATCAATCTGCTGCTCGCATTTGCCGGCGTGCAGATGACCGTTCACTACGGGGTCAGTGTCCACAAGCTGATCTATGAAACCCTGGATATGCGGGGTGGTCGCACGCTGGCTTCCGGTGCGCTGGCCGTTCCGGAGAATTCCGGCCTTTCCCTCGCTCTTTGCAGTTACCAACACGGCACGATCGCCAAACGCGACGAAGCCCCATCCTCAGTGAGCTCGACAGAACAGTTGCTTGGCGTGGTGATGGGCGGCAGCGGTTATGTGACGGTCCTTCCGGACTACCTCGGCCTCGGCGATTCACCGGGGGTTCATCCTTTTCATCACGCCGCCTCGGAGGCGACGGCGTCTGTGGACATGCTGCGCGCCGCCCGGACCTGGTGCGCCGACCGCAAAGTGGCGCTCAATGGCCAGATCTTCCTGATCGGTTATTCGCAGGGTGGACATGCGACCATGTCGTTGCATCGCGAACTTGAGGAATACCACACTAATGAGTTCAACATCACTGCTTCGGCTCCCATGTCCGGCGCCTATGACCTTTCGGGAGCCACCACAGATGATGTGCTCTCTGGAAGACCAATGCCGAACCCCTATTACTTCGCCATGCTCATCGCTTCCTACCAGGCGGTCTATTGGTCTCGCTGCCTCTCTCCCAACACTGCTCGCGCCTCCCTACGACACCAAGCTTCCTCCATTGCTGGATGGCCAGCACTCAGGGAGCGAGATCAATGCGGCCATGCCCGCCGATCCGACGCGGATATTGAAGGGGCAATACCTCGTTGCGTTCCGTAGCCAGCCGGATCATCCGTTGCGGCTCGCGCTCCGTGAAAATGATCTCCATCGATGGGCTCCAAAGGCACCCATGCGCCTGTACCATTGCCGCGCCGACAGCGATGTGATCATTCTCAACTCGCAAGTGGCTCGCGACAGTTTTCAAGCCAGGGGCGCGACCCAGGTCCAGTTGATCGACCCTGACCCTTCCGCAGACCACGGAGAGTGCAGCATCCCCGCTCTATTATTCGCGAAAAAGTGGTTCGATTCTTTTCTCCTCCCAAACACACCCTGAGCGAGCAGGTGTAATGGGCTTGCTATCTCGGAATCAGCGATCCATCCGCCTTGCGGAGGAACTCCAGCAAATCCGCCATATCCTGATTTGAAAGTCCTGCTTCGAGTCCGTCAGGCATCAGCGATTTGGCAGTGGCCCGAAGCGATTTGAGTTCGCTCCGTGGAATTGTTTCATCGGGAGCACCCGCATGGCGAAGAATGACACGCGTCTCCGTTTCGCTCGCGAGCAGGCCGCTGACAGTCTCGCCATTACTCTTCAGCGCTTCGTATGTGACGTGGTCGGGTGTGATCTGTCGGCTGGGATCCAGGAGATCGACCAGCAAAACATCCGCGGGTCGCGAGTTTATGCCGGACAAATCAGGTCCGACTCGCTGGCCGTGCCCCTGTAGGTAGTGGCACGCCAGGCAAAGTTTCGCGAACGTTGCCGCGCCGCGTCCGGGATCTCCGGCCAGCTTGAGCGCCGGCGCATAGTTTTCGATCACGCGCTGACGGTCGGGATTGGGAGAAGGCGGAGATGGTGGTTGTCGAAGAGATTTTCGCGGCTCGGGTAGAAAGCCTTTGATCTCTTCCTTCGTGAGCGAGTGGGAGCTGCTGATGGCGGCGAGACGAATCCATGGATCATCCGTGCCCTTGATCAATTGTTGGAGAGCCCGTTCACGTAACGTATCCTCCTTGACCAGGCCGAGTGTGAGTGCGACATGCAAGCGGACGTCGGGATTCGGATCGGCGGTCAAATGCAAGAGCGAATCAACCAGTGACGAATGATCTGGAGATCGGAGAGTGGTAACCGCCATCGGCAACAACAATTCAGAGAGTTGGGCAGCGTGAGCCCGGACATGGGCATCGGGATCTTCCAGTGCTCTCAACAAGGTTTTCTCATCGAGCCCGGAAAGTCCGGCTAGCGTTGACAATGCCTGCACGCGCGTCTGCGGCGGTTTCGCCATTCGAGCGAGGGATCGAAGCGCGGGGAGGATCTCTTTGGATTGTCGTTCCACGATGAGTCGCTGCGCCGTGTCGCGCCGCCAGGCGTTTGGACTGTCGAGCTGGCGCAAGAGTTCTCTCCACGACGCTTGCGCAAGCCCCAGCCTGGAACCTACCGGCTTTGGTCGCGCGTCTTTCCGCACGATCCGCCAGATTCGCCCGTGTTCGCTACCGGTGCGCCATGTCATCTTGTCGCGCATTTCACGAGGGACGTAATCCGGGTGCTCAACGAACTGCCGATAAAAATCGATGAGGTAAAGCGCCCCATCAGGACCGGTGGCAAAGTTCACCGGATGAAACCACGGATCGGAACTGCGGAGAAACTCTGTACGTTCTTCAGTGCGTTGGGCGATGAAAGAGGCGCCTTGTGGCGCAAGCACCCGGCGATGAACGAGATTTCGCAGGGTCTCTCCCATGAAGGCATTCCCGTGATACGCAGAACCGAGCACGTCGCCGCGGTAAATGTGAAGGCCGGCCAGCGCGTTGAAATGACTCCCGGATTCATTGTTGAATACGAGGGGAGCAGGCGTGAGCGGGAAGACTTCGCCAGCGTCGCCCACTGGCATGAGATCAGCGAGCACGTCTGTAACGGCGAGGTTTGGATTTCGGGCAAGGTATCGATCCGCAAAAACTTCGTGCCGGATGGGAATGGTGTTCCAGGAAAGAAACCGATTGCCCCAATCATCACGCGTGAGACCGAACTGGCTGCGCCCTGCCAGCGTCTCAAACTCACCTGTGCCGGGGCGGAAACGAAAATCACGGCCGCGAATCGAATTGGTCTTCGCGAGCTGGTCACCAGTCCTCACCCAGGTGGAACCATGAAGCACCTCGACCGCACGCACGCTGCCATCGCTGCGGCCATTGGCTCCATAAACCCAGCCATCGAGCCCCCAGAGCAGGCCGTTGGCGCGGAGCTGTTGATTCCCCATGGCAAAGCCAGTGAAGAGCACATGACGTTCATCGGCGTGACCGTCGCCGTCGGTGTCTTTCAGGAACAGCAGGTCCGGCGCGGTGGTAACCAGAAGCCCCCCGTTCCAGGGCAGGACAGAGTTTGGAAAGCTCAACTTGTCCGCAAACATGGTGGCGGTTTCGTACCGTCCGTCGTGGTTGCGATCTTCCAGCATGCGAATGGAACCACCGGTGGCGGCGTTCGGATAATCACGCATCTCGGCGACGAACAACCGTCCATCCGCATCCCACGTCATAGCGACAGGACTGATCACGTCCGGTTCGGTGGCGACGAGTTCGGCGGTGAGATTCGGATCGGCGAATTGGAAGGAGCGGAGTTCGTCGGTGGGTGCGAGCGGAGCGGCGGCGTGAGCGGCCAGCATTGACGCCAGCAGCGCGAGCAGAAGCACCAGCCAAGAAAAGTCACCGGGCACCGCCTTCACCGCCACGTCGCGATTCAGCGGCGTGTCGCGTGCGCCAAGCGGCGAGAGAATTCGGAACGCCTCTGCCTGAGTTTGGGGAGCCACGGGCGGAGTTTCACGCAATATCAGGCAGATTGGCAATCGCGAATCCGCATCGCGAATCCACATTGAGACATTGAGATTGAATGTAAACCCGCGCTTCCATAGCGGAATGATCGGTGGTAACTTCCCGTCGTTCCATCAACCTGCGCACCTATGAATGAACCTGTTGAATCACCGAAACCACGCCGCTTGCTCAAATCCACATTGCTGGTGCTGGCTACCATTGCGGTGGGGGTGCTGGCGGGCAACGCGTTCATTCGGTCCGCGCGTCATTCAGCGTATGAAGAACGTTCCACGGCGCGGTTGATCCGGGATGTCGGAAAGACGTATTCCATCGGAGATTTCTTTCGCGGCGTGTTCTGGAGGGTCTTGCCGGATTCGCTTTCGGACCGGTTTGCCGAAGTCGCCCCGGTTCCACCTGAAGTTGTAAGGCAGCTCGCGGCGATGGAATTGCGACGGCGCGCTCCGCAGAGTCCCGAGGCGGTGCCGGCTTTGATCCGCGCCCTCGATGATTCCAACATCGGTGTGCGCGAAGTTGCGCTGCAAGCAATCGGCGCTCACAAGAAAGCGGCGAAAGCGGCGGCACCGGCGGTGATGAAATTGCTCGACAGCCCCACCAATGCCGTCATTCGCGCGGAGAGTGTCCGGACGCTGGCGTTGATCGCACCGGAGGATCCGCAGGTTCGCACACGATTGTTGTCATACGTCCGTGAGACACCTGCATCTGTGACTGGTTCCACGAACGTGTTTGGAAAGGGAGAGGCATCCCAACGGAGCTTGAGAGGTGTGGTGCTGCGGGTGCTGGACAGGCTGGATCACCCCGAGGATGAAATCGTACCTATCCTCCTGGAAGAACTGGCTCGCGCGGACGATGAGAAGGCTGCGGAACTCGTGGCCAGCCTTGCTCGAATTGGACCAGTGACTCCCGAGGTCATTCCTGCCCTGGTCAAACGGCTCCGCGATTTGGGTCGCACGTCCGCTTCAACTTCTTCTGAAGATCGAGTGGCTGCGACCGCAAGCGCGAGCTTCCGCTCGGTATTGTTGAGCGCGTTGCGCCGCATGGCTCGGGCTGAAAACGAAGTGATTCCACGGCTTATCGAGTTGATGGATGAAGCAGACTTTCCCGCCCGGCCTGCATTCCTTCAGACACTTGGCATGATTGGGCCAATACGCGGAGAGGTGCTGCCCGCGCTCATGGACTCGCTTCGGCATCCCATGCCCCAGGTGCAATATGCGGCGGTGTCCGCTCTGAGTGCGATCGGAACCAAAGCTGCGGATGCCGTGCCAGCATTGGGGGAATTGCTCCGGCAAAGTGTGGCATCGGACTCGAATCCTTCTGAAAACAGCCCAACGGTTCGCATGATCCGGCGGCGCGATGGACAGATGGACATGGACGATGGCACCACGCCTGCCGGTCGTTTTGGTCCACGAGTGGTCATGGTACCGTGGGCGGAACAGATGGGATTGCATGTCAGCCGGACACTCGCGCGTGTTGGCGTCGGTTCGCCGGAAGCGGCGGCTGTGCTTGCAAAGGTGATGGGAGAAAGCCAGGGGCAGATCCGCTATGAATCGGCGCTTGCTCTATGGCAGGTGGACCGCAGCCACTCACAGGTAATACCAGTGCTCGTGGAATCCATCGAGATTCCGGTGCCCAGTTTTGCGCGACGACTGGCGCAGCAATTTCCCCAGATGGGAGTCCGGGAGATGCCCGTGCTGTTGGCGGGCCTGGAGCATATCGATGCTCCCATTCGCACGGCGGCGATCAGTGCCTTGGAAAGAATGGGAGCGGAAGCCGAACCCGCCCACGGCATCCTCGAACGCATCGCGGGCGACAATGCGGATCCGTTGCAAACCCTCGCTGCGCGCGCCCTGGAACGACTTGACCGGCCTGCCGCTCAGAAGAATTGATCTGAAATTTCTTCCTTAGCCGTATCCATGCGATGGGAGCGCGGAATTCATTCCGCGTGGATCCAAGAAATGTCCAAGAGTTGTGGTTTCCACGACGTGCCAGGCAGTCGAAAACCAGGTCACTGGAAAGTGATCAACGCGGAGAGCAAGGTGACGCGTTGAAAATCTCGAGCCCAGTTGGGCATTCCATGCCGCTGCGGAATGAATTCCGCGCTCCGATTGAATCATTACGGCTCAGTTGATCCTCTCGACCGACAGGGCTGAACCTGGGTCACAATTAAGACTTCGCCTGCTCGTCATTCGCCCAGCGACGCTCTGTTGCAATTGGCAGGCGATCGCTAGGTGAGTGGCTTCCATCGATGGATTCTCCCAGTTGGATTCTCCCCAGAAAAATCTTCTGCGGAGCAGGCTCGGTTCTGCTCACTCGGCAGTCAGTGCCAGCAAATTGTAGGAGGCCTGACCGCCGGCCGAAATCAGACCGATGCTGACGATCTCCTGAGCGGGATGAGGATTGATCCACGTGTATTTGAAGAATCGGATGCAGGGAGTTCCGCGGGAGCGATCCCGATACGTTCCCAACCATGCGAGTTCTGCCTGTGACGGCTTGAAAGGTTCCGTGGGCCAATCGTTGGCAATGTGAACCATGTTCGTGATCCCGATTTCTTCCATCAGACCGCCCGCATAACGGACATGGATGCTGGCCACAGGGGCCGGCTCGCTTCCTCCCCAATAGGTCGTGTGCAGAAAGTGCAGTTTGTCACACCGCTGCCCAACACGAATGCCGTTCACACGCGTGGGCCAGATTTCACCCACTGCCGCCGCACCCTTGCCAAACAGTCCAATCGCTCCACGGAGATAGAACTTCGTTCCCGTCAGTTCACGAACACCGACCGGAGAATCGATTTCCGGCACACGTCCGCTCCTGCTGCCCAACACGGAGTTCGTAGCGTGTCCCGACAGGTCGATGAAGCGATCACTCGATCCGGGAAGACGCGGTGGCAGCACTTGCCTGCGTTCGCGGTAGCTGGCACCGCGTTGGCGGGCATTGGCCTCGGCGGTTCGCGCGTATTCCAAGCGCGCCTGAATCTCGGCAACACCAGGCGTAAACACTTCGACTCTGGCCCGATGAAACACTGCGGCCAGCCAATCAAGATCCGCCTCCGCTTTCTCGGCCTCCGATCGGTGCCAGGCAGCCAGGTCGATCCGTGGGGCTGTTCCTTCGCTCGGCCCACTGATGGCGGCTCCGGCCTTTCCCCAGGCAGCCAGTAGCTCCTCCAACGAGAGCACAGTCCAACCGCCCTTCCCATCGAGCCGGTTCCCCGAGCTGGCTTCCGCGAGGGCTGTCAACACTTCGGCTGGGGCGCTCGAAGCGCGCAACGTCACTTTGTTGGCTGCATAGCTTTCCATCGCAAACCGGCTCGCCACGAGCGGCGTCAGCGGGAATCCTGAGATCGCGTCCCACACTTGCGCGCGACTCTGCTCGCCTTCGAGAATCACGTATCGGGCGGTCACATCGAGGCGCACCACGCGCGGCTTCGATTTCAAGCTCAACGGATGCAGCGGCGCATCCAGCCCACTCAGCGGATCCTGCACGCGGATCAGGCTGTTGGCTTCTCGCGACACACGAACGCTTGCGAAGCCCGAGCGTGGATCGGCCGCCGGGCTCTGTTGCGCCGCCTCGGCGCGGAGCAACGCCGGAGGCTCATGCGCTTTCCCGAGATCCCAGAGACAACCGGCGAAGGAAGGGTGAACCGTCAGCAAAAACCGTCCACTGGCGCTGAACGCCGCCTCGCCATCGGATCGTGAGTGAATGATAGGCGGTGCCAGCGATTCGCCGTGCTCAGGATCCCAGACGGTGGCCGCGTTGTCTTGCGCCACGAGGATCAGCTTGCGCCCGTCCGGACTGAACGCGCCCGCTTCGATCGGTGATCCCGGCGCTAGCACGATCCCCAAGGCTTCGCCAGTTGCCGAATCCCAGAGGCGCGCGGTGCCACTGTTCAAGATCGTCAGCAGCCTCTCACCATTGGGACTGAACACCGCCTGCCGGATGGAAGTGTCACCCTCAAATGTTCCCGCGAGCGTTCGTGATTCGACGCGCTGTTCCTCGCTTCCCGGCAATGCGATGAGTCGATGCACTTTCCCGTCCGCAAAGAAGGTTCCCGGCTCCGGCGACGGCACGATCTTGCCCATGCGTTCGTGCGCCTCTCCGAAAGCCGACGCGGCCTTGGAACTGGCGACTTCCCAAAACCGATTTCCCGACTCCGTGCGAACAACGAGCAGAGAACGTCCCGCGAGAAAATCGAAGGACTCAATCCTCGCATCGTGTCGGAGCGGTTCGCCCAATCGTTGCCCGGTCGCGAGATCCCAGACCTGGACTACGTTCGTGTCCGACTGCGTGGCCAGCCACTTGCCCGAAGCATCAAACACCGGCGGCAGAAGCGTCCCGGGCCGGGAAGAGTTTCGGTGCGGGATCGGAGCAAAGCGAAGCTTGCCGGTTGAGATGTCGAGGATGTGGACGGTGTTATTGTTCAGCACGACCGCGAGATTCCTTCCATCCGGACTGAACACTGTCGAGGCGGGCAACTCCGGCAGCCGCTCCGTTTGCATCAACACCCGGCCCGTGTGGATGTCCCAGATGCGCGCCGTGTAATCGAGCGACACCGTCGCCACTTTGTCCTCGGTCGGGCTGACGGCGGCGTGAGCGATGGCCTGTTCGTCGTGCGTGAGCACGTGCAGCAGGCGCGGGCAGGCGTCGAAGATCGACGCGATCCGATGCCGATGAGGCTCCGCGGTTTCCGGCGTTGGCGGGTCGCTCTTCAATGCCTCCGTGAACCAGAGCAGCGACTTGAACCAATCTCCATCCTGCAGCAATTGAATCCCATTCGACACATGGCCCTTGGCGACCTCTCGTTGAACGTTCTCGCGGCTGGCTTGCACGCGCCGCAATTGCCACAGCACTCCCGCCAAACCCAGACACACCGCAAGGGCGAGTCCGCCCGTCAGACTCGAAACCACCGGGTTGCGCCGGCACCAGCGCATGACACGGGCGGGCCGGCTGATCGGTCGTGCGCGAATCGGCTCGTCCCGGAGAAATCGACCCAACTCGTCAGCAAGTTCCAACGCGGTCGCGTAACGGCGGCTGGGTTCGCGCTCAAGGGACTTGAGGCAAATTGTTTCCAAGTCCACTGGCACGCTCGGGTTCAGTAATATCGGCCGCAATACTTCGCCCTGTATCACCATCCGCAGCGTCTCCGGCACCGACTGCGCGACGAA
The DNA here is from genome assembly GCA_009695275.1 of Pedosphaera sp. GTDB lineage: Bacteria > Verrucomicrobiota > Verrucomicrobiia > Limisphaerales > F1-12-MAGs170 > F1-120-MAGs170. The sequence continues at coordinate 3,945 of SIBF01000035.1, read as the reverse complement.
CGGCGGCCGGCCCGTCAACAGATGATAAAGCACGGCACCAAGCGAATAGATGTCGCTCGTGACTGCGGATTTGCCTGCGTGTCCTTCGGCCTGCTCAGGGGGCATATAATTCGGCGAACCGAGCACCTGGCCGGAAACCGTCAGGTCGGAGTCGCCTTCGATTTGCTTGGCCAGGCCGAAGTCGCTCACATGGGGGCGGCCCTCAAGGTCCAGGAGGATGTTCGATGGCTTGATGTCGCGGTGCAGGATGCCCTGCCCATGAGCGTAATGGATCGCCGAAGCCACCGTCCGCACCCACTCAGCCGCCTGTCGGGGCGACACCGGACGCTCCCGCAGAATCTGGCCGAGGTGCTTCCCTTCGATGAAATCCATCGAGAAATAATGGAAGCCGTCGTGCTCTCCGACTTCATGAATTCCGACGATGTTCGGATGTCGCAGCCGGGCCGCTGCTTCAGCCTCCGCTCGGAAGCGTTGCATTGTTTCGGCGGCGGCGAAACGACCGGCCAAGACCATCTTCACCGCCACGATGCGGTTCAAGCTCACCTGTCGCGCCCGATACACGATACCCATCCCGCCGCGCGCAACTTCCTCGATCAACTCGTAGTCGCCGAAGTACGCGAGCCGGCCTGGGCTGGATGCGGAAATGGTGCCCGATGCTTTTGCGGGAGTGGGAGATGCGGCAGACGCACCCGGATTGGCGGCGGCCAGAATCGTCGAAGGGTCATCCGCCGCATCCTGCAAGCCCCACTCGAGCACGCAGCTTGGGCAGGACAGGCCGGTCCTGCCAGCTCCTTCCACCGGTTTGCCACATTGAAAACAGACGTTCACTCTAATAAGAGCAGTTGAACCGCAGATGGACGCGGATAGACGCAGATGGGGAAGGGATTCCGACTTTCACGTTCGTCACCTGACAAATGAACGGCACAACATGGCTCATCCCTCCGGCTGAGCAAAAGTTTATCTGCGTTCGTCTGCGTCGATCTGCGGTTACAATGTTCATGGCTTCCCATCAGTTAATGAAGAAAATTTTCCGTTTTGTTACGAGAAAAATGGTTGGCACGAACTTTTCACCCTAAATCCAGCAGCCGAGAAACCACGGATGACACAGATGACACGGAAAACAATCAGTTTCGCGAAGGGCGGGTGCCTCCTTCGTGCTCACTCGCCGGATGAAAGCACGATCCGATGCAATCCACTCTTCATCCGTGGAATCCGTGCAATCCGCGGTTTCAACTCCGTTTCCAGATTCATGCGATTCGGGTGGAAGAGGCTTCCCAACTCGGCGGAGATGCGTTTGCAATGTTCAGTCTCCTTGTAACAAATCGGGGCTTTCTCCGCATTACACATTGGGAAGCTCCTTGTCGGGGCCACCAAAACATGAACAATAGCCAATGAACCCGGAGTGGATATGAATCGATCCTCCAATCAACAAACCGGTCTCGCGATGACTTTCTCTGAACTCTTCCCTGGGAGCGCTGGCATCCGTGCCGGCGGATTGCTGTGCTCTCGCCGAACTCGCCGGCAGGATGCCGGCGTTCCCAGGAAGCGGGTCCGTATGCGGGGCTTCACGCTCATCGAACTGCTGGTGGTCATCGCGATCATCGCGATCCTGGCGGGAATGCTTCTCCCCGCGTTATCCAAGGCCAAGAGCAAGGCCGCCTCGGCCGCGTGCCAGAACAATCTCATGCAATTTCAACGGGCCTCCGAAATGTACCAGGGCGATCATGATGGCCGGTTCCCGGAGATTCGCGATGCCTACGTCTCGGGTCAGTTCACCAGCTCGGTCGGGTCATGGGTGCTCGGCAACGCGAAGACCGATCGCACCGACGAAAACATCCGGCGCGGGACGTTGTTCTCCTACATGGGCAACGCCGTCAGATCGTACCGCTGCCCGGCGGATAACTCGAAGGTGAACGGAACCAACCTGGTGCGGTTCCGAAGCTACCAGCGCAATACGACTCTTGGCCTTTACATAGTCGGGAACACACCTGCCAGCCTTCAGACCATCGAGCCAGACATGATTTGGAAGGATATTCACGCCCGACATCCGTCGGAGATTTTCTCGTTTGTCGATGTCTCCGAAGGATCGATCGATTCTGGCGGCTTCGGGACCAGCATCCCCGATCTCAAGAACAAAAATCCGGGGAGGTGGTGGAATCAACCAACGGATCGTCACGGCGGTTCCGGGAACCTGAGCTTCATCGATGGACACGTCGAAGGCCACCCTTGGCTTTATCAAAAGCGGGTCAGACAGCCCAGCTCGACCGCACCTGTAAACGAAGCGGACTTGAAAGATCTGTGGTGGCTGCTCAAGCACACGACCTACTGGTTCTGGTGGATGGAGCAAAACAACGGCAAAGGCGGGTAAGCGATGGTGAATCCCAACGGGATTCCGGCCCAAAAGCCTTGGGTTGGCGGACGTATCCGTTTAGCGCCAAAGGCGCGGCGATATTCCAGCCTGGGGCAACGCCCCAGGAAACGTGTCGGGTACAGTTCCGAGCGCTGAAGGTGCGACACCCCGCCCACAGAATGCGATCCCTCCTCGGAAGGATGGGACGGGCTTTCAGCCCTGAATCGTTGGGCTGATGGAATTCCTGGGGCGTTGCCCCAGGCTGGAATAAGGACGCGCCCTTGGCGCTAAACGCAAGCATGCCCCGCGCAGGATTGTCAATCCGCTGGGCACAGACCCATCTGGCTGGCATATTTCGACCGTGCGGCATCCAGATGATTACACCGACCGTGCCTGGCGCAAAGCGCGCCTGGCGGCGCGCATCTTGTTGCGCAAGGAGGCGGGATCAATGACCGCCCGCGACCGTCGCATCGCCCGGCAACTGAGTCAGGACGCCGAGGTAACCAATCGGTTGATTCAGCAGGGACTTTATTTTCTCGGGATTGGTAATCGCAAACATGAGTTCGATCGACGCCTCGGATTGGTGGAGCGGTGAGATTCTTTGGGACACCCCGGCGGGCGCTCTCCTGCAGCGCTTTTTCGCATCCCTCCCACCGGAACGTCGCTTCCACTTCACGCTTTACGGATTCAACAACAGGCTCCGGAAAACCTCACCCCTGCATGACCTCAATCAAGTAGCGCAGCTCCTCGTCAATCTCGACGGGATTGGAAACGGTGTGGGCAATTTCAGAACGCAGGAACTGCCGGTACGTCGCCTTGAGCCTGTGCAGTTCGACCCGCAACGCCCCCTCGCTCACTCCGAGGTCGCGCGCCACTTCTTCGTAAGAGCCCCGGGTCTGACCGCCAGGAATGAAACTTTCCAATCGTTCGAAGCGATCCAGCTTACCCGCCTGAGTGTAGTGCTCGCGCAATTGTTCTCGAACACGCTCCAACAACGTCACCGCCCAGCTCCGGTCGAACAGCTTGTCCGGGCTCAACGTGGTGACAGGCTCGATCTGGTAGCGGGATTCGACATTGAGATCATCCAGAGAAACATGGATGCAATTTCCCCCGCGTTTGGCAGCCGCTTTGAGGTCGTGCTGGTTCGCGAGATAATGCTTCAACGTTCCCAGAATGAACCAGCGGAACTTTCCTTTGTCCGCGTCTGCTTCACTGACGACCTTGCGCTCGATCAGCCGGGCGAAGAAGCCCTGAGTGAGATCCTGCGCATCCTCGGGGCTGGCTCCCTGCCGCCGGACGTAGGCATAAAGCGGATACCAATACGCGCGGCAGAGTTGAGCGATAGCGTCGTGTTGCAGCGGCGAGTCTTCGCCACCCGCGCGTAGGATGACGCTCCACTGCGTGGTGGCAAACACCGGCGATACCGGAAGCGGAATGATGGTTGAACCCATGCCTATCCGGTTGTTACCCTCACCCGCAACAGCTAGGAGCCTGTCGGACTTAGCTCGTTTTCGGACAAAATCATTGATTTTGGACCATCAAAACACCTTCACCGAAAATCAAAACGCGTCATATCGAATCGTAGAGCGTCGGAT
>SIBF01000034.1 GCA_009695275.1 Pedosphaera sp. | reverse complement strand
CAGTCCATAGACAGTGTTCGGTGAAAAATCCGCCGTGGTTTTGTTCCCACCACAATGCACTGTTCTCATTCAGATTTCACTCCCCGAGAGGGAATCCAACTTGTCCGCGCCCTTTGCCCCAATCAGATCAAATGCTGAGGTCTGAAGTTCTGAGGAATTTTAGCCTGACTCGCCTAAGGCTGACTCCCATCTGGGACTGATCCAATCCTTACGCAGAATTGCCTGATTCCCGGCTCAGGACGATCTCTCTTGCGACACCCTCTCACGTTTGCCTAGATAACCGACGTGTTCGCCGTTCCGTATGTCTTGGTGGCAGTTCTCGCGTACCTGTTGGGATCGATTCCAACGGGTTTCCTCGTCGGGAAGGCAAAAGGGATCGACGTGCGCAAGGTTGGCAGTGGAAATATCGGGGCCACGAACGCCTTTCGGATCTTCGGCAAAGCTGCAGGGAGTTTCGTGCTCTTGGCGGACGCCTTGAAAGGTTTCCTGGCGTGCAAGATTCTCGCCGCTGGCATTGCGCAAATGTGGGCGGCATCCGACATGGCAACGCTGCATGAACAACTTCCAATCATCGCCGGAGTCTCCGCCGTGCTCGGACACAACTTCACGTGCTGGCTGAAATTCAAAGGCGGCAAAGGCATCGCCACCAGCGCCGGAGTTCTGGTGGCGTGGGTGCCTTGGGCGCTGCTGATCGTGTTCGTCACATGGCTCGTGGTTTTTGGAGCGGGCAGATATGTCTCGTTGGCCTCGATCGCTGCTGCCGTGGTGCTGCCGTTTGCCGTCTGGGGCACGGGCGGCGGTGCCACTTTCATTTTCATCACTTCGGCATTGAGCGCCCTTGCAATCTATAAACACAAACCGAACATTCGCCGCCTCCTTGATGGCACGGAGAACCGCGTCGGTTCGAACAAAACCTCTCTCAATTCCGACCGATGAAAGTCACCGTTCTAGGCGCTGGAGCTTGGGGAACAGCACTCGCTCGACTGCTGCATGCCAACGGGCATGAGGTGACTTTCTGGGGTCGCGATTCCGCTCACCTTGAATCGATTCACAAAGTCGGACAGAACGAAACTTACCTTCCCGGAGTGACGCTGCCGCAGGATTGGAAGATGGAACCATCCCTGCCTAAAGCGGTGGCTGCTTCCGAGGCCATTGTCATTGCCGTTCCCTCAAAAGCTTTTCGCGCAGTAGCGAGTGTCCTCACGAACTTTTCAGGTGTCGCGATCAGCGTCACCAAGGGGATCGAATTCGACACGGGATTGACCATGTGCGGATTACTCCGCGAGACGGCTCCGCAGGCGCGAACGGTGGCGCTCTCCGGACCCACTCTCGCCGCCGAAGTCGCTCGCGACATGCCTTCCGCCATCGTGGCCGCCAGCGTCGATACGCCGGCGGCGCTGCTCGTCCAACGGTTATTTCATCGCCCCACATTTCGAGTTTACACCAGCACTGACCCTCTTGGAGTGGAACTCGGCGGCGCTTTGAAGAATGTCATCGCCATCGCCGCCGGCACGTGTGATGGGCTGGGGTTCGGAGACAATTCCAAGGCGGCCCTCATTACGCGGAGCATCGTGGAGATCCGCCGGCTTGGAGTTGCTTGCGGGGCGTGCGCGGAAACTTTCGCCGGCCTCAGCGGGCTGGGCGATCTCACGGTCACTTGTTTCTCCAAACTCAGCCGGAATCGTTCACTTGGTGAGCGGTTGGGTCGCGGCGAAAATCTCGATCATATCCTCAGCTCGACACGAAGCGTGGCGGAAGGCTATCCGGCCGCGCGATCCGCCTATCGCCTGGCGCGGACGTTGAACGTCAGCACTCCGATCATCGACGAAGTTCATGCCATGCTTTACGAAGGGAAGAACGTCGTGCAAGCGCTGCGCGACTTGACGGGGCGTGATTCCAAAGCGGAACAGTAATCCTGGAGCCTTATTTCGCAGGCGTTGCCTTGAGCGATTCGAGGTAGGTGACCAGGTCCAAAAACTCTTCCAGCGACAGTGCGGCATGGAGACCCTCAGGCATGAGCGAGATCAATTTGCTTTGGCGGGACTTGATGCTGGCTCGAGGCAGCTTGTGCTCGCGTCCGGCGCTGTCGCGAAGTATCAGAGTGTCTGCGGTTTCACCTTTCACCAGCCCGTTCCACTCCTCTCCGTCCAGCATCTCAATGGCAATCATCTGGTAGCCTTCGCGCACAGTTTTGCTCGGAAAGAGAATCGCCTCGGCCAGCGCGCGACGGTCAAACTGGATGCCGACGCTCGTCAAGTCCGGTCCCAGGTCGCTTCCTTCACCAGCCACACGGTGGCAGGCAACACAGTTGACACCTTTTGCATCGGCGAACAACCGCCGGCCCCGCGCAACATCACCGGAACCATTCGAGGCAGCCGTCAGATACTCATCCAGCGTGTGCTGCTTGATTTGCGCGACGAACAACGGACCACCCTCCGCAGCCTTGTTTCCAGCATAAATCTGGCGCAGCTCGATCAGAGCCTGCGATGAAAGTTCGCCGGCTCGCGCTTCAACTGGCTTGAGCACCCTGGCGCTGATGTTCCGGATGGCGAGGTGCGCGGCGTCACGTTGCACCGGGTTCTTGGATGACAGTCCATCAAGCAGGATTTCAATGGCGCGCTCGTCAGGAGCGCGCGTGACCGCCTGAAAAACGTCATCCCGCAGTGCCTCGTCGGCGTAAGCTTTGATCAACGAAGGCGCGGCATTCGTCGAGCGAAGTTCGGCCAATGCCTTCACCGCCGCACGGCGAACTTCGGGAGTGGAATCGCGGAGGCCGGCCTCCAGCACGGGCAACGCCGCTTCTCCCTGCAAACGGCCGAGTGCTTGGACCGATGCGACGCGGACCGGAGCCGCAGCATGAAGTGTCAGCGGCTGAATCACACTCAACGCCGTGCTGGCGCGCAGCTTTCCCAAAGCAGAGACAGCTTGGGCAAGTGGCGTTTCCTGAGCAGTGGATGATCTGAGAAACTCAATCAACACTTGGATTGCTTCTTCGTTTCCCAGGTTCTCCGCAGCTGTGATGGCAGCCGTGGTCGTTTCAGGCTGGCTCGGCCGCTTCAACTCAACCGCTACAAGTCGGAGGACATCTTGGTCCTTCATTGCGCCGAGCGCGCGAAGAATGGTCGCGCGACTTGTTGAATCCGATTCGAGTGCGAATACCTGGCGCAAGGCCGCCGCTGATTCGGTGTCCTTGGCGGCCGCCAGGCCATCAATACACGCCCGCCGGAGGGTTGGTTCGCTCTCACGCAGACCCTCCCGAAGTATGCTCAACACTGTTGCCGTACCGGCCCATTCCTCAGTCTTGGCGGGCGGAGGCTGGAGCGCCGGATGGTAAGCCCACCACTGGCCTTTCCATGCCGGTTTTTGAAGGTGCAATGCCGCGATCAACCCGAGCGCAACGCGCCTTGTTTCGACGGGCTTAGATGTGTCCTTGAAAACCTGGACCAAGGCGTCAAGGAGCTGCTGGTCATAAGTTTCACGAAGCGCGAACATCGTCCCTTCGCGGATGCGCGCACTATCGCTCTCCAATCCGCGGACAATGGCCAGCCAGGCCGGCGACGCGCTGGTTCCGATGCGATTCAACGCGGTGAACACCGCGTAGCGGGCAAACATGTCTTGTTCCTCCAGCGCGGCCAGAAGCGCGGGAACTGCAACGGCATCGCCGATGCGGCCGAGCGCCGTTGCCGCATGGAAGCGGACGGATGCCTGTTTGTCATTGAGCCGTTCGCGCAACGCAGGCACGGCGATCGTCGCGCGGCGCGTGCCGAGTTGCCGGATGGCTTGTCCGCTCACGCTCGCATCGCCATTGGTGCTCATAGCGATGATGTCCTTGCGCGCGGAACGGCCTCCGTCGAGCGCGTCGAGCGCCCACAACGCGTGCTGCCGGGCGTGCGCAGGAGCAGAGGTGTCTTGAACTATCTTCAACAACTCTTCAATTGAGTTCCGCTCTGCAAGCCGACGTTGCGCGGTCAGGCGGACGCTGTGCGACGGGTGCGACAGGCCCCGGGCAAGTTCACTGGTCGAGGCTTCAAATTTCTTCCCGGTGGCCGCAGGTAAATACCATGCAGGTTTCGGCGAACTCAAGTCAGGCCCTGTCCACGTGAGCTTGAACAACCGTCCGACACTGACATTGGCCTTCTCGTCGCGATGCTGCCAGTCGCAGATGTAGATGCTCTTGCCGTCGGGCCCGGGCGTGATGCCGACGGGCCGGAAATCGCCGGGCGGATTTGGAAACAGATCTTCCTTCGACGCCGCGCGGTATGTTGCTCCGTCGCGTTCAATGCGCACACGCATGACCTGTCGCTTGCCGAAGTCGGAGAGGAACACGTTGCCTTGATACTCCGGCGGCAGTGAGTCCTCGTTGTTTGCGAAAGTTCCGCACGCCGCGCCCGCGCCATAATCAGCCATCATCCACAGCGTGTATGGACGTTGCGGAATAAAATCGTGCGGGTAGCCGTAGAAGCCTGCCTCGACCATGTGCGTGAAGCGACCCATCCAGTCATGCTCGTCCGTGTTGTCGTAAGTAAAAATGTCATCCTCGGCATTCAATGCCACGTCGAGAATGTTGCGGACGCCGTGCGAAAAGACTTCGAGTTGCGTGCCATCTGGCCGGATGCGGAAAACACCGCCAGTGTACAGATCGGCCCTCAATCCATCTGTCCCCTTCGCGCCGTGCAGTCCCTTGTCTCCGCTCGCGACGTAAAAAAAGCCGTCCATGCCGAGGCGGAAATTTGCGGGAACGTGATCATTCCAGTTCAACGCGGAAGGCTCGGGCAACGTTTGCTCGATCAACTCGCGGCGGTTGCCGCCCACGCCGTTGTCGTCGTCAAACACGCTGAACTTCGGATTGTGCAGCACGTAAAGTCTGCCTTCGAGATATTGAAGGCCGAACACCGCGAAGAGTTTTTCCGCGAAGACCGTGATGCGTCCATCGGGAAACAGACAGAGGATGCGGCCTTCGGCGGCATCGGCCTTGGGCAGGCTGATGTCCATCGGATCCTCCGCCACAAACACGCGGCCATCCGGCGCGCAAGCAACGACCGAGGGATGCTTGATGCGCGGAGCCTCGGCGACGAGTTCGATGCGCCAGTTGGGAAGAGGTTGTGGGAGGGGTGAAGCAGCGTGCGCGACCGGCGTGACCAGGAGCAAGACGCACCAAGCGGCGAGCGCGAAACCCGAACTCCGAAGAACGATCGAGTTCATCACAACACTTCTTTCACGCGCAGGTTTCGATGCCGGACGGTTTTGCCGTCGTTGTAATTCTGCAGGCCGATGAAGCCGCTCAACGTGCGCTGCGTCGTGTCCGTCCAGGCAGTCACGAGCCGTCCGTTGAGTCGCACGGAATAGTTGTGGCCGCTCGCCACAATCTCGTAGGTGTTCCACTGACCCGGCGGCTTGCTTGCGTTGGCGACAGCGGGAGCGAAAGGATAGATCGACGCAGTCGGCGCGTATTGATTGCCGGGGTTGGGATCTCCAATTTCCATCTCATGTCCTTTCTTCACAGCGATCCACGGATCGTTGCCCGGATCGGGGAAGCGCAGGAATACTCCCGAATCCGCGATGTCCTGCTCCTGCAGGAACTCACCGCGCAGAACGAAGTTCGTGAACTGCCGGCCCGCAAACCACCACAAGCCCATGCCACCCTCGGCGATGGCGATACCGTTCCCGACCTTGAACTGACCTGGACCGGATTGCTTCCATTCCTTCAACGCTGCATCGCTCAACAGCGGAATGAAACCATCCTCGTTTCCCACCGGCGACACGACCTGGTCCAGATACTCCGTCGGCAGCTCATACAGCGGACGCGCCTCGGCCTTGCGATAAAAAACCTCCGCATCCTCCGATTGAAGCTGAATTTTCCCCTGAGTGAGCGCACGCCACTGGTCGCCTTCCTTGTAGCGCGGATTGAAAGCCACGAGGTTCACGTGGCCGTTGAGGACGTGAACGCACTGGCCGCCCCAGAACACGACTTCGACCGTGTTCCAGTTGCCGAAGACCTGTTCGACATCGAACGGCGGCGTGATGCCATTCGCGCTCGAAGCGGTGATGCGCGGGCCACCCTTGCGCCAGACGATGTTCTTCTCGCCTTTGCCTTCCTTTTTGTAAGGCACGTAAAGCTCGTTCCCGGCGGTGACCCACTCGCCCTCGCAGTCGATGATCGCGCCGTTCACGCTCCACCATTGGCCGACCCCTTTTTCCATCACATTGTTCTCGATCGAGGTCAGCCAGCCCGTGCGCGGATTGGGCAGCCCGATGCCGCAATAGAGGATGCCTGTGTCACGCCCGACGTTGACCCGCCCACCGAAGCGTCCCAGGCCCCACTTGAACTGCACGCGGAAATGGAAGTTCGTAAACTGATCATGCGTGGTGATGGCGCCGTAGTTCCTGCCGGAGACGTGAATGACATTCTCGCCATTCAGGTTCGTGACCGTAAACACGCCGGTGGGATCAACGTTCGCCACCAACGGAGCGGAGCCGCCGGGTGTGGCGAGAAACTTGTCCCAGTTGGATAAGTCCTGGCCGTTGAACAGGGGCTTCCATTCAGATTTTGGCGGAACAAACTCGGCGGCGTGGGTCGTGACGACAAGCCCCGAGCAAACCAGCGAGAATAGGAATCGGCGAAGAGTTGCTTTCATGTTGGATGGTTTTGATGAGTCCACGGGCGACGTGGCGGAAACAAAGCGCGAGTCGAGATGAGAGTTTCCTCCGGCCTTCACTTTTTCGATCCCTTCGTCTTTCTTTGTTCAAGTTGCCGCATGCGCGTCAGCAATTGGTCGAGCACCGCCAGCTGGCAGATGCGCGGCGCGATGGCGAAGCTGCCTCCCGGACGCTCTACGGTCTGCGTTGGCAGCAACACATCCACTGCGCGAGCCAGTTCGCTGCCCGGCTCGTTGGTGAGCCCGATGGTCTTTACGCCCGCCGTCCTGGCCTCCAGCACGGCGCGCAAAGGAAACTGCGTCCCGCCCGAATGGGAAATAGCGATCAGCACGAGGCCTGTGATGGGTGGGGTAAAGGCAAAGCCGGCCATTTGCGCATCGTGAACAGGGAGCGCCTGCTTGCGCATGGTGAAGAGCACGTCCGTCAGGATCAGGGCGATGCCGTGAGACGCGCCCACGCCGGCCAGCACGACGCGCGAAGCGCCGCGCAGCAACGTCGCTGCTGCGTTCAACGCGGAATCCGCCGCCGTCACGCTCGCGGCAATGTCGTTGCCGTAGTGCGTTTCGCCATTCGAAGCGGGCTTCAATTCACCGCCGCCCGTCAGTTCGCGCAGAACGTGATACTTGAGATCCTGAAAGCCATCGAATCCTGCTGCCCGGCACGCGCGCACCACGGTCGCATCGCTGGTCTGGCAGCCAGCCGCCACGTCGCGGAGGCTCTTTTCCGCCACGAGACCCATGTCGCGCAACAGCCGCCGGGCCACCTCCGCCTCGCTTGGGCGCATGTCGGCAAGGCGGGCTTGTAATGTTTGACGGACGGACATGCAACAAGGCTATAGTAATGTGTTGCAGGCACAACATTAAAGTGCTTCACTCCGCGCATCAACATGACCCGTCAAACGCCACCCATCCGCCTCGGTGTCATCGGCTGCGGCAACGTCCTCAGCGCTTACCGCGCAGCCATCGACAAGCTGCGCGCGCGCGGCTCGGCGGAGCCCGTCATCGCCTGTGGGCGCGAGGCACAACGAGCCGCGGCGGGCGCCGCCCTCGGCCCGGCGCGTTTCACCACCAACGCCCAGGAAGTCATCACCTCACCGGAGGTGGATCTCGTCCTCATTCTCACGTCGATGTCCGAGCATGCGCGACTGGCCAGCGCTGCGCTTCAGGCCGGCAAACATGTCTTGCTGGAGAAACCGCTCGCCACTTCGCTGGAGGATGCCAAGGCGCTCGTCGAACTGGCAAAGGGCAGCCCCGGCCATCTGGTCTGCGCGCCGTTCACGATTCTCAGCCCGACGTTTCAAACGCTCGCCCGCCACATTCGCAACGGCGACATCGGAAAGCCGTGTTCGGCGCGCGCGCGCTACGGCTGGGCCGGTCCTGATTGGAGCGAATGGTTCTACAAACCGGGTGGCGGCTGCCTGTTCGATCTTGGTGTCTATTGCCTCACGAGCCTCACTGGATTGCTCGGTCCCGCGAAACGCGTGATGGCCATGACTGGCGTGGCGATTCCCGAACGCGAGATCAACGGACGCAAAATCCGCGTCGAAGCCGAGGACAACGCGCAGGTGCTGCTGGACTTCGGGGAGAGCGCGTTCGCCGTCGTGACCAGCGGCTTCACGATGCAGCAGTATCGCAATCCGGCGCTCGAAGTGTATGGCACCACCGGCACCATCCAGATGCTCGGCGATGATTGGGACCCGGACGGCTACGAACTGTTTCAGAACGGCACCGGCTGCTGGCAAGTGTTTAAGGAAACCACGCCTGACTGGTCGTGGACGGATGGATTGAATCATCTGGTCGATTGCATCCTTGCTGGAACCAAACCGCTCGTCACGCCGGAACACACGCTGCATGTTTTGGAAATTATGCTCAAGGCCCAGCAAGCCGGTCGCGAAGGACGGTCGCTCCCGATGGAGAGCACTTTCGTTCCGCCCGTTTTCGATGAACCGGGGCGGCAGGAAGCGGCGCATCGGATGCACGATCGGACGAGGGAACACGTGTGAGAATTTTCAAAATCCAAGTTCCAAGTTCCAAGAACTTGCCAAGCTCAAAGCTACGCGCAGCGGATGTGGCGAGGCAAAATGTCCATCTGGAATTTGAGGATTGGGATTAACTTGGAACTTGAAACTTGAAACTGGGAATTTCCTAATCATGCCCCGCTGGTTCCTGCTCACCGTCATCGCCGTCCTCTGCTGGGGATTGTGGGCGATCATCTCCAAGCTGATCGGTGAATCGGTCACGGCGGCGCAGAGCCAGGCGCTCTCCACGCTCGGGCTGATTCCCGCGATGCTCGCCCTCGGCTGCTCGAAGAAACTTACAGCCACCGGCCATCGTCGTCGTGGAGCCATCAACGCCTTCCTCGCCGGCGCGCTGACCTGTGCGGGCAACGTCGCCTACTACCACGCGCTCAACGTCGGTGGCAAAGCCTCCACCGTTGTGCCGCTCACCGCGCTCTATCCGCTGGTCACTATTGTACTCGCGGTGGCGTTGTTGCGGGAACGACTCAATGTGATTCAGCTCGGTGGCATCGTGCTATCGCTCGTGGCGATCTATTTCTTCAACGTCGCCACCATGGAAGGTGTTGTGAACGTGTGGCTGATGTACGCGTTGATTCCGATTGGCCTGTGGGGCGTCTCCGGCCTGCTTCAGAAGGTTTCCACCAACGATATCTCCGGCGAGCTTTCCGCTCTTTGGTTTCTCGCCGCGTTTGTGCCGGTGTCCGTGGTTTTGCTCATGCTCCAACCGCTCACCGGACCGATCGCGTTAAAGACCTGGCTGCTGGTCGTCGCGTTGGGATTGTTCTTCAGCCTCGGCAACTACGCCATTCTCCTGGCCTTCGCCAGCGCGGGGAAGGCGTCCATCATTGCACCGCTAGCCAGCCTTTATCCGCTGGTCAGCGTGCCCATCGCCATTGCGTTTCTCGGAGAAAAGATCAGCTCGCGTGAAACCGTCGGCATCATCATCGCGCTGTTTTCTGTAGTAGCGCTGGCGTGGGAAAGACCGGCCTCAACTTCTTCAACCCTTTAACCTATTTAACGTACATGAAACCCATTACTGAACTCCTGAAACAAAACGTCGTCCTTGGCGACGGAGGTTATCTCATCGAACTCGAACGCCGCGGCTACGTGGACAGCGGCTCCGGCCGCGAGAAGGTCGGCACGGGACGCGGCAGCGGCCAGTTCACGCCCGAAGTCGCCATCGAGCAGCCCGACGCCTTGCGCGAACTCCACCGCGAATTCCTCAACGCCGGTTCGCAGGTGCTCCAGGCGCTGACGTTCTTCGGCACGCGCGAGAAGCTCAATCGTGCCGGCTACGGTGCGCAGACCGAGAACATCAATGCCGCCGCCGTGAAGCTCGCCAAGGAAGTCGCAGGCGGGAAGGCGCTCGTCGCCGGCAGTGTGTCGCGAACACAACTCACCGAGCGCGAGGGCATGGAGTCGCTCGGCAAATCACGCGACCACATCGCCGAACAGATCCGTCTGCTGAAAGATGCCGGCGTGGATTTTCTCATCATCGAAACTTTCTTCCATCTCGCCGAGATGAAGGTCGCGCTCGAATGCGCCGCCGCCGCCGGACTGCCCGCCGTGGCCACCATGAGCTTCCGCCCGCTCATCACGAAATGCACCGACGGCCACACTCCCGCCGAATGCGCAAAGGTAATGGCTGATCTCGGCGCCATCGCGGTCGGCGCAAACTGCGAACAAGATCCGAAGCGGATGCTCCCGTTGCTTCGTGAAATGCGTGCCGCCACGATCGTGCCGCTGGCTGCACAGCCGGCCGCGTTTCACACGACGGACGCGTGTCACAGCTTCACACGGCTGCCGGCGTTTCCCGATGACCTGGAGACCATTCAGGTTTCGCGCACGGAGTTCGTGGACTTCGGCAAGGTGGCGAAGACAGAAGGCATCGGCTTCCTCGGCGGCTGCTGCGGCTGCAACGCGGCTTACATCCGGTCGCTGGCGCGCGGAATCAGCGAAGCTAGTTGAAGCTGCATCAATCCGCCCAATAACGGCTTGTCCCATCGAATTTCGTTCCCAAGCACAAAATCCAACCTCAACCTGCAAATCATGAAAAACACCCGCACTCATCCAACGTTTCAGTGTCCCGATCGATCTGGCGCGGGATTCACTCTCATCGAACTGCTGGTGGTAATCGCCATCATCGCGATCCTGGCGGGAATGCTTTTGCCCTCCCTGAGCAAGGCCAAGACGAAAGCACAAGGCATTCAATGCATGAACAACTTTCGGCAACTGACGCTCGCCTGGCAGTTGTACAATGACGACAATCAGGACAAAACACCGTGGTCATGGGTTGATGCCGGCGTGAAGCAGCAGATGTGGGTCACCGGCGATCTCGATTTCAATGGAGCCAATCGCAGCAATTGGGACGTGAACAAGGACATCAAGAACAGCCTGCTCTGGCAGTACTGCGGCAACTCGGTTGGCATTTGGAAATGCCCCGCCGACCTCAGCGCAGTCACGGTCGCGGGTGCCCGCACTCCACGTGTGCGGAGCATGTCGATGAACGGCTGGTTCGCCTACGGCTGGCCGAGTTCTGGCAACGAACAGTTTCGCATCCTCTTCAAGACCTCCGACATGACGGATCCCGGTCCGTCCGGAATTTTTGTGATGCTGGATGAACGCGAGGACGGTATCAATGATGGGTGCTTCTGCGTGGATATGGCGGGTTATCCGGCGCAACCGAACCGGACAATGATGGTCGATTATCCCGCGAGTTATCATAACGGGGCGGGTGGGTTTTCGTTTGCCGACGGTCATGCGGAGATCAAGCGCTGGCAGGATCCCCGGACGATGCCAAAACTCAAGCGAGGGCAGACCATACCCCTGAATGTCTCCTCGCCCAACAACCGCGATGTGGCCTGGATGCAGGCGCGGGCGACGGTTAGAAAATAGAGTTTCGATTGCTCACCGAAATTTCCGAATCTCATGGAGCTACATGTTTTTCCCGATAGCCACCAGGCAAACGCGGCTGCCACGGACTGCCTGGCCGACTGGCTCACCTTGCCATCCACGCGCAACGTCATGGTCGCGGCGGGCAACACGCCCATTGAACTCTACCGGCGCATCGGCGAGCGCGGGTTGATGCTCTCGCACTTGAACGTATTCGCGTTGGATGAATACGTGGGGGTACCACTCGAAGAGCCACGCAATTGCGCCAACCTCATGCGACGTTGCGTGCAGCAGGCCTGGGGAATTCCGCCCGCGCAGTTTCACACCGTTAGTTCGCTGGAAGCCGACGCGCTCGCCAGCGTTCAGGAGCACGAACGCAAAATTACGGCGGCCAGCGGGCTGGACGTCATCATCCTCGGCCTCGGTCAGAACGGCCACCTCGGCTTCAACGAACCCGGCAGCGCGGAGAATTCCGTCGGGCGACTGCTCGATCTCGATACGATCTCGATCGAAGCGAACCGCAAATGGTTTGGCGGTGATTACGCGCCGGCGAAAGGAGTGACCGTGGGCTTGAAAACCATACTTGCTGCCCGGCAAGTTCTCATCATGGCCCATGGTTCACACAAGACTGTGGCAGTGCAGGCGATGGTGGCAGGCCGGCGGAGTCCGCAATGCCCCGCGTCCTTCCTCCAAGGGCACACCGACACTCATGTCTTCCTTGATGAAGCAGCGGCCTCGAAACTTCAGCGGACTGCATGATTGAGAAGCGGGACCATTCTTACCAACGATTCGCGCAATCGCGACGGGTCGATTGCAGTGCCATTCAATCGAAAACTCAATCACTTCATAGTCAAGGCAGCCAGTTGAAATTCCGTGCCCCAACCGCATCGCTACGGCAAGTGTGTCTTCTGTTCGTGTGTCTCGCTCTGAACACCATGGTGCTCGCTGCTCAAACAGCACTTAAACTTCCGGACGGTTTCTCCGTCTCGCGCGCCGCAGGCCCGCCAGAGGTCTTGTTTCCGATGTTTGCCGCTCCTGGCGAACGCGGTGAACTCTACGTCGCCGAATCTTCGGGTCTCGACCTCTACGATGAACTTCAAAAGCTCACCCGTCGTTGTCGCATCAGCCGGCTGGAAGACCGTGATGGCGACGGCGTGTTCGAGCGTGCTCAAGTGTTCGCTGACAAACTGGTTTTCCCGATGGGCATCGCCTGGCGCGACTCGAAGCTCTACGTTGCCGATCCGCCCGACCTTGTGATGCTGGAAGACACGGACGGCGATGGCCTCGCGGACAAACGCACGGTCTTGCTCACCGGCTTCGGACACACCGACAACGGTAGCCTGCACGGCCTCACATTCGGCCCCGACGGCTGGCTCTACCTGACGATGGGCCAGCCGGACGGTTACCAACTCAAGCGCAGCGATGGATCGATATTGTCCGGCAAGAGCGGTGCGCTTTTACGATGCCGTCCTGACGGTTCGGACATCGAAGTGGTCTGCCGCGGTTTCGAAAACCTGGTCGAGATCGAGTTCATGCCTGCTGGCGAGATCATCGGCAC
Source organism: Pedosphaera sp. (assembly GCA_009695275.1). Lineage (GTDB taxonomy): Bacteria > Verrucomicrobiota > Verrucomicrobiia > Limisphaerales > F1-12-MAGs170 > F1-120-MAGs170. The sequence continues at coordinate 17,979 of SIBF01000034.1, read as the reverse complement.
CGACAATTGGTTTTCCCTCCCTGAAGGCGGCGAACGCGATGCCCTCGTGCATCTGCTCGAAGGCGGATTGTATCCTCTCAACGCTCATGCGAGGACCGAAGCGCGACTGTTCAACTCGGGCGAATTGTTGCCGCCGGTTTCCATCTATCCCGCCGTCGCTCTCAGCGGACTCGTGCGTTATCGCGGCGACGCCTTTCCCGCGCGCTTTCAAGGCGCGCTGTTCTCCGCTCAGTTTAATGCGCGCAAAGTGGCCGCCCATCATTTGAAGCGCCATGGCTCGACGTTTCGCAGCGAGGATGAAGCTTTTCTGACGACGGAAGATCCCGATTTTCATCCCTCCGATGTGCTTGAAGACGCCGACGGCAGCCTGCTCGTGGTGGACACTGGCGCGTGGTACGTGCATCACTGCCCGACGGGGCGCATTCGCAAAGCTCCCGCTCAGGGCGGCATTTATCGGGTGAGATTTGACAAGGCTGGCGACACTTCAAAGGCGAAGTCCAAGTTCCAAGATCCGAGTTCCAAACCGCAGACTGATCAGAGCCTTCTTACGTCGGCCACCACGGATCCCGATACAGCCGCTCGCATCGCTCGCGCCTTCGGTCGCAGCGGTGACAACGGGACGGAGAAGGCATTGCTAGGCCTGCTCTCCCGCCCTGAACCACACGTCCGTCTCGCCGCCGCCGAAGCCCTCACCCATTGCGGTTCCACCAACGCCGTTCCGGCACTCATCGCCGCGCTGACCAGCGACATTGATCGCTTTCTCGAACACGCGCTGGTTTACGCTCTTCACCGGCTGGCGGACCAGAATTCGTTGACCGTCGCGCTGGACCATTTGCATCCTCGTGTTCAGCGTGCCGCGCTGCTCCTGCTCGATCAATCACCACACCAGAAGATCACCGCCGACGCTGTTCTCAAACGGTTACTCGTGGAAGACGCCCCGCTTCGGCGCGCTGCGCTGATGATTCTTCAAAAGCATCCGGACTGGAGCGTCCATGCAGAGCCGGTCGTGCGCGACTTGATCCACACCCCTGTGCTCAACAAGCCAGCAGGCGAATCATTGCAGGAACTGGTCCTCGCCTTTCAAACGAATCCCGCGATGCAATCCTTGATCGCCTCGGCTGCCACAAACACCAGCCTGCATTCAAGCCGCCGCGAGTTCCTTCTCCAAACAATGGCCCGGACGACTTTCTCGCCGTTGCCCGTTACCTGGATCTCCGCACTGGAAATGGCGTTGCGCGAAAGCGAGCCATCAATCCGCCTTCAGGCAGCGCGAACGGCTGGAACACGCAAGATCGCCGCATTGGACGAGCCGTTGATGCAACTGATTGCGCAAACAAACCTCTCCGGCGAAGTCCGCCTCGAGGCGCTTCGTGCCACACTGGGACGCCACCCGAAACTCACTCCTGCAGCTTTCGATCTGTTGCTTGATCAAATTGGCCCACAGTCGAGTTTTGGCTCACGGCTCGCTTCCGTTGAGTTGCTGAGTCGGGCGCAATGGGCCGATTCTGTAAAAGACCCGCAGAGGCTCTTGTCTGTTGTGCAGAGTGATCGCCTCGTCTCGCCGTCAACGCTCCTGCCCTTACTGGTGCAAGGGGAAGGCGATGGGTTCCCAGCCGCGTGGGGCTATCTAAAGAGAGCGATCTCGGACGGCTGGCAACCGGGCGAGCAGGAGCTCCAAACCATCGCGACACGCGTGCCGCGCGCGGCGGCTGAGGAGTTTGAAGCATTGAAGCGTCAGGTCACGAAGCGCGCCGCAAATCAGCGCGAACAAATTGACTCTTACGCAGAACTGCTCGCAGGCGGCGATCCTGTGCGTGGAGAAAGGTGGTTTGTGGAGAAGACAGCCTGCGCCGCCTGTCATCGCGTCGGCGGACGCGGCGGCTTGGTTGGCCCCGATCTCACGAAGATTGGCGCAATCCGGGCCGACCGCGATTTGATCGAAGCGCTCGTGCTGCCCAGCATGACGTTTGCCCAAGGCTACGACACTTTTTCCGTTACACTGCGCGATGGCGAGAATTTGCGAGGCATCCGCGTCCGGCAGCCGGATGAAGCGTTTGTTCTCCGTGACGCCAGCGGTGCCGAGACGCGGCTCCACGCGGATCAGATCCAGAACGTGGAGCGGTCGAAAGTGTCGATCATGCCCGAAGGGTTGCTCGGCACTCTCGCTCGCGAAGAAATCCGTGACCTGCTTGCTTACTTGCAATCGTTGAAATGAACGACGGCTTTCCACAGAATCGGAAGAAGAGAACTTCGGCGGCTCTTCATGCCAGCCGACCTCGTTGAATGCCACTAAACTCCACAACCAAGCCTGCCTGCACCATCGGAGTGGACATCGGTGGAACAAAGATCGCCGCCGGCTTGGTGACTTTTCCCGATGGACAGGTCCGCGTGCGGAAGATTATTCCGACGTTGCCCAAGCGCGGCGGCGAGGCGGTGCTCACTGACATTGAAAAGCTGGCCCGCGATCTGATGGGTGAAGCGAGCTTGATGAATCTCGAGGCGAAGGGCATCGGCGTGGGTGTATGCGAGATCGTTGATTTGTCAGGCCAGGTTGCAAGCGCGAACTGCATCACCTTCCAAGGCTTGCCAGTGCGGGAACGGCTCTCGCGAATCGCACCCACCATCCTCGAAGCGGACGTGCGCGCTGCGGCACGGGCGGAAGCGATGTTCGGCGCGGGGCGTGGGGCACGGGTGTTTCTCTACGTAACCATCGGCACGGGCATCGCCTCATGCCTGGTCATGGACGGCCATCCATTCACCGGGGCGCATGGCGCAACCGGAACGATGGCGAGCGGGCCATTGCCACACCTCGGAGTGATGCGCGATGATCCGCCCCCGGCCAGCCTCGAAGCATTTGCTGCCGGACCGGCGCTCGTGCGGCGCTTCAATGCCATTCGGGGCAATGCTCAATCGGGGCAGGATGTCCTGGCCGCTGCCAGTGAAGGAAACGTCCGCGCCATTGAGGTCGTGCGTACGTCCGGTGAAGCACTCGGTGCCAGCATCGGCGCGCTCATCAACGTCCTCGATCCGGAACTCGTTGTGCTCGGCGGCGGGCTGGGCATGAGCGAAGGGCTTTACCGCGACACGCTCATCAACTCTGCGCGACGCCACATCTGGTGGGAAGGCCATCGCAATGTGCCCATCGTCCCGGCTGCCACGGGTACTGATGCCGGGATCATCGGAGCTGCGGCGACGGTTTGGAATGGGAATGTGGTTAACCGCTGAATTTGGGCCACTGTCGCTTCACGTACTCTGGTTCATGATAAACTTCGACAGTTTGTCCACCGCACGTCGGGACCATGAGTTCTTCCGGAAGCAGGCAAAAACACGGAGGCGGACGAATTTCTTCGCATTTTTCCGCCTTCATCATTCTGCCGGCAGGACCACGGGGAGGGATGGCCTCAAACTTTCCAGCGCATGCAAATGTGGGTGGTGTCCTGATCTTAATCCTGGAAACAGCAGTTGATTTGAACAGAAGATAACGAAGGAAACTAAGTGTGAAGGACTTGGCTGGATTTTCTCGGTCTCCCGGATCTCACCGACTGGGTGAACGCTGATCGCTGGGAAATGGCTGCCGAAGTTGCCGCCCCTTCGTTCTCTTTGTTACCTTTTGTAAATCCGAACAACCGTTTTTAGGTTAATGCTTTTGGCTGAGGGATCATGATTAAAATTACGAGCAAGATTAGGACACTGCCAGAATGTGACAATCCGCAAGCGCCTCACCACGGACGCGCGCCTTTAAGACGCTTCTTTTCTCGCGGAGCCTTCTCCTCCTGGCTTCCAGCACGCACTCTCAGACTGAACGGCGGCTCGACGTCGGGCGGCAACGGTGCTGCGGTCGGCGCTGGTTCTGATTCTGCCGGGCCGGCGTCCAAGGTCGCGCTGATGACTCGGAGCAATTCGCCCCGGCCATGTCCCGTCGCGGAGGAACACTGGAAAATCTCCGGCAACTTCTCGAACCACCCGGCGATGGCAGCCGTGAATGCTGTGATGTTCGCCTGCACCTCTTCCGGAGTTCCACGGTCTATCTTGGTGAAAACGAGCACGAATGGGACGGCATGGCGGACAAGCCATTGCACGAACTCGATATCAATTTCTTGCGGAGCAAGCCCGGAGTCGATCAGCGCGAAGACACAGCATAGATTCGGACGATTCCTGAGGTAATCATTCACCGCGTGGTTGAACAGTGCCTTGTCCTCTCGCGCCACTTGCGCGAAGCCGTAGCCCGGTAAATCCACGAGCCGCCAGGATTTGTTTATTGTGAAAAAATTGATCAGCTTGGTGAATCCCGGCGTGGGCGAGACGCGGGCTAAAGTCTCCTTGCCCGCAAGCATGTTCAGCAACCACGACTTGCCCACGTTTGAGCGGCCGATGAAGGCGAATTCCGGCAGCGACTCCTCCGGACACGAATTCAGATCCGGAGCGCTGCGGTCAAAAATGGCGGATGAAATGTTCACAATTGAAAAACCGATAACGGATTGTCGCAGCTAATCCATCTCACCGATACAACCAATTTCAAAACAAAGCGTCTTCAACGCTCGCCCCCATCCCGACCTTCTCGCCAGGAGAGAAGGAGAATCGTTGGCCGCTTCCAAGGGAACTCCGCGATTGGATTGGCCGGATGGCGATCAAACAATCAGAGCGCGGACGATGGCTGTTCCCTCTCCATCGGTAGAGGGTTCGGGTGAGGGATGTCGTGAGCATCAACTCCTATACCTCACACAATTGGGGTGGCACAGGCAGCCTGCCGGACAGAACGTGAGTGACGTGGTGAAGTCAGCGACGCCCTTGGACATTCGAGTGCCTTTCAAGTTTCGACATTCTTGAAGCGATCACTGGCGACTGCTGGAGCTTTGGGTTCATCTACTGCCCGAGGATTCTCGATGTTTTGCGTCTGAAACAGCGCCGGCAGCAGGCGGCGCTGTTCCCTTGGGCGGCCAGGCGCGGCAAAAGGGGATGGATCATGCGATGAAGGAAGCCTTCTCTGGGAGAAAACTCCATTGCGGAAAAACGTGCGGCATTGTCAGGTTGATTGTCGTTGCGGAACTTCATGGACGGTGTGCTTAAGGGTCCGCATGTTCGAGGGTGCTGCGGCTGGTGCCCTTACCCCACACACAGCCGCGCTCCTGACCGACACTTTTCATCGCACCCGCTCTGGCATGGCTTTGCGCCTTGGAATCTTTCTGTAGGAACAGGGCGCGTCACTCCTTGTCCGGCACTTCGATCAGGTCGCCGTCGCGGAGCCAGAGGTCGTTGCTCGAATCGGCGGGTAACGTGACGTTTAGCGTCCATTCGCGCGCGGGCTGGTCGCCGACGGCGGGGCGGCGGACTTTCACGCGGGTGAGGTCGGAGGTGGAGCGGAGCAGGCCAACCAACTTTGGCACCACACTGCCCAAGGCGAAGGTTGGAGTGTTGAAAGCATGATGCGACGCGTCACCTGTCGGCGGCTCTCCGACCTGACCGTCGCCAGGTGACATTATCAATTGGCTGACGGAACCCTTGACCGAGAGAGTCACACGCCGCCGCAGACATTGCTTCAGGGACGAGCGGAAGGATTCGTTCAGGCCGTGCCATGTATCGCTTATTGCGTGATCGGTTTCGGGAATCTCCACCAAGTCGCCCCATTCGAGAACTCGGTCCTTAGTGCAATCAAGATTACCCTGCCCGTCCAGAAGATTGAGCGCGACCTCCGTCACGGCTGCGTTTGTCGCCGCGACGTTGCGGATAGTCACGCGACGAAAGTCGGGGAAGGGAAGCTGGGCGCCATAGAAGCTGGGGAGAATTCCTCGCACCCCCACGGAGGGCAGCACACGTGGTCCGGTTGATCGCGGCAAACTTCGTCCGTGCAACAGGAGAGGGCTGGAGACCTCTGATCCTTGCACGTAAAACCGCGCCAACACTTCGTAAAGCGTGTAGCGGTTAACGTTATTTGTACCGCGCTGAAACTGGATCAGCCGCTCGTTGCCCGCTTTCCGGCTGATGGTGATGGCGTTGGCGTAGCGCCAGTCGGGATTAGCTCCAGCCGCGCGGAGCAATCGATCGGATTCGGCCAAGGCCACTTGCGTTGCTCGATCAAAGGGTGGCCGCTGGCCAGAGGTGGCAGAGGACAGAGAGGCATTAATGCTCTCAAGTGGAGTCGTTCCTTGCCGGTCCGGGAAGTTTGCCTGAGCCCCATGTGCAAGTAGAAGTTCGACGAGCTTGGGTTGCCCCACCGCGCCGAAGATCGGCGTCTGCCCAGATTGAGAATCGGCTACGTTTGGATTCGCCCCGGCTTTCAGAAGCGCTTCTACAATCTCGCGTCTCTTACCGTTTGAGACGGCGCTCTGCAACGGCGTAAAATCTTCTTTGTTTCTAATCTCCACATCAGCCTTCCAACGCAAGAGAACCTCGACTGCCCCAAGATTGTTGTGACCTATTGCGGCATGCAGCGGTGGCAATGCCGTCTCTTTGTTAAAATTCACGTCCGCACCTTTCACCAGCAAGGCCTGGATAATGCCTAGATTTCCCTTACCTACCGCGTAGTGCAGTGCGGTAACCGCGCTGCGGCCATCGACCGTCGATTTATTCACGTCCGCACCAGCAGAGAGCAACTGATCTACAACGGCGGCTCGCGCGTCCCTGACTGCTGACATGAGCGCCGTTTGCCCCAGTCCATCGGCGGAATTAACATCAACCCCTTGCTCAATAAGCAGACGGATGGCAGCCTCAACACCGGATGACAGCGCGCACTGAAGCGTGGTTTGTCGCCTCGGGTCGAGGAGTTTTGCATTTGCGCCTTTCTCCAGGAGCATCCGAATTATTGAGGTGTGGCCTTGTCTTGCCGCCCAGTGGATCGGGGTGCCGCCATCGATTCCGGTGTTGGACCAATTAGCAACTGATGAGTTCTGTCCTCCCGGCATAATCATCTCACCATAGTCTGCCTGGGCGTTCGGATCAGCACCGCGGGCAAGCAAGACGGCTACTAACGCGGCGTAACCGTTTTTCGCCGCGAAGTGAAGCGGGGGCACGCCGTTCGGACTAGATGCGTTGGCGTTGGCCTTGGCTTCCAGCAACAATTCGGCGACCGCCTTTCGGCCCCAAGAAGCAGCGAAGTGAAGCGGAGTCAAACCATGGTCCAGCCGATCGACCTCCAATCCCTGCTCGATCAGAAACCGCACGACCCGCGCTTTTCCATCAATCGCGGCTCGCTGGAGGGGAGAAAAGTGTCCCTCGCGCTGGTTCACCAAATCCGGGCTGTCGCGGAGGATGGCGGTAAGGCGTTGAATTTCCTTCGCCTCCTCGTCGGGTTCGACTGCGGCGGTCGGCAGTGTCGCCTGGTTGGTGTTTTTTGACGTGCGTATGAATCCGTATTTGGCTGCCAGCTCGGCAGAAATTTCACCCCGTACACCCCCGCCTGCCTCCGCGCTCAGTCGAGCGAGGTCGGTTTGATCGGGAAATTCCCTGACCACTCGCGCGTAGAGCGGCTTGGCGAGGTCTGGTTTGCCTTGTTTACGGTGACATTCGGCGAGGCGATAGATCGCGGTGGCGGCGAGCTTGCGCTGCTCGTCCATCTGCGCGATGGCGGCCTGGTAGGAGCGGATGGCGGTGTCGAGATCGCGGTTGACCTCCTCGGCGATGAGGCCCTTCTGGAATAATTCCGTGGCGCTGTCCGCCGCGCGTGTGACTGCCAGCGCGACGAGAAGGAATAAGAGACTGATCCAGCAGCGGGTGTGTGCGAAGGTCCGGCGACATGGAACGATGGACGTCTCGTTTCCCCTTACCATGAACCTGCTACTCGGAGCGCGGACGCCTCGTCCGCGAGTTGGCAGGCCGGTAATTCGCGCGGACGAGGCGTCCGCGCTCCTGCCGATAGCTGGTTCATGGCCGCGATTCATGGCCGCTTTTTGGAGGTGTTCCCTCCCCATGAACCTGGGAGCGCCGGCATCCCTGCCGGCGTTTTGTGTGTGAACTGTCTCGCCGGCAAGGATGCCGGCGCTCCCAGGGGCGGCTGGTAGGGCAGCGGTGTCCCCACCGCGCCTTGGCGTTGGCAGGGGATGCGAGCATCCTTCTGACGTTCGCGGCGGGCTGAGGACAGCCAGCCCTACCCGACGGTTCATGGGGAGGGGAATACGCGCTCGGAAAACAGAGCCGCGCTGGAAGTTCAAAGAAGTTTCCCAAGTTTGATTTTTCATAGCGTGATGATCGTGCCCGAACGCGCGGGTAAAGTTGTCATGGGTTTGTAAAGATTGGTTTCACATTTCAAGTCTGTAGCCAGCGCCATGCACGGTCTTGATAAAGCGAGCCTGGTTGGGATTCGATTCAATTTTGGCGCGAAGGCTGGCGATGTGGTTGTCCACCGTGCGCGTGGTGGGAAACGCGGTATAGCCCCACACGGCGTCGAGGAACCGCTCGCGCGTCACCACTTCGCCTCCCGCCTCCGCCAGCAGGCGGAGCATGGCGAATTCCTTGGTGGTGAGATGAAGCGCCTTGCGTCCTCGTGTCGCGGTTTGACGAGCGAAGTCGATCCTCACATCATCGAGCGTGAGGGTGAGCGTTGTCCGGGCGCGACCGTGTTTGGCCGTGCGCCGGAGCAACGCGCGAACACGGGCAAACAATTCCTCCGTGCTGAACGGCTTCACGAGGTAGTCGTCCGCACCAGCGTCGAGTCCGGTCACACGATCATCGATCTGGCCCTTGGCGGTGAGCATCAGCACGGGAACCGGGCTGCCGAGCCGGCGCAGTTCCGCGCAGACGGCGAAGCCATCGAGCTGCGGCATCATCACGTCCAGCAGAATGAGGTCGGGCTTGTCGTCGAGCGCGCGTTGAAGGCCCGTCGAGCCATCAGCGGCGGAGAGCACGCGGTAGCCCTCGGCAGCAAGGCAATCTTCAAGCGCGGTCCGCATGGGGCGCTCGTCTTCGACGATGAGAATGCGCGAGTTCACTGGGATCAAATCTCAAGTTCCAAATTCCAAGTTCCAAACGGCCAGTTCCGAACGAACGACGTGTCGTTTTTCATTTCAGGACTGGATTGAATCATTCGAGCCGCCAGTTGGCAGTTCAATCGTGAAGCGGCTGCCTTTGCCGGGCGCACTGTCCACGCGAACGCGACCTTTGTGGGCTTCGACGATATGTTTGACGATGCTCAAGCCGATGCCGACGCCCTGGGTTTCGCGCCTCAACTCGGAACCGCGCCTGTAGAACCGCTCGAATATATGTTCGTGCTCTTCCGGTGGAATGCCGGGGCCATGATCGGAGACGGAAAGTTGGACGGTCTGGCAGGGCGTGGTGTCTTCACCGCGCCGTGGCATTGGTGGGGATGCGGCAGTTCTTTCGACGTTCGCGGCGGGCTGAGGACGGCCAGCCCTACCGGGAGATTCTGGTAGAATGATGTCGAGTTCGACAGTGACAGTCTCGTTCTGCGGCGAATGTTTGATGGCGTTGTCGATGAGGTTCACGAGCGCTTGCTGAAGAGCGCGGCCATCGGCTAGGAGCTGAAAGTTTGTGCCGGAGAGTTTGGTGGAATCGTATTCGCAGACGAGTCGAACGCCGCGTTCTTCGGCGTTGTTTTGCATGAGCTTCACGGTCTGCTCGATGAGCGCGACGGGATCGACTGGCTCGAATTCATACTGCTTGCGCCCTTGCTCGATGCGGGAGAAGTCGAGCACGTTCTCGATGAGTGAAGTGAGGCGGCGGCATTCCTGGACGATGAACTTGAAATACTCGGCGCGCTTTGGCTCGTCGCGAACGCGACCGGATTCAAGCCCTTCAGCCATGAGCCGAACCGACGCAATGGGCGCGCGAAGTTCGTGTGACACGCTCGAAACGAAGTTGCTCTTCATCTCGTTCAATTCGAGCTGATGCCGCAGTGTGCGCCACGATTGCCACCAGCCGAAGGCAGCAGCAAGCGCTGCCAGCAGGATCACCGCGATAAAACCGAGCGTCAGTTGGCGCTGGCGCTCGAAAAGCAACGCCGGATTCGCGAGATGGATTTGAAGTTTGAATCCATCTGCCGGAGAGTACCCTGGAAATGGCAGTGAGTATTCCGCAAGAAGCACATCGTTGGTGCGCGTGACGAAACTGAATGTCACGCCGGGCCGCAACTCACGTTTCTCGCCCGCCGTCCGCACGCCCGCAGGACGTGGTCGGTTGGTGCGTACGATAAAGGGAGGATAAGTTGCGCCAGGCGGCAACGGTAGTGAGTCTTCCGCAAGAAGCGAATTGTTGGTACGAGTGAAGGGACTGAAGCTGGCACCGGGCCGCAACTCAAGCTCTTCACCCGCCAGCCGCACTCTTGCGCGAGCGTAGTTTGGAAGACCCGCGTCTGCACTGGCAAACGCGCCGAGGAATGCGCGTTCAACCACCGCTTTTGGATACAGAAACACGTTGAACGCCACTGCGGTCGCGGTGTTCGCGGTCGCTTGATCTTTACGGAGTGGCAGTACTTTACGGCCGTTTGCGAGGTAATCGCCAATTTCGGAATGAACCCAGTAGAAACGATCCGTCCACGTTTCGGACGGATGCTGCCGCCGAAACGCTTGGAGCACATGACGTGTTCGCTCATCCACGGCCCACACGGATTTCAGCAAGTCCGCCTGGCGGCGCGCCCTCTGGTCCTGCTTTTGGCCAAGGGTGGCGAGTCGATCCAGCAATTCAGGAATGAGGATGGAAGGCGCGCCCTGAACTGCGAACGCGATGTTGGTCCAGAAATGATCCGGAAGCGGCATTTCCTGCGGCCATAGTTGCAAGGCCCGCAGCCAGGCTGTTTGTCCCAATGGCAGTCCGCTTTCGGTCCGCTCGTTTCCATGACTACGACCGAAATCGATGAGTCTGAGAGCGACATCGGCGGAGGGATTTTCACGGGATTGCCAGCTCAAACGGAGCCACTCGGCGTTGGCAACTGCGTTGGTTCCCGGTGCGGAATTGATGAACGTGTCGATTTGGGCGAGAGCGTTGCTTGCTCTGGCGTTGATGGCATTTTCCGCTGACTGCCATGCGCGACGCGCGTCATCAGGGAGCGCGAGAAACCATTCAGCCGGGCGCGGCGGAGATCCATGCTCGCTGGGTTGAATGAGCGATCCGTCTTCGGCAAAGCCGTTCCACAATGCCTGGGGCAAAGTTCGAAAATCTATTTCCGAGTGAGCCCTCAGCCAGTCGTCCGTGAGTTTCTGTGCAGCGAATTCATCGGCCGATACCCCCCGCCACCGAACCAAGGCAAGTGCGGTCGATACTATATTCGGTTTCGGAACCAGGCCGAGTGCGGCCTTCTGCGTCACAGACCAACGAGCCTGAGCGTTGCCGTAGTGAAAAAGATCGCCCTGATTGATGGCACGGAAGAGCGATTGGCCGAGATTCTCCGCGATGATCCGGCACCAGGCACGCGCTTCGTCCTCGACCCGCACACGGTCCTTCCGCACCGCCAGCAACGCGAAGAACGCCAAGGCTCCGACCGGCACGAGAACGAGCAGGGTCTGCCATAGAAAGGCGCGTTGTTCAGGAGCCGCTCGCATTGGTAATTGAAGTCATAGCGAAGGGTATCGATTTAGGCAGGCTTGAATGTCATGGAAATGCAAAATCAACCAAACCGCTCAACTCGACGCCGGACGCGGTTCGTGGCCGGAACCTGGACCGTTACCCACACGTTTCCCACGAGCTTGCGGAAAGTGGTGTCCTCATTAAGACAGGCTCTGAGGCCAACCTGGGATCTATTGGTGCTTCAGAGCCCCGCTTGACTGGGGCTCACGTAACATGCCAGCTTCCGGGCGCGGCATCGCCGCCCGAGCCTTTGGCCAGAAACATCCTTGAGCTGGTGAAGACTGTTCCCGCCGCGCTGGAGTTGCGCTGGCGCGTGGAATCGGGACGATCCTTGTCGCTGGTTGGGATCAGCCCGGCTGCCCAGCCTTTCTTCGCCGTGCTGCTGCGAGAGTTGTTTCCATCGCGTCCAATCGTTCTAGTCACCGAAGGCGTCAAGACACAGGAAAGCTTTCATCAGGATGTCGAGACGTGGCTGAAACTGATAGGCGGAGAAGCGGGTGCTGCTGAGCCGGGCCGTATTGCCAGCAGCGGTGGCTGTCTGTTTTACCCGGCGTGGGAGGTTCTGCCTCACGAAGCCCGGCTGCCCCATTCGGACGTGATCAGCGAACGACTGGAAACTCTGATTGAACTTTCCACCTCCCGGCATTCCCGATCCGAAACGCCATCAAGTCGCGCGACGATTGTGGTTACGACGGTGACGGCTCTTGTCCAGGCGACTTTTCCGGCTGAGATGATCACCGAACGTACCCGGATTGTGCGGCTCAAAGATTCCATAGACCCGCTTGATTTGATCGAGTGGCTTGAAGAGCAGGGTTACGATCCGGAGGCGCGCGTGAACAGCAAAGGAGAGATTTCTTTGCGTGGCGGAATCCTCGATGTGTATCCGCCCACCAGCCCCTGGCCCGTGCGGATCGAGTTTTTCGGCGATGAAGTAGAATCTATACGGCAGTTTGATCCGGTTTCACAGATATCCCGCGAGCAGGTTCATTCAGTAACCATCCCTCCAGCCGGGGAGATCGGAATTCTGAGCCGGATGATGCAAGAGCCAGGGGTGAAGCCGGAGAAGTTAAAGTTGGGTTCCTTCATCGATCATCTGCCTTCGGACAGTCTGATCATTCTCTGCAACCCGCCGTTGTTGGAGGAACACGCCGGCACCTATGCGGGACGGATTCCCGAAGATGATCCTTTCTTCCTGGGCTGGGATTCTGTTCGTCAGGAAATTGCGAATCGTGGAATGGCAACCCTGGAGATCAGCGAACTCGATCCGGCGGCTGACAACCAGGATTTTGAAGTCAGCCCGGCAGTTGAAAGCGGCATCGCGGAGAATCCGATGGCACCCGACTCCGGGGAACTGGCGCTGGCACTATCCAACCTGGACGCCTTCCGCCCCATTGCCCAGCGGTTGCTTGATCCGCAAATCGTCGAAGCGCAACGCCGGGAATTTTTCGCGCAACTGCATCGCTGGCTCCGGCAGGACTACGCTGTCCATGTCTTCTGCAACAACGATGGCGAGCGCCAGCGATTCAATGAGATTTGGGAGGAGTATGGCCTGGCGAGTTCGGTGACACTCACGGCACCCACCTCACCCCGGCCCTCTCCCTCCGTCCAACGGGCGGAGAGGGAGGAGCAGCCGCGATCTGGTGGTGATGCAGGCGATGATGCCGTGGCGGCCTCGACCTCAAACGCCCATCTCCAAACCCACCTCGGAGCCCTGGCGCGCGGCTTCCTCAGCCACGAGGCTAAACTCGTGGTCGTAACCGATGCGGAGATTTTCGGACGCTACAAAGTTCAGCGCCCGCGCCGGCTCAAATCTCCTCACGCGGTGGCGGCGCGTTCGGCATTGGACATCGATTTCACCGACCTGGCCGAGGGAGACTTCGTTGTCCATCTGCAGCACGGCATTGGCCGCTACCTCGGCCTGCAAATGATGCCGTCAACTCCGAAGCGACGCGACGCGGCACCAGCCCCCAGCCCCCAGACTCCAGACACAACAGGCGGCCAGGAATGCCTCGTGATCGAGTACGCGGCCGGCGAAATCGGCCAGCCTGCGCCAAAGTTGTACGTGCCTGTCACCGAGTCGCACCTCGTCAGCAAGTATGTCGGCGCGGGCAAGGCCCAACCTGCATTGAATACGCTTGGCGGAACGCGCTGGGCAAAGACGAAGATACAAGCTGAAGAAGCGGTGCGTGATCTCGCGGCGGAGTTGCTGACCATTCAAGCCGCGCGCGAATCGCAGACCGGACATGCGTTTCCGCAGGATGCACCGTGGCAGCGGGAGTTCGAAAGCGCATTTCTCTATGAGGAAACACCCGATCAAATGCGGGCCATAGTCCAGGCCAAGGCAGACATGGAGTCGCCCAAACCGATGGACCGCCTGATTTGCGGAGATGTCGGCTATGGCAAAACCGAGGTCGCCATTCGCGCCGCGTTCAAAGCCGTGATGGGCGGTCGCCAGGTCGCGCTGCTCGTACCCACCACCGTGCTCGCGCAACAACATTTCAACACCTTCCGCGAGCGCATGGCGGATTACCCGATCCGCATCGAACAACTCTCGCGCTTCCGGACGCGTCGTGAGCAACAGCAGGTTCTCGAAGAACTTGCCGCCGGCGCGGTGGACATCGTCATCGGAACGCATCGGTTGATTCAGGAGGATGTGCAATTCAAGGATCTCGGGCTGGTGGTCATCGACGAGGAGCAACGCTTCGGAGTCCTGCACAAGGAGAAATTCAAGATGCTCCGGCAAATGGTGGATGTCCTCACACTCAGCGCCACGCCCATTCCGCGGACACTTTACCTCGCGCTGACCGGCGCTCGCGACATGAGCACCATCGAAACGCCACCGCAGGACCGGCTGCCTGTCGAGACGATTGTCACGCAGTATGACGAGCGGCTTATCCGTGACGCGATCCAGCGTGAACTCAACCGCGAGGGCCAGGTCTTCTTCCTGCACAACCGCGTGGGGGACATCGACACCGTGGCTCTGCGGATCAAGGCACTCGTGCCGAAAGCCCGTGTACTCGTCGGACATGGGCAGATGGGCAGCGACGATCTCGAGGAGATCATGACGAAGTTCGTCAATGGCGAGGCCGACGTGCTCGTCTCGACGACGATCATCGAAAGTGGCATCGACATCCCCAACGCGAACACCATCATCATTGATCGAGCAGATCGGTTTGGCCTGAGCGATCTCTATCAGCTCCGCGGCCGCGTCGGGCGTTACAAGCACCAGGCCTACGCTTATCTGCTCCTTCCACGCCACGCCCAGCTTCTCAGCGACGTGCGCAAACGCATCAGCGCCATCAAACAGTACTCAAGTTTGGGCAGTGGTTTCAAAATTGCCATGCGCGATCTGGAGATTCGTGGTGCAGGCAACCTTCTTGGCGCTCAACAGAGCGGCCACATCACGGCGGTAGGTTTTGAACTCTACTGCCAGTTGCTCAAGCAAAGCGTCAGCGCGCTCAAGGGCGAAAAGGTCAAGCCGCGGGTCGAAGTTCAGGTGAGGCTGGATTTTCTGGCAATGAGGCCGGGAGGAGAAGGTGGAAAAAATTCCAAGTTCCAAGCTCCAAGCTCCAAATCGAACCGAAACCAACCACTCATCAACATCCCGCGCGAAATCGCCAGCTACGTCGGGGATCCATCGGACGATTCTGAATCTGCAATTCCCAGTTCTCAACCCTCAGTTCCGCCCGCTGCCGCTTACATTCCGCTCAAGTACATCTCAGAACCACACCAGCGCATCGAGATTTATCGCAAGCTTGCAGGAGTCGCGGACAAGGCGGGCCTCGACGCGCTCCGAGCCGAACTTCGCGACCGTTTCGGAAAACTTCCGCCTGGCGTCGAACTCCTGTTGCAAGTCTCGGAACTCAAGTCACTCGCTTCTGAACGCGGCGTCAGCGTCATCGAAAGCAAAGACGACAAGTTGATGCTCACCCGTCATGGCGATTTCATCATGATGGGCGGCAAGTTTCCACGCCTGACGAAGAAGGAAGCCAAAGGGCGGTTGGGAGAGATCAAGAAGCTGCTGCTGACTCTCTGATCGGAACTGGGGGAGAATCCTCCGACATTTCGGCGCGCTGTATGCCTCTGAATCTGGCGAAAGGAGCGCGGGCATCCCGTCCGCGTGTCCCGGCAGTAATGATCGCGCGGACGAGGCGGTCGCGCTCCGGTTTGGGGGCAGGATCATTCCTGCCGGACATCCGGCGGGATCAGCCCCATTTTCTTCGCCATGCTGAAAGTCACGATCATGCCGTTGGAAAGTCTGACTCCGGTGAAATCCTCCACGAACTTGTTTTGACACAATCCGGGCTCACAATGGAAAGCAGATGGCCGGACTTCACCTTGACCGTGGGACCCAGTGCGCTTTCAATACCGGCATGCCCAACACATTCCAGATCTCCCGTCGTTCGTTCATCAAACGAGCCAGCCTCACCGCCGCCACCACCGGATTGCCTCTCTGGTTTTTGGAGCGCGACCTCGCGCGGGCGGCGGAGCAGGTCGCAGATCCCTCGACCTCACCCAACAACCGCCCGGGCCTGGCACTGATCGGCTGCGGCGGAATGGGAAGTGGGGATCTGGCCGGAGCCGCCAAGTTTGGAAACGTCGTTGCTCTTTGCGATGTGAAAGAGAGTTCGATGAAAAGTGTTGCCGCCCGCTACACTCAAGATGGCAAGGCGCCCGCCATGTTCAGCGATTTCCGAAAGATCCTGGAACGAAAGGACGTCGATATCATCGTCAACGGCACCCCGGACCACTGGCATTCCTTGATCAACATCGGCGCCGCCCGGGCGAAGAAGGACGTGTACGGCGAGAAACCGCTCACGCTTACCATTGACGAGGGCAAGCATGTGATCCGGGCCGTGCGCGATAACAAGATCGTGTTCCAGACCGGTACCCAGCAGCGCAGTGACCGGCGTTTCCGCCTGGCGTGCGAATTGGTCCGCAACGGGCGGATCGGTAAACTTCAGACCGTGGAAGTGTTCCTCCCAGCTGGATTGCGCGAAGGCCCATTCACCGCCGAACAAACCGTGCCCGAGGGATTTAACTGGGATCTCTGGCTCGGCCAGGCCCCAAAAGTGGCCTACATGAAGGAGCGCGCGAACAACA
This sequence comes from Pedosphaera sp., assembly GCA_009695275.1. Taxonomy (GTDB): domain Bacteria; phylum Verrucomicrobiota; class Verrucomicrobiia; order Limisphaerales; family F1-12-MAGs170; genus F1-120-MAGs170. Next base: position 1,365 of record SIBF01000034.1, on the reverse strand, counting down.
CGTTCCGGTGGTGGTGGGACTATGCCGGCGGCCCGGTCACGGACTGGGGCGCTCATCACAATGATATTGCACGGTGGGCCATCGGGCAGGACGGCCCAATCGGAGTCGAGGCCAAAGCCACGGTGGGTCCGATCGATGGCGGCTTCACGACGTGCAAGGAATTCGAGGCGACACTGGTGTATGCCAATGACATCCGGCAGATCGTCAAGACGACGACGGCGGACAGTCCGTTTGGAGGAATCATCGATCCCAAAGGCCAGCGCAACGGCGTCCGTTTCACCGGCACTGATGGCTGGATCTGGGTGAACCGAGGCGATTTGAGCGCAAGCAAAGATGAGATATACACGACCCCGTTACCCGCCGATGCCATCAGGCTCGAAGAAAGTTCCAACCACATGACCAATTTCTTTGACTGCGTCCGGTCGCGCAAAGACCCGATTGCGCACGTCGAGCAGGGCCATCGCTCCGCGGTCGTCGGCCATCTCATCATTATCGCCATGCAGATTGGCCGCAAACTCCAGTGGGATCCGTCAAAGGAAATCTTCACCGGCGACGGCGCGAAAGAAGCCAACACCCACCTCGCTCGTGGCATGCGAAAGCCATACGATTACAGCTACGTGTCCTGAGCGCGGGTCGAAAGGAAAAAGCTCCAGCATCGTGAGGCAGGGGAAGAGTCTCCGACGGTGCAACCGGCGTTGGTCCTCACGGGAAAATGGGCGAAACTTCGGGCGTTTAAGCCGTGTCCGTTGGTAGGACTCGGAGTAGCGATGACACCGAGCGACGAAACCACATAAACATAAAGGCTATCACACCAATGCCCGACTCAGGCCATGAAACCATCCCAAGTCCTCCGGTGATGCGATCTGCCTGGATCGATAATCTGCGTACCCTCGTGATCCTGCTCGTGGTGAACATGCACGCGTGTGTGACCTACAGCCATGTGGGGGGATGGTACAAGATGGAAGCGCCGGAGCCGCCGATGGCTGTCAAGATCGCGTTTGTGTTCTGGCAGGCACATCTCCAGTCGTTCTTCATGGGATTGTTGTTCTTCCTGAGCGGCGTTTTCGCGCATCGTTCACTTGAGCGACGTGGCGCGCGCGCATTTCTGCGCGAACGGTTCGAGCGGCTCGCGTTGCCGGCGCTCCTCTACATGCTCGTGATTCATCCGTTCATGGTCTTTGTGCTCCTCAGAAATCCACACGTCGCCAATCGGCCATCTCTAGGAGCCTGTCGGACTTAGCTCGTTTTCGGACAAAATCATTGATTTTGGACCATCAAAACACCTTCACCGAAAATCAAAACGCGTCATATCGAATCGTAGAGCGTCGGATTTAATACGTGTACGTAAGTCCGACAGGCTGCTAG
>SIBF01000033.1 GCA_009695275.1 Pedosphaera sp. | reverse complement strand
CGGCAACTGCGCTTGAGGCATAGCCCGATCTTTGTGCCCAATTTCATCTCAAGCAAGCCATCCGCTTCCAGCTCATCCCCCGCACCTCAGGCTCTTCCTTCTTCCACGAACCCCTTTCCTTTTCTCCCTACAAGTCAGGATTTCTGAAGCTAGCAATTGACGAGCCCGCGAATCATGCGGATGGACGCGAATGATATGGATCAGACTGCGAGGAGAAGGACGGAATTGGGATCGTTGAAACCTGACGGTTCAGCCGACGAAAACACTACAAAGTTCTTCCTCTCAATCCGTGTGATTTGCGGGCACCGGAATTGGATCGGCCAGGCTAAACAGGAATAATTCCCGGCCGCTATTGAAGTTTGAGCGGCAGTTGCATCACTCGGTTTTGCAGTTGTGTCAATTTCTCTCCCGCTCGCTGTGCTTTGAGCGTGTCGCCGCATTGGAGAAAGAAAGCGGGTGTGATGGTTCCGAGGACGGCGCAGTAATCGTTGCTTGTCATGATGCCGAGAAGTTCGCCGGTCTTGCTGAGAACCAGGTCGCCGCGCGACGGGTTGAACTTCCCGAAGATGCCGCGAAAGATGCTGCGGTCCATCTTCACGTATTGCGGCGTGGCCACGTCGATCTGGAATTTGCATTCGCCGTAGTAACTGTCATTGGCTCCAACCAGGACGGCTTCTTGAAACCGGAACGGATCAGGGGCGATCTTGTAAACCTTCGCCCCCAGTTTTTCCACCTGGGCGGCCTCGACCGGGATGACCATGACGCGGGGATCCTCGGCGAGAAAGGCGACGCGCGCGACCTGGTAGGAGAAGAATCCCCGGCTGATCGTCCCGGTCAAAGCGTGCCAGTCGGTGCCCGGAGGCCAGAGGGTCAGCGGTGTGTCGAGAATGTGATTGATCGCGTAACAGGTGTTGGTGCCGTCTGAGACCAGGAGGGTCTGGCTTTTCACTTCGCGTTTGACTTCCTGTGTGACTGCTCCGGCGCGGAGACTCCCGAAATGGGTGTCAATCCGGTTGCGGGTGAATTCAGCGAAAATGGCGTTGGCGGCCAGCGGGCGGTTCTCGCGGATTTCCTGGGTGAGAGCGGCGGATGTTTCGGCGAGCGCAGTGACGCCGGTGGCGAGCTTCTCGGTGGTGGCCTGGAGCTGAGCTTTCTCAACGCGCAGTGTGTTGAGGTGTTCTTTCGTCACGCGTGTTTCCACCTCGGCGGCCTGCAATTTGGTGTCGAGCTGTTGTTTGACGGCGAGCACGTTGCTGCGACTGTTCTCCAAATCTGCAACCTGCTTTCGGAGTGAATCGGACTCGGATTGCTTCTTTTTCAAGTCGGTCTGCAGCGCCTGGACTTGCTCGCGAGAGAGACTGGCTTCCGATCGCGTGTCCGCCAAAGAGGCATGGAGTGCTTCAATGTTGCGTTTGGAAGATTCCATCTGCCGAACGAGGCCGGCTCGTTCCTCCTCGACGCGGCGTGCGTCCGCCTCCGCTCGTTGAAGATTCTCCTCGACCTGCTGTATGGCCTGCTTGTGTTCATTGAGGAGGGTCTGCCTTTCTTCAGCGGTGGCGCGGGAACGGTCAAGGTCAGAGGTCAATACCTGCCGGTTTTGCCGCTCCTCGTCCAGGGCGGTGGTCAGGACGCTCATCATCTCCCGCGCGCCGGTCTCTTTGGCCGTGGACGAAGTGCTCGTGGTGGTGTCGATCTTCTCCCCACTCCGGTTTATCGAATCGTCATCGAAATTCGAGAAGGCGACCAGACTGACGAGTAGGAAATCGCAGATGACAATGAGGATCGATCGGTTCATGGCTGGACTTCGCTTTCCATGATCAGTTGGCGGCGCAGGGGCCGCAGGTGGAAGATCTTGAGAATCGAAACAAAAATGATGCCGAATGAAGTCGAAGAGTATGCGGCCATGATGCTCGGCTTGACGATCCCCATCGACACGAGGATGAGCGAGATGATCGTCCCGACGAAGCCCAGGTAAAGGCCGGCGTCAAAAAGGTGTTCCTCGTTGTCGAGCAGCCGCAGTTTCAATCTTGGCTCCACCGTCTGGCGGCGAATTTCGGAGATCTTCGCGAGACACCAGATGTAAATCAGGGCTTGCAGCACAAAGAAGACGATGAGCGAGGTGAGTGTGGCGGTGGTCATAACAGGCTGGATTGAGGTTTGGAGTTTGGAAACGGCCGCGGGTCGCACCATCGGGAGCCGCACCCGAATGGGGAATTCAACTTTTTGAGATGCCTGGGAAACGATGAATGGCTCCCATGAAGCGAAAAGGACGAGGAAGAGTGAGAGTGCCAGAGAGATGGTTTGAGCCAGGCGTGATCGATCCGGGCTGGCCGGATCCTCGCCTGGAGCTGTAAACGCAAGGCTTCCCACGCCGAAAGCCAGGAGAGAGGCTCCACCGAGAAACAACAGGCAGCGAAAGATCAACGATGCACCGGGAGTGTTCCGACAGGGGGTCAGCATCAAGTAAAAGAACGCTCCGAATGGATCGTAACCGATCATTTTCTCGCGCCATGACGGCGAGTAAATACGCTTCTGATGCCGCATCAGTTCCATCAATGAACCACGGCCCAGCGAAAGCGCCTTTGCAAGATCGTCCAAGCCCGACTCTGGAAATGTTTCAACAAACGCCACCAACGGTTGCGGCCGGTCCAGCAGGATGGCGGCGGCATACAACAATGGGAATCTATCGCCTGAGGCACGGGCGGAGCCGGCCAGACTCTGGAGGGTGGTGGTGGTGTCGATCCGGCGCATCAGCTCTGTGAGTTGGGACCAGTCCAGTCGTTTACCCAGGGAGAACAAGTCCAGGTAAACCGTCTCCAGCAGGGAAACGTTGCCGCCGCCATTGGCGTGCTTCGAGAGGGATTCGAGCTTGTCACGGAAGCTGGACGAAATGGATTCCGTCTGCACCAGCAGCCCCGCCAAAGCGATCGCTGTTTCCAAAGGCTGGCCGGCGGAGGAGTTCACCGGAGGAAATTGAGTCGTGTTGGTCAGCGCCAGGTTCTTCAGGATCTCCTGGACAGCCGGGCGGGATGATGTCTTCAGGGCGGCAATCACCCGATGGCGGACCTCTCCGCCGGCAAGTGATTCGATAACTGGGCGGGCATTGGTGAGACTCAGGATGTCGCTGATGGGACTTGGGAGTGAATCGGCATTCCGTGGGGGAAGCACATGCAGCCTGGCTGCCCGCGCAACGTAAACCCCGAGTTCATCGTGGCCCTCAATCTTGAGCAATCTCGCGGCCCGGCGAACCATCCGTGCCGCTCCTATTTCTTCCAGCTTGACGAGATCAACCCCGGACTGGACCAGCGACGGTGTCCCGATGCCCGCGCGCTCGATGACTTTGAAGTCGATCCCCCGAAAATGGGCTGGAACCAACACTGCGCAGATCAACAATATCAACCCGAAAGCAATCCCGGTAATGCACCAGATCTGGCGTTTCATGCTGGCATTATGGTCTTGTGATTTGGAACCCGCGCTCTTCACCGCACTGGTTTTCAGCGCCGGATGCTCTCCTGACAGATGTTCCACAGTCGATCAAAATTCAAAGTCACGCGATATTTCGACTTCCCTTCCCGTCATGGAAGAGTCCGCGAGTGGAATGACGCGCATCAATGATCAGACGCAAGCTTGCCCTCTGAATCGCGATTGCAACCGCTCAAGCAAATATCAGGACTCTCTGAACGGCGCCACGGGTCTTGAGTGTGCCGAGCTTCCCAGAATTCATTACCGAGGCGAAGTGCGTGAAGTCACTCGTCACGTGAACCGCACCAGCCAACAAAATGGACAGCGGAGCGGGCTGAGAATCATTGCCGCGGGTTTCTCATCGATCGGCCACCGGGACTTTGAAAAATATCTGCCAACCACCGTAGTCGGAACCGAGTGACACTTTTTGACCGGCGAACCATTCCACGTGGCCGTCTTCGTATGTGAAATTGCCGCCCTCGGGCGCGCCCCCAGTCTTTCGATGTACCGCTGTGAACACCTTCTTACCCTCGTAATCCGTGGTCCAACTCAACCGTGGGTTATAAATGTTGGTTGTTTTTGAGCCGAGGCCTTGGAGCCGGTCGATCAAGATCGGTGCCGAGCCGTAGGGCCCGTTGAGTTTCTTGCGGAAGAACCATTCCGCAGTGCCTTGGGCTCCGCCGGTGACATCTGCGTCGGGCGCGCGGCGGCCGGGCAGGTAAAAGTAACCCACCAACTGGGCTCCGGCGTCAGACGTGATCATGCCGCGTTCCGCGACACGATGCCAGACGTCGGTCGGGCAGAAGAGGACATCGTTGCGCGCTCGCTCCGACTTCTTGGTCGTGCGTTGATTGCGGATCAGGTAATTGTTCCAAAAATTACTCATCGAAGGCATCATCCAACTGAATCCGGCTCCTTCGCGGTTGTCTGGAAACGAATTGTCAAAGTCGATGGCATACATGTTCACAGCCAGCCCCCACTGTTTGCCATTGCTGGCGCACAAGATTTTTTGCGCCCGTGATTTGGCTTTGCTCAACGCCGGTAAAAGCATTCCCGCCAGGATCGCGATGATGGCGATCACGACGAGCAGCTCAATGAGCGTGAAGCCAGTCAAGCGCCTCTTTGCACGCCGAGCCGTGCGAAGAATTCGGAGAGAGTATGTCTGCATAAAGGAAGTGTGGTTGTATGGTTTTAGTGGTTGGAAGAATGAGGAGTTTTGACAGACTAAAACGGCACTTCATCGTGCTGTCAATCTGCGTAATCCTTTGGACCGTACATTCACAGGTTGGCGGTTGAGGTAAGAACGCCTCTGATTTTGGACTATGCCGACAGAGTGCCAGAGACGATGGCGCTTTCAAACGGGAGAGGATGTAAAGTGCAGTGCGAAAGCGGTGTCGCCGCTGGCGCTCTGACACCGCAGTCCACAAATCGCCTTCGGGCGCCGCCAACTTGTGAATGCACGATCCTTTGGCCGGTCTCCGGATTCGTAATTGCCAACTTACCTGCCCTGACGCAACCTGCGGTCGTGTCTCCTCCTGTCCAAATTGGAACGTTCCGAATTCTGTCGCTGCTTGGCGCTGGAGGCATGGGTGAGGTGTTTCGCGCGCGGGACACGCGGCTCAATCGCGACGTGGCGGTGAAAGTGTTGCCGAAGAATTTCGCGGCGGACGCGGACCGGCTGCGCCGCTTCGAGCAGGAGGCAAGAACACTCGCCTCGTTGAACCATCCAAACGTGCTCACCATTCACGATGCCGGTGTCCTCTCGGCCCCTACGAGATCCCCTAATCCTGCCTACCAATGAAACCTGTTTGTCTCGTGATCGTCGCTTTTCTTCTGCTGGCTCCTCCGGTGGGGTTGCGGACGGACGGGGCGGATTACCTCACGGAGATTAAACCTCTCCTCCGGGATCGCTGCTACGCGTGTCACGGAGCCTTGAAACAAAAGGCCGATCTGCGCCTGGACACGGCTCTGGCGATGTTGAAGGGCGGCAAGGATGGCCCGGTGATTCAGCGCGGCGAGCCGGACCAAAGCGTCATCGTCCAGCGAGTCACGGCGACAAATCTTGAGGAGCGAATGCCGCCGGAGCACGAGGGTGAGCCGTTCACGGCTGCGCAGGTGAAGCTCTTGCGCGACTGGATAATCGCAGGAGCGCCGGCACCAGAGTCGGAGAAGGCGGAGACAGACCCGCGAGAACACTGGGCGTTTCGTCAGATCGTGCGACCGTCAGTGCCGGTCAGTACCAACGCAAACTGGATGAGGAATCCCATCGATGCCTTCATCGCCAGGCAGCACACACAACATGAGTTGACACCGCAGCCCGAGGCCCCGCGCGAAGTGCTGTTGCGCAGGCTCTACTTTGATCTCATCGGCCTGCCACCCACTGCCAACGAGCTAGCGGTGGTGAAGCAGCATCCTTCGAATCGCTGGTACGAGGAAACCGTGAATCGCCTGCTCGATGACCCACGCCATGGTGAACGCTGGGCGCGTCACTGGATGGATGTCTGGCGCTACAGCGACTGGTGGGGCCTGGGCGATCAACTCCGCAACAGTCAGAAGCACATCTGGCACTGGCGCGATTGGATCATCGAGTCGCTCAACGCGGACACGCCTTACGACGAGATGGTGAGGCTGATGCTCGCCGCGGATGAACTTTGTCCCAATGATCCCGACAAACTTCGCGCCTCCGGTTTCCTCGCGCGAAATTGGTTTCTCTTCAATCGGCACCAATGGCTCGAAGAAACTGTCGAGCACGTCAGCAAGAGTTTTCTCGGGCTGACGATCAATTGCGCCAAATGCCACGATCACAAATACGATCCCATCCGGCAGGTGGACTTCTACCGGATGCGCGCTTTCTTCGAGCCATACCACGTCCGGCTCGACCTGTTGCCGGGCGAACCGGATTTGGAGAAGGACGGCCTGCCACGGGCATTCGATGGCCACCTCGACGCGCCCACTTATCGCTTTGTCCGCGGCCAGGAAAACCAACCCGACAAATCCGCCATCATCGCTCCAGGAGTCCCTGCGCTGCTGGCGTTCAAAGAACTCAGCATCCTGCCCGTGTCGTTGCCGCTCGAAGTCCACCAACCGGAGCGCCGGGCGTGGGTGATCGAGACTCATCTGACTGCCGCGCGGAAGAAGATGGACGCTGCTGAAGTTCCGATTCCCCAGATGCGACAGGCCTTGGCTTCGGCGCTCCGGCAGGAAGCCGACCTCCTGGCACCAGTTGATTTGGGAAAAGCCTCGGCATCGGCGAAAGCCCCGGCATCACCTCCTTTGACTCGAGATAATGCCCGGCTGACCGTTGACGAGGCTCGGAGTGCGTTGAGTATTGCCGAGTCGAGCCTCGCTTTCGCCAAGGCCGACCTCGCCAGTGTGGAGAGTCGGGCCGAAGCGATGCGGGCTTCGTGGGCCAAAGGCGACGGCAGCAGAGATGACGCTGCACTTGTGGCTGCCGAGCGTGATAAAGCCGTGTCAGCGGTAAAAGCCGAGCGTGAGGCGTTAGTTGCCAAAGCCCGTTTGACGCTGGCCGAGACCGAGCGTCGTTTGTTCAAGGCGGCCGCTGATAAAGCGGAGCCAATCGAAAAGGAAATCAAGAAGGCTCGCGAGGTTCTTGAGAAAGCCATCAAGACTGCCGAGGCACCGGTCAAAGCGGATGAGCAGTTTACTTATCTGGCTGGAGCGAAATGGACGCCCACTCGCTTCTTCAACTCCACCGCCGACGATCCTCTCGTCAAATTTCCCGCCCAAAGCAGCGGACGCCGGAAGGCCCTGGCGGAGTGGATCACCGACCGGCGCAATCCGCTTACGGCCCGCGTCGCGGTCAATCACATTTGGGCGCGCCATCTGGGAACGCCGCTCGTGGGCACCGTCTTCGAGTTTGGACGCAAGGGCACACCGCCGACACACCCCGAGTTGCTCGACTGGCTCGCCGCTGAGTTCATGGAGAACGGTTGGAGCATGAAGCATCTGCACCGGCTCATTGTCACTTCGTCAGCCTACCGACTGTCGTCATCGTTGAGCGGTGGGGTAACGAACGCTGCGAAGGATCCAGATAACATTCACTTGTGGCGGCGTGCCCCAATCCGTCTGGAGGCCGAGGCCGTGCGGGATGCAATTCTGTCGCTCGCGGGAAACTTGGACCTGACCATGGGCGGCCCGACCGTTCCGTCAGCCGAGCAAGAGGTATCGAAACGCCGAAGCCTCTACTTCTTTCACTCGAACAACGACCGTAACTTATTCCTGACCACTTTCGATGAAGCGGCGGTGAAGGAATGCTACCGGCGGGATCAGAGCATCGTACCTCAACAGGCGCTGGCATTGACGAACAGCAAGCTGGTGTTGGATGCCGCCAGTCAGATTGCCGCCCGGCTGTCCGACGCCGATGCTCCTGATCAGAGCCGGCCAGTCGATGCCGTCTTCATCCGCCGAGCCTTTGCGGCGGTGCTTGGCATCGTCGCCTCTGATGCCGAAGAGGCAGCCTCCGGCAAAGCGCTGGAGGATTGGCGAAAGCAGGAACCGTCTTCAGCCGGCAAAACGGACGCCGCCCGAGCACACCTTGTCTGGGCGCTGCTGAATCACAACGATTTCGTCACTTTGCGATGAACCAATATCGAAACGGAGAAAGCGAACAACCATGACCCGCTGTCAAAATCCGCACTGCGGTCCGATCAGCCGCCGCACGTTTCTGGCCGACATGGGCATGGGATTCACTGGCCTCGCATTGGGAGCCATGCTCCAACGCGATGCTTTGGGCAACAGTGCTGGCTGGACGTCTCCCAATGGGCTGCCGCATTTTGCGCCAAAAGCCAGGAGCGTCATCTGGCTGTTCATGAATGGCGGCTTCAGCCATGTGGAGAGCTTTGATCCCAAGCCGATGCTCACGAAGTATGGCGGCAAGACGATTGCCGAAACTCCCTTCGCCGAGGTGCAAGATCCCAGGAAGCTCGCCATCGAGCGGTTGGTCGTGCCTGATGCCAACGGAAATCAGAGGAACACACTTTACCCACTCCAGATTGGCTTCAAAAAGCATGGCCAGAGCGGCATCGATGTGAGCGATTGGTTTCCGCACACGGCGCGCAATGTGGATCGTCTGGCCGTCGTGCGCTCTTTATGGACGACCGACAGCAATCACGGAGCGCAAACGCAGTTTCACTCCGGGCGGAACATGCTTGACGGCGATTTTCCCACGCTCGGCGCCTGGGTGCATTATGGTCTGGGCTCGCTCAATGACGATCTGCCGCAGTTCATCTCCATCGGCACTCGGGAATACTGGAACAAGAAGGACGGCCATTACCTTGGCCCGGCTCATGATGCCGTACCGCTGCGCATCGATCCCAAGAACCCACTCGATTTCGGCCAACCCGAACGCCCTTTCTCCGCAGACGCCCAAAGCGTGGGGAGAAATCTTTCTCGTGAACTCAACGCCCTGCGTGGTGTCGAGTATCCCGAAGATCCCGCGCTCGCCGCGCGTGTGGCTTCGTATGAGCTGGCGTTCCGCATGCAGATGTCGGTGCCCGAGGTTATGAATTTTTCAAAGGAATCCGACAGGACCAAGGCGCTCTACGGTCTGGATCTGGCACATTGCCGTGAGTTCGGTTCGCAACTCCTGGCGGCCCGGCGCCTCGTGGAGCGCGGAGTGCGCTTCATTCAAATCCAACATGGAGGCGGTGGCGCGGGAGCCTGGGATGCCCACAGCGGGTTGAAGGAAAATCACTCGAAGCTCGCGCTAGCGGTCGATCAACCCGTCGGCGCATTGCTTGAAGACCTCGACCAGCGCGGCCTGCTTGACGAAACGCTCGTCGTGTTCGCCACGGAGTTTGGCCGCACTCCCGGCTCGCAAGGCTCTGATGGGCGTGATCATCACATCTTCGGATTCACCGTCTGGATGGCCGGCGGCGGGCTGAAGCGTGGCGTCGTTCATGGCGCGACGGACGAGATCGGCTTTCATGCCGTCGAGCACCGGCATTATGTCACCGACATCCATGCCACGATCCTGCAACAACTCGGCCTCGACTCGCGCAAACTGGAAGTTCCCGGCCGCAAGCGCCTGGAGATCGATCACGGCAAGCCAATCCAGGAGATCATCGCGTAGGAATTTTCATCGACTGATCGATCCATCCCCTTCCAATATAAGTCCCACCATGAAACACCCCAGCCGCCACCTTGCCAACCTTGCGCTCTCAGCTTCTCTTTGCGGTGCCTTGCCCGCCTTTGCCGCCGGACCAAAGCTGGCTGGTATTGATGCTGCGATGCAGAGGATGATCGCCAAAAACGAAATCGCTGGCGCTGTGACCATCGTCGTCAAGAAGGATAAAATCCTCCATATCGAAAGCACCGGCTTTGCTGACGTTGCCGCGAAAAAACCGATGACGCCCGATACGATCTTCTGGATCGCTTCGATGACGAAACCGATCACAGGCACTGCGATTCTTATGCTGCAGGACCAGGGCAAGCTCAATGTCGCCGATCCCGTGGCGAAGTATCTGCCCGAGTTTGCCCATCTGAAGACACCTTCAGGAAAGCCCGCCAACCTCACGATTGCGCAAATTCTCACACATACTTCCGGACTGGGCGAAGCGAGCGGTCCGGACGCGCAAAAGGCAAAGACGCTTGCCGATCTTGTTCCGCTATGGCTCTCAGCGCCGATGCAATACGAGCCAGGTGAAAAATGGAGATACACTCAAAGCGGCATCAACGCCGCCGCGCGTATCGTTGAGGTGGTCAGCGGCATGAGCTTTGACGTGTTTCTTCAGAAACGGCTCTTTGATCCGCTCGGGATGAAACGCACGACCTTTTACCTGACGCCGGAATCGCGTTCTCAACTGGCCACCGCTTACGTGAAGAACAAAGAGACTGGTTTGCTTGCGCCGGTGCCGCCGCGTCCAGAGTTTGGCCCACGTGACAAGCCGCCGCAGGGCAACGGTGGACTCTACTCGACCGGGCCCGATTACGCGCGCTACTGCCAGATGCTGCTCAACGGTGGCAGTTTCAATGGCCGCCGTTACCTGAGCTCCGCTGCTTTGAAATTCCTTACGACACCGCAAACGGGGGACTTGCCGACAGGATTTTTCCAGACCGACGCATTCGGAAATCGAGGCGCGAATTACGGATGGGGCATCGGCACGTGCGTTCTGCGCACGCCGCACGACGGTGTCGCCGGGATGCTCTCATCAGGTTCTTATGGACACGGCGGCGCGTGGGGTACCCAGGCGTGGATTGATCCTGTGAAGAAGGTGGCGTACGTCCTGATGGTGCAGCGGTCGAATTTCCCGAACAGCGACGCCAGTGACGTCCGCCGGGATTTTCAGGAGGCAGCCGCAAAGTCTCTAGCCAAATAACGTGATCGAAGGCTGCCTGGCGCTCGTCATCGGATTCCGTGCGAGATGCGCCGGCCGACTGTGTGCCCACCGTCCACAACCATGGTGTGTCCTGTGACCATGTCGGCGGCAATCAGCGAGATAATCGCCGCGGCGATGTCTTCCGGCTGGCACACTCGACCGAGCAAAGCCTGCTCCGCCTTCGCCTTCCTCGCGCTCTCGTAGTCCGGTCCGAGGCCTTTGCGCAGCCATTCGCCTTCGATGAAGCCCGGTGCCACGGCGTTCACACGTATTCTTGGCCCCAGTGTTCGAGCGAGTGCGAGCGTCAGATTGATGACGCCCGCCTTTGAAGCGCAGTAGGGAATGGAGCTGCCCGCGCCTGTCAACCCAGCCACGCTGGCCACGCTGATGATCACGCCTTCTCCGGCTGCTTCCAGGTAGGGTCTCGCGGCTCGAGCACACTGGAATGGCCCTCGAAGATTTACCGCAAAGATTTTCTCCCAATCGTCGTTCGTTACTGCTTCCAAATCCGTGAAAGGAATGAACCGGGTCGTTCCCGCATTGTTCACGAGAATATCGAGCCGCCCGAATTCCTTTGCAGCGGCAGCCATCATCTCACGGCACGCGACGTCATCGGCAACACTGCCTTGAAAGCAAATGGCGCTCACTCCAAGGGCGTGAAGTTCTGTCGCGATCTGTTCTGCTTCCGCGGGAGAGCTGCTGTGGTTGATGAGAACAGAACATCCGGCGCGTGCGAGAGCCAGCGCAGTGGCCCGACCTACTCCGCGGCTCGCGCCTGTCACAACGGCGGCTTTGTCCTTGAGTTGCATGTTTCGACTACCAAAGACCAGTCCACAACGAGTTACAAGACGCGGAGTGGTTGCGCGATCGGGTCTGTTGGAATACCCGCAGCCAGGCGGTGAGGAATTGTCGCGCAGTCTCGACGATGTTTCAGTGAATCGAAAGCCCCAGTTCAGCCGTAAAGGGACGCAGAGAACACTGGGGAAGAAGTTATACTGAATATGCGCTTGTGATGGCTGTGGTTAGCCGTCACGCTCGGGTTTCAAACACCGTGTCCAAACCCTTTACCAGGCGAAAGCCATATTTGTGATCTGTCCTATTTGTAAACAAAAGGTGCCATTCGGTCTGCCAATGCACATGGTCGCTGCACATGGATCCAAGAGTCTTGAATACCAACGTCGAGCTGCGCAGTTGGAGAATGAGGTTCCAAGGAAAGCCGGGAAAAGCTCCCGTGACAGAAGGAGAGGCGGGAAAACGTCCGGCAAGAAGCAGTTGAGATTACCTCGTCTTTCCAAGCTTTCCTGATCTGGTGATCGCGCTGGAGACGGAGCGCCGTGCCCTTCCTTTCGACTACAACGAGGCGATGAAGGTGTGTTGATCGCAGGTGATCAGATTCGGCATCCCCGTGAGATACCGCTCCGGGCAAACCTCAGCCGGACTGGATCGTGGCTTCCGGCTCAATCTCGCTTTTCAACTTCCAGAATAAACCTGCTCGACCCACGCTGGCTGCGAAGCCATTTTCTTTGTGACAGCGACCCAAGGATGAAGGACGTCCGGAAACTGATTTAGCCATGAGCAGGGGCAAAGGCCGGCGGAACGAGAAGTCGAAAGCAGAGTGCGGTGGAAACCGAGCTGTGTGGATCGCTGGCGGCGGCGTGCTTGCGGCGGTGGTCGCGCTCGTCCTCTTCCGCTCGCTGCCTGATCGCCCGTCCGTCGCAGGCGATAGCGGTCCTCCAGCTCCGGGCTCGTCGCCTTTTGCCCCGACTCTTCCGAACACCGCGCCCGCGCCCGTTTCTGTGCCGGAGGGAATGGTGTGGATTCCTGGCGGCGAGTTTTCCATGGGCAGTGATGCGGCGAATGAATCACTCTGTGGTTTGCCGGGAGTGACCCGCGATGCGCTGCCGATTCACCGGGTTTATGTGGAAGGCTTTTGGATGGACGCGACGGAAGTGACCAACGAACAGTTTGAGAAGTTCGTGAAAGCCACGGGCTACGTGACCGTCGCCGAGCAGAAGCCGACCAGCGAGGAATTTCCCACCGCGCCGCCGGAGAACCTCGTCGCGGGTTCGACGGTCTTCACCACCACACCGCAAGTGGTGAAACTGGATGATTATTTTCAGTGGTGGAGCTACGTCCCAGGCGCGGATTGGCGTCATCCCACCGGGCCGGAGAGTAATCTGAAGAACCGGGAAAAATACCCAGTGGTGCAAGTTGCCTATGAAGACGCGGTGGCCTACGCCAAATGGGCGGGCAAGCGATTACCGACCGAGGCGGAATGGGAATTTGGCGCGCGTGGTGGTGCGGCGGGCCGGTTATATGCGTGGGGGGACGAGTTGAAGCCGGGCGGAAAATTTCAGGCGAACATTTACCAGGGCAGATTTCCAACGGAAGGAGGCGACACAGGTGAGGATGGTTTCAAAGGCATCGCGCCTGTCGCCCAGTATCCGCCCAACGGCTATGGACTTTACGACGTCGCTGGCAACGTGTGGGAATGGGTGAGCGATTGGTATCGCCCGGACTACTACGGGCAGTTGAGCGCGGCAGGCGGCGTGGCGCGCAATCCGCCGGGCCCGGACTCGCCCTACGATCCCGCTGAGCCGACCGAGAAAAAGCGCGTGCATCGAGGCGGATCTTTTCTCTGCACTGACCAGTACTGCACCCGGTACATGCTTGGCACACGCGGCAAAGGCGAAGTCCGCACTGCCTGCAACCATGTAGGCTTCCGTTGTGTGAAGCCCAACGAACCGAAAGGGGTGAGGCCATGAACGATAAGGTCGGAGAAGGACGGGAGGATTTACAAGCACACGGCGAATCAGCCTGGCTCAGTCCTGAAAATTGGCGGCTGGTTCCTACTTCGTGACCGTGACCGATGCCAACGGATGCAGTGCTGCTAGCTTTAGACAATCCTGCGGTCAGGGAGTTTGCTGCGGTGCAGTTGGCTGGCTTCAAGCACCAGGCCAAGCCTGGTATTCCCGCGCTTCTAAAGGCACTAAACGACAAAGACGCCAGAGTAAGCCGCAGAGCTGCGTTGGCGATTCAGGACATCGACGACGATGAAATCAAGAGATTGGATATCAAAGCACCTTTTTTTGAATGATGCTGGTGTTTGGTTTACTTGCTACCGCTCATTCACTCAAGCCGACTGCGAGCAGCAGAGGCTCGACGAAGATTTCCTCGTCGCCCTCGAACACGGCATGCTCCCGGCGGGCGGCATCGGCATCGACCGCCTTTGTATGATGCTCCTCGGCCAGGAAAGCATTCGAGACGTGATCCTCTTCCCGCAGATGAAGCCGAAGTAAACGTGCCGAACCGCCGTGGTTGCTTTGCGACTGGCCTGGCTTTAGCCTGTCGGCGTTATGACGGTCACCATTCCATCTGAACGGCTCGGCAACGTCCCGTTGAGCGAGCGCGATGCGGTGGTGGACATCGCGATCGGCCTCTACAAGCGCGAGCAGGTGTCGCTGGGGCGCGCGGCGGAGGTGGCAGGTCTTTCCTCGGTGGAGTTCCTCGCGGAACTCGGTCAACGCCACATTTTCATTAATTATGGCGTGGATGATTTGAAGTCCGATGTAGCCGTCTTGAACGAGAAGTTCTGAGCGGAGAGGGCCGGAATCCGTCATCATGATTGTCGTCAGTGACACCACAGCCATCACCACGCTGCTCAAAACGGGTGACGAAGAACTGCTCCCAAAACTTTTTGGCACCGTGATTGTTCCGCCCGCAGTGTGGGATGAACTGCTCGCTTTCCATTCGCTGCTTCCAGAATTCATCGAAGTGCGGGCCTTGTCGGCTTTGTCACGGCCACCTGGCACTGAACGGTTGGGCCGCAGCGAGTCCGAAGCCATGCAACTGGCTCTGCAAATCAACGCTGCTGGCTTCTGCTGGATGACCGACAGGCGCGCTCGGTCGCCGGCAAACTTGGGTTGAGTTGCGTGGCACTCACCAGCTTGCTGATCAAGACGAAGCAATTGGGGCATTTACGATCGGTGCGCGAGTTGTTGGCGAGACTGGAACAGCGCGGCGGTTTGTATCTCTCCGACGCGGTGAAAGAGGAAGCATTGCGGCAAGCCGGCGAACAAGTCTGATCGTTTGCCATCGACCGCCTTTGCATGATGCTCCTCGGCCAGGAAAGCATCCGTGACGTGATCCTCTTCCCGCAGTTGAAGCCGAAGTGAGCGGGGCGTGTAAGTTCCATGGAGGTGGGGCGCAGCGGAGCTGGCGGGGCTTTCTGACTGGAATTCCTAGTCGAAACGAGCCCGAACCACATCCCGATGGATTGTTGTTGGCGAAAGGGAACAGAACAATGCTGGATCTCCGGTGTTGAGTCACGAGATGCGTTACACCATTTCATTCGCAACTCTGGAAGGCTTGAATCACTTATTTCTAGCCTTCGTCCGAAGCTCCACTTAACACGTCTCTATGAATCGATTTTTGGCATTCTGTAGTTTCCGTTCTTTGCTTGTCGCCGGAAGTTTTCTTTTGTCTCTCCACCTCAGCGCAGCTCCGGCGCTCGAACTCAAAACCCACGAGCGGATTGCAATCGTAGGCAATTCGCTTGCGGAACGGCAGGGCCTTTATGGTGATTTCGAGACTCTGCTTCACGCCAGGTTTCCTCAGCTCGAACTGGTGGTCCGCAATTTCGGCAGGCCCGCGGACGAAGTGAGCATCCGCCAGCGCCCGAATGATTATACCAAAATCGATGATCCCATGAAGGTCTTCGGCCCGGATACGTTCATCTGCTTCTTCGGTTTCAACGAGTCTTTTGCCGGTCAATCAGGGATCGAGAAGTTCAAGGCGGATTATGAGAAGTTCATGACCGAGTACTCGGAGAAATACGGACGGGACGGCAAGGCCCGCTTTGTCCTGGTGACTCCGATCGCTTATGAAGACACCGGCAACCCACTCCTGCCCGACGCGAAGACTCTGAACGCTAATTTGATGCGCTACTCGAACGCAGTGGCCGATGTTGCACGCAAACACAAGCTGGTGTCAGTGGATCTGTTTGCGCCCACTCTGCAACTCTTCACCAAGGAACCGGGTGCCCAATACACGATCAACGGCGCGCACATCAACGCGGTCGGCGATCGTGCCATCGGCGAGATTCTCGACCGTGAACTTTTCGGCGCACCGAATCCAAAGATTCTCGACATCGCGCACGGCTGGCAGATGCGCAGGGTGGTGGTGGACAAATCATGGATTCACTCGCAGGACCATCGGATGTTGAACGGATGGTATGTCTATGGGGGGCGGCGGACGTGGGACACTGAAACTTTCCCGCTCGAATACAAAAAAGTCCGGGCGATGACAGCCGTGCGCGACCGTTACATCTGGGACATGGCCCAGGGCAAACCCGTGTCGGTCGAGGTGGATGACAGAAATACGGGAGAACTGGTCGTCCCGAAGACACGCTTCGGCGTGCCGCAACAGAATTACTCCGAACCGAAGGAGCTTCGCTACGTTAGCGGAGATGAGTCATTGAAACTGATGCAAGTGGCACCTGGCTACGACGTGAGCCTTTTCGCGAGTGAAGAAACCTTCCCCGAACTCGCCAAGCCAGTACAGCTCAACTTCGACAACAAGGGCCGCCTTTGGGTTTCGTGCATGCCCACGTATCCTCAGTGGCGACCTGGCGATCCCCGGCCCAAAGATAGGCTCCTCATATTTGAAGACACCAACGGCGATGGGAAAGCGGACAAGTGCAAAGTTTTTTACGACAAGCTGCAGTGCCCGACGGGATTTGAGTTCTGGAACGGCGGTGTGCTCGTGGTCAGCCAGCCGCGTCTGTTGTTCCTCAAAGATACCGACGGCGATGACAAGGCGGATCAGGTTGTCGAGATGCTCGACGGTTGGGCGACGGACGACACTCATCACACGATGGGAGCGTTCGAATGGTCTCCGGGCGGGCTGCTGCACGGGCTGGAAGGCGTCTCCATGTCCACCACTCTTGAAACTCCCTGGGGCGCGTTCCGCAACGCCAACACGCCCGGCGCCTATGTCGTCGATCCGCGAACCTGGCGCGTGCGGCATTTCATCACGCCCGGCTACGGTAATCCGTGGTGCTACGTGTATGATTTTTGGGGTCAGGGAATAGCGGGCGATGGCACGACTGCGCAACACCACTGGGACACGCCTCTAAGCGGCGCGCAAAAAGGGCAGCGCAAAGGGCTCAATCCCGTCTTTAACAACGAAGGCATGCGCCCCGCGCTGGGAAGTGAGTTCCTCTACTCGCGTCATTTCCCGGACGACGTCCAGGGGCAGTTCGTTTATGGTTGCGTCATCAATATGAACGGCATTCCCCGCTGGGAAATCGGCGATGACGGAGCGGGCTTCAAAGGCAAACGGCTTCCGAATTTGGTGAATTCGACCGATCGCAATTTCCGCCCTGGCGAGACACAGATCGGTCCCGACGGCGCGCTGTGGTTCCTTGACTGGCACAATCCGCTCATCGGCCACATGCAATACTCGCAGCGAGACCCGAACCGAGACAAGGTTCACGGACGCATTTACCGTCTGACGGCCAAAAACAGACCACTGCTGACACCCGTCACCCAGTTTGGAATGCCTGTCTCTGACCTCTTGAACCAGCTCAAGGAGTATGAACCGCGCACTCGCTACCGTGCTCGCCGAGAACTGCGTGATCGCCCGACGCAGGAAGTGGTCAACGCGGCGGTACCCTGGGTGGCTAATCTCGACAATGCCGACCCGCGAATGGAGCAGCATCGACTGGAGGCGCTGTTCGTGCTCGCGGGGCACCATGCGGTTGAGCGCACCGTGCTGCAGCTCGCACTTGTTTCGAAGAGCCGCGATGCGCGGGCGCTTGCCGTGCGAGTGCTTTCGGATGAGTGGCCTTACGTTTCCAAAGGGATGGAGTTGCTTCAACCAATGGTTGCCGACACGGATGCGCGAGTGCGGACGGAAGCAGTGCGCGCGCTGAGTTTTATTGAGACACCAGAGGCTGTGAACCTCGCGCTCGAAGTCACGAAGCAGCCGTTGGATTACTGGATTGATTACACGTTGCAGCATGCTTTGGCGGCACTGGAACCAGTCTGGAAGCCGCTTCACCAAAAAGGGGGATTAGCCAGGGACAACCAGGCCGGCCGCGATTACCTGGCTGCTTACGTGGCGGGAAATCCGAGTGTGGCGCTCGTCAAAGGCAAGCTCGACAAACTCATCTCGGGCGAGGGATTGAGTGAAGTGGACAAACAGCGATTGGTTGGGGAAATTTCAAACACCAAAGGTGGAAGGCCACGCGAGGGACGATTTGTTTTTGAGCGCGTCTGCACGAGTTGCCACAAGGTTAAAAACTTCGGCATCAATTTCGGCCCTGAACTGACCGATGTCAGCAAGCGCTTGAAGCGTGAGCAGGTCATTGAGTCCGTGCTTTATCCAAACAAGGAAGTTGCCCCGCAGTGGCTGACCACCAACGTCACCACCAAGGAGGGAGAAGAACTTTCGGGGGTAGTAGGAGCGGAGGACGATCAAAGTCTCACGCTCAAGCTCGGAGGAGACCAGGTTCAGAAAATTTCCAAGGACAGGATCTCCAAACGCCTGACATTGAAAGTCTCGAACATGCCGGAAGGACTGGCCGCCGGTTTGAGCACTCAGGAGTTCCTTGATGTGATCGAGTATCTCGGAACGCTGAAATAGCGCTCTCAAGCCCGGGTCTATTCCAATGAGTCCATGACGCTGGGTGTAGCACTGGAGTTAAGAAGATGCCTTGAAAGCATCGACTGTCCGGGTAGCGTTGGAACTTACCACAACGAACCATGAACACCACGCTCCACACAGCCAGGCATTGCTCCATCCTTTCTTTGTTGATTGCGTCACGTCGCGTCGGATGGAACGTGTGTGCGTTTTCTTGCGCGTTGCTTGCCTTGGTCATCACCGTTCCAAAGACGTTCGCTGCTTCCACCGACGATGTTTATGTTCTCGGGCCTGATTCACAACTGCATGAAGGGGTGCCGAAAGGAAAGGTCATCGGTCCGCTCACGTTGCCCAGTAATGTTTTCACGAACACTACGAGAAATTACTGGATCTATGTTCCGGCCCAGTATGATGCCGCGAAGCCGGCTTGTCTGATGATCTTTCAGGATGGCCACGCATTTGTGAGTCTGGAAGGGAGCTACCGCATTCCCTACGTGTTCGACAACTTGATCTACAGGCGCGAAATGCCGGTGACCATTGGCGTGTTCATCAATCCAGGCCGCAGGCCCGATCAGAAGGAAGCCTCATCGGAAGATTGGGGCGACCGGATCAATAATCGTCCGACCGAATACAATGAGCTAAACGACAACTACACGAAGATGATCGTCGGCGAACTGATGCCTGTCCTGCAAAAGGATTACAACATCTCCGCAAGACCGGAGGACCGGGCCATTTCTGGCGCCAGTTCCGGAGCGATTTGCGCATTCACAGTGGCGTGGCATCGGCCTGATCAGTTCCGCAAGGTGATCAGCACCATTGGCAGCTTCACGAATATCCGGGGCGGCCATGCCTATCCCGACATGATCCGCGATCACGAACTCAAGCCGATCCGC
Organism: Pedosphaera sp.; assembly: GCA_009695275.1. Taxonomy (GTDB): domain Bacteria; phylum Verrucomicrobiota; class Verrucomicrobiia; order Limisphaerales; family F1-12-MAGs170; genus F1-120-MAGs170. The sequence goes on along the minus strand of SIBF01000033.1, from coordinate 11,839 downwards.
ATCTTTCTCCAGGACGGCCTCAACGACAACCGGGGCAGGCGTCGAGGAGGTGAATACGATTCCAAATGGGACTGGCACACGCAGAACCGCAAGATGGTGGTTGCACTGACCGGGAAAGGTTACGACGTGAACTACTGCTGGGGCATCGGCACCCATTCGAATAAACAGGGAGGTGCCATGATGCCGGAAATGCTGCGCTGGCTCTGGCGCGATTATGAACGCCCGGATGATCCGATGGACGACAGCAACCGGAAGTTGCTGGCACCGGGGGAGGCCTCGCCTGGCAGGTCGAGTTCGGAAAAGTAAGCAAAATTCAGGACGGCCTTCTCATCCACTCTTGATGGACTCTGAACTGGCAGGATCAGTCAAAGCACTCGGCATCCATTCCGTGCGACGGCACGTTTTCCTGTGCGCCGACCAGACTGAGGCCAAGTGCTGCGCGCTCGATGAGGGTCTGGCTGCGTGGGAGTATTTGAAACGCAGGTTGAAGGAGTTGAACCTTGTGGGTCCGCAGCCGCTTGTCTTCCGCACAAAAGCGAATTGCCTGCGCGTGTGTTGTCGCGGCCCCATCGCTGTCGTTTATCCGGAGGGCACGTGGTATCACTCATGCACCACGGAAGTTCTGGAACGAATCATTCAGGAACATCTGATCTCGGGCCAGATCGTCGAGGAGTTTGCGTTTGTGAAGCATCCGCTTCCGACGTGAGCTGGCGGGCAACTCCCGAACACCAGGGTCAACAGCTTGTCGGGACTTCCTGGAGGACTTTCACGCAATGAGGAATCGCACCGGCGACGAAGCTCAGGCATTCGACAGCTCCGCTCGGTTTGCCGGGCAGACAGATCACCAGGGCTTTGTCCACAATCACGGCGAGATTGCGGGAAAGGATGGCATTCTTGGTGATCTTCATCGACTCGATGCGCATCACTTCGCCAAAGCCGGGAAGTTCGCGAATGGCAATCTCCCGGACCGCTTCCGGCGTGACATCCCGCAGGGCGACCCCTGTGCCGCCGGTGGTCAGCACGAGTTCACATCCTTTGGAGATGTGTTCGCGGATGGCGCGTTGGATGTCCCGCTTTTCGTCCGGGACGAGGGCTTCCGCCAGGACCTTCCAGCCGTAACCTTCGGCCGCTTTTTTCAGCGCGGGTCCGCCAAGATCATCGTAGAGGCCTTTGGACGCGCGATCGGATACAGTGATGATCCCTGCGTGAATTTGCATTTTCGATTGTGGTTTGGGCGACTCGGTCGCTGAGATCGGGGCTATTTCTTTGTCTTTGAAACGAGGCGGATTGCCGAAATTTCCATCGTTTTATCCACTGCCTTGCACATGTCGTAGATCGTGAGCGCCGCGACGGAAACAGCTGTTAATGCCTCCATTTCGACGCCCGTCTGCGCCGCAACCCGGGTCGCCGCGGTGATCGTGATCTTATCTCCCGTTGGAGGTATTTGAAAATCGACTTCACAATGAGTGATCGCCAGCGGATGACAGAGCGGGATGAGTTCCGCCGTCTTCTTTGCCGCCATGATCCCAGCCAGGCGGGCGGTTGCGAGCACGTTGCCTTTGGCGATCGAATTGGACTCGATCAATTTCAGCGTGCCCGCCTGCAGTCTGATTTCACCGCGCGCCACCGCTTCGCGAAGTTGAATTCTTTTGGCGGAGACATCCACCATGCGCGCCTCTCCTTTGTCATTGATGTGGCTTAGTTTCGTCATGTTTATCTTCCGATTGGGAACAACCTCCCCGCCGACATTACCGCCGGGGGAGCTCTTGAATCCACTCCCGCACGGCAGCCTTCATCTGTTCTGCGACATTGAGCTTGGGCTTTACGAATCGTGGTGTAAACCACGGAAATGTTCCAACCAGGTCATTTGTTACCAGGATCTGGCCGTCACAATCCGGACCTGATCCGATGCCGATGGTTGGGATGGAAATGAGTTGAGTGATCTCCCGAGCCACGGCGGGGGTGACAATTTCCAGGACGATGGCGAACGCTCCCGCATCGGTTAGCGCCTGTGCTTCCTGCATCAAGGATGCCCGTTCCGCATCGCCTCTTCCTTTGATTTTGTAACCACCTTCTTCACGCACGTGCTGCGGGAGCATTCCCAAATGGCCGCAATAGGGAATCCCCGCGCTGATCATGGCCTTTACTTGATCAAGAATTGCATGGCCGCCCTCCGCCTTGACGCATTCCGCGCCCGCAGCAATGAGCCGCTTCGCATTGGCGACGGCTTGTTCGGATGTGGCGTAGCTTCCAAAGGGGAGGTCAGCGCAGAGCAAGGCGTTCGGTTTGGCGCGAGCCGCAGCCCGGATGTGGTGCTCCATTTCCTCCATGGTCACGGAGGTCGTGTCGGGGTATCCGAGCACCACCATGCCGAGCGTGTCGCCGACGTGGATGAAGGGCACACCGGCTTCATCTAGCAGCTTCGTCGTTGGATAATCGTAGGCTGTCAGCGCGGCAATGGGCTGCCTGCCTTTCATCGAACGGATATCTTCGGCGGTGATCTTCATTTTACTTTAGCCAGCGCGATAAATGCGTTTCGGCAAGATACGGAAATGCGTCTTTTACTCAAGCGTCCCAATGCGCCGCAGAACTTCAGCGGTCCGGAGTTGCGACAGGAGTGACCCGGTTGAGGAAAGCTGGCCAGGCAGGATCGCCTCGGCAGCAATCTCGGCCAGCGGTTCAAGAACAAACCGGCGCAAGTGCGCCCGGGGATGTGGAAGTGTCAACTTGGGTGATTTCATTTGCACCGACCCGAAGGCAATCAAATCGAGATCCAGTGGGCGCGGCTCATTGATGACTTTCTTCGGCTCACGCCCAAACTCAGCCTCAATCGCCTGGAGTTTCTGGAGCAGTGAGTCTGAAGTCTCGTCAGAGTGCGGGGTCATGCGGATTACCGCGTTCACGAAGTTTGCGGAGCCTGGCGGGCAATCTACTGGCGTTGATTCCCATAGCGATGAGCAGAGCAGGGGGGTGCTGGATAACCGGGTGAGGTGTTGAACTGCCTGCCGAAGGGTGTTCACAGAATCACCCAGATTCGACCCGACCGCGACAAAAGCATAGCCGTCCAGATTCACAGTTGAGTTGTTTGTAAACTGGCCTGCCGTCAGCCGGCTTGCGCGCACGGTTCACTTAAGACCGAGCACGTCCTGCATGGAGTAAATTCCGGGCGGTTTGCCCACCACCCACTCGGCTGCCCGGAGCGCGCCGTTGGCGAATGTTTCCCTTGACGACGCTTTGTGCGTCAATTCCACCCGTTCACCATTGGCAGCAAAGATCACCGTATGATCGCCCACAACATCGCCGCCACGGAGCGCGTGAATGCCAATCTCGCTCGCGGTGCGTTCGCCTGTGATTCCCTTGCGACCGTGGCGTAACGCCTCGTCGAGTTGAACTTTCCGGACATCCGCGAGGATTTCCAAAAGTGTCGTGGCGGTCCCGCTGGGGGCGTCTTTCTTGAGGCGGTGGTGCATCTCCACCACTTCCAGATCGAAACCCGGACCAAGAATTTCTGCCGCTTTGCGTGTCAACCAGAAGAGGGTGTTCACTCCCGTCGAATAGTTCGACGCCCAGACCATCGGGATCCGGGATTTGAGATTTGAGATTTGAGATTTGTCAGCTTCCGAATGTCCTGTGGTGCCGATGACCAGCGCTTTCCTGTGTTCGGCGCAGATTGCCGCCACGTCTTTGGTCGCTGAATGGAAAGTGAAGTCGACTACCACGTCCGCCTTGGAAATAATGCCGCTCAAGTCGTCGCCTAAATCCACTTCGCCGACGATTTGCAGCGCGGGGTGGTGTGCGGCGCAGGACGACAGCGCCTGGCCCATTCTGCCTTTCGATCCGTTGATGATGATGTTCGTCATGAGTTGTATGGATGACTACCAAATGGTTGGAGACAATAGATTTTTCACTGCTTGATTATCTCAGAATCAAGACGGACTCAAATGGGTCAACGTCAAAGGCTCTAATATCTCGCTCACGCGTTGTGAGAAGTGAAACGAGACTGGCGAGCGTGCAATTGCCGACCCGCAGCCAGATAAGACGTGGCGGCTGTCCATAAAGCATGCTGCGCTGGTAGAAGTCCGCATCCTTGGAGACGATGGTGAATCCGTTGATGCGAGCATGCTCCCAAACTCATCCGGCAACCCCTTCAACGCGCAGTCGCGAACGTGAGTGCTGTCGGGAAAAAGCACCGCCAGCAACTGCGGCAGCTTGGGCGACAGGTTTTCATCAAAGAGCAACTTCATGTGGGAGAACGTTCAGACGGCGTTCCCTGTCAGCGGCAAACGAAAAACACGCCTGGATGTCCCCGGCGGTAAGGTCGGGAAAATCGTCCAAAACTTCGGTGATGCTCATGCCGCCGCCCAAGTAATCGAAAACATCCACCACCGTGATGCGGGTGCCGCGAATGCAGGGTTTTCCGCTGCGGATATGCGGGTCAATGGTGATACGCTCTCGATAATCCATGCCCTAAGCGTAATTTCGGGGCATCCCGAGTCAAGAGGCGCGTAATGAGGGTTCTCTGCGTACACGAAAACTCCGAAACTCATGCTTTAGCAAGGCTCCATCCAACAGGTCTTATATCGGCCCAAGTAGAAGAATCAGGTCGATCATGCCTGCGCTCCAAGAATCAGATCCTTTACCGCCTCCCAAGTAGTAAATTCGCCCTCATGCTGACGGAACCGCTCCATGTGCCGATCCAGTTCGCCAATGATCTCCCGTGAAACCGGCACCTCGGAAGGATGCGCCTCCAGGTCATTCCACAACTCCGAGTCGAAGAGGAGTTTCTCAGATGCTGTGAGTTGCTGAACCTGGGGAAACCGTTCAAGAATCATGGCAGCAGTCTCACAACGATCAAGAATTTGGCGATGGTCCTGTGGAAGCGATGGAAGCGAGTCGGTCCATTATCCACAGGAAGGCGTCACAGAGGCAGGAGCATCATCCGGGTTCGTGGCGTATGCGCTGCCCTACTTCAACACCTCGCACCGTTTCAGAGTCGATTCCAGAACCGAGCGGTTCTTCGCAGCCATGGGCACGAGCGGCAGGCGATACTCTTCCTCGATTTGTCCGAGCATCGCCAAAGCTGCTTTGACCGGAACGGGATTGGTCTCGATGAAGAGATCTTTGAACAGTGGATAGAGCTTCGCGTGCAGCTTCAGCGCGGCGGTGGTTTTGCCTGCGGCGAATGCCCGGACCATGCTCGCGACTTCCCGCGGCACCACATTAGACGCCACGCTGATGACACCTTGCGCGCCGACCGCCATGAACGGAAGCGTGAGCGAATCATCTCCGCTGAGAATGGTGAATTCCTTGCCGAGAGAGGCTCGGAGCTGGCTGACTCGATCCGCGTTACCGCCGGCTTCCTTGATGCCGATGACATTGGTGCGGTCTTTCGCAAGCCTTTTCACCGTATCCACTCCAATCTCCACGCCGCAACGACCGGGAATGCTGTATAGAATGATGGGCAACTTTGTCGCGCGGGCGATCTCCCGGAAATGCTGGAACAGACCCTCCTGCGTCGGCTTGTTGTAGTAGGGCGCGACCTGTAGCGAACCGTCAGCACCAAGCTGCTCCGCCGCCTTTGTCAGATAGATTGCCTCACTGGTTGAATTGGCACCGGTGCCTGCCAGAACCTTCACCCTGCCGGCAGCGAACTTCACCGCCAGTTCGATGACCCGGATGTGCTCCTCATAGGAGAGAGTGGGTGATTCGCCGGTAGTGCCGACGGGTACGATTCCGTCCACGCCGCCCCTGATCTGCGCCTTGATCAATCGCTCCAATGCAGGAGCGTCGATTTGGTCCTTTATGAATGGGGTAACGATGGCCGTGTAGGTGCCTGTGAACATGTTCTTCATCAAAAATGGACGGTCAACATCCGGGAAAGCTCGCCGTTTTGCCAGCAGTTTTTCGATTCAAGCGGGCTCACTGCCACGTTAATTCAGCGGCTTAATCCGCTCAATCTCGGAGCAGAACTTCACACGTCAAGTTCTGTCCACGCAGAGTTCTTTTTGGACGATTTCACCACTGCCTCGATGAAGGCCATGCCTCGAACACCGTCTTCGATCCTCGGGTAATCCAATGCCGGATCGCCCTTGGGCAGCTTCTTTCCAGCCTTCACCGCACGGATGTGGGAGGCGAAGTTTTTGTAAATGTTCGCAAACGCTTCGAGATAGCCCTCGGGGTGTGCAGGCGGAGTGCGGGTCGCGGACTTCGCGGCATTTCCCAAATAACCAAGTCCAGTGCGGTAGATCTCAGTCGGCCGGTCGAGCCATTTCAAATACATGGTGTTCGGATAACGTTGATGCCACTCGATACCACCAAGCTCGCCATATACCCGGATGTTCAGGTTGTTCTCCTCGCCAACCGAGATTTGCGATGCGTGAAGCACTCCCTTGGCGCCACCTTTGAACCGCAAGAGCACATTGCCATCGTCGTCCAGTTTCCGGCCCTTGACGAATGCCGTCAGGTCAGCGGCCAATTCCTGAATTTGGAGCCCGGTGATGTACTCAGCCAGATTCTCGGCGTGAGTTCCGATGTCTCCGATGCAACCTGCCGCTCCTGAGCGCTTCGGGTCAGTCCGCCAGCTCGCCTGCTTCTGGCCGGAAGCTTCAATCCGGGTGGCAAGCCATCCCTGTGGATATTCAACCACGACTTTTCGGATCTTTCCGAGCTTCCCGGCGGCGATCAGTTCGCGCGCTTCCTTGACGAGAGGATAACCGGTGTAGTTATGCGTGAGTCCGTAGAGTCTGCCCGTTGTTTTCACGATGGCTGCCAGCTTTTTCGCTTCGGCGAGATTGAACGTGGCCGGTTTGTCACTGAGAACATGAAAGCCGTGATCGAGCGCCAGCTTCGCCGGCCCGAAATGCATGTGATTTGGTGTCACGATCGCAACGAAATCCATCCGTTCGTCTTCAGGAAGTTTTGCCTCTCCTTTGATCATCTCGGTGAACGTGCCGTAGCAGCGTTCCGGCGGCAGAAAGAGGTCGCCACCGCTTACCCTGGAACGTTCGGGGTCGGAGGAAAACGCGCCGCAAACAAGTTCAATCTGCTGGTCAATGGCGGCCGCGATCCGATGCACCGCGCCAATGAACGCGCCGCGTCCACCACCGACCATGCCGTAACGAATTTTTCTGCTCATAATCTTTTCCACAGCAATGAGGGATTCCAAAGTAGATGTTGAATACGTTAAGGCGGACTTTATAGTGACGTGGGTTTTTCAAGTCAACGAGCGACTTGGCACGGTGTGTCAGCGCCCGTCAGATGTGGCCTCGATGGCATTCACACGTCGCACCTTGAAGCTGGAAGTTGTATGCAGATTCATTTGTTGAAATCAAAAATTCACCGGGCTCACGTGACGGGCGCAAGCCTGGATTACGAAGGCAGCATCACCATTGACGTCGCGCTGATGGAGAAGACCGGCCTGTTGCCATTCGAACGCGTTCTCTGCAGCAATCTCGCGAATGGCAACCGCTTTGAAACATACGCCATTCCCGGAGATCGAGATTCCAAGGCGATCGTTCTAAATGGAGCCACGGCCCACATGGGCCGGATCGGAGACAGGCTTACGATCATGAGCTACACGATGATCGAAGACTCCGTGGCGAATGGGTGGCAGCCACGCGTGGTCGTGCTGGGAGATAGGAACACCATCATTGATGAACGCGGAATCTGACATCTCCCCAAGTAGAAACCTGCAACAGTGACGCCGGTGACAACGGGAACGAACATCGATTAAACAAGTGACTTCCATGATCTTCACAGCAGATGAAATCGCGCGTCAAATTGAGGGGAAAGTTCTTGGCAACGGAGCTCTGCTGCTGACCGGGTTCTCTGCAGCCGGCACTGCGAGGCCGGGTGACCTTACGTTCGCCGAGAATGAAATCTTCTTCGCGCGAGCCGAACAGAGCGCCGCCGCTGCGATTCTCGTGGATGGCGACTTCACTTCTGCGGGCAAAGTCATCATCAAGGTGGCGAATTCGCGGATCGCGTTCGCCAAAGTGCTCACGATCTTCTTTCCCGAACCGGTTTTTCCTCATGGAATCCACCCTGCCGCCGTCGTCGCAGCAACGGCACAGATCGATCCCAGCGCTCACATAGGCCCGCATTGCGTGATCGAAGACCACGTCCGGATTGGTGCTCGCTGCGTTGCTCTAGCGGGGGATTTTATCGGCGCCAGATCGACGCTTGGAGATGACGTGATCCTTTACCCCGGAGTCACACTCTATCCGCGGACGCAAATCGGCAGCCGCGTCCGGATCCACGTCGGTGCTGTGGTGGGTTCGGACGGCTTTGGCTACGTGCTGGACGGCGGAGTTCACCGCAAGATTCCCCAGATTGGCCACGTGATCATCCATGACGATGTTGAGATCGGTGCGAACGTCACGATAGATCGTGGCGCGCTCGGCCCCACCGTCATCGGCAAAGGCACCAAGATCGACAACCTTGTCCAGATTGCCCACAACGTCATCACTGGGGACCATTGCTTGATTGTGGCTCAGGCGGGAATCGCAGGCAGCACCCGGCTTGGCCATTACGTCACCCTTGCCGGGCAGACCGGCATCGCGGGCCACTTGAAGATCGGAAACAAAGTCGTGGTGTCAGCCCAATCAGGCGTGATGCACGAAATTCCTGATGGCGAGAAATGGCTCGGTTCTCCAGCCCAGCCCGACCGCCAGGCCAAACGCCAGATGATTGCTTTGCAACAATTGCCCGAACTCTTGCGCAGAGTGGCAGAACTCGAGAGACGACTCGCAGCCAGTACTTCTTCAGAGGACGGCCCAGACCCGGCCTCCTGACCAAAACGACTTTCAGCAGAACGCGCAAAGTTCCATGAGGCTTCAGCGAAGTTCGATCAGAAAACAAAAACCATCTGTAGCCACTTGCGATATCCATGTTTGATGGGATGCGTTTGGTCATGTTGACTCAATCACAATCATGAAAACAAAACTGAAAAATTTCGCATTGGTTCTGATGACTTGCGACCTCCGGACGAGCCTGGCGCTGGTTATCGCGTTCTGGCTGCATTCATCCTGCGACTTCGCTCATTGCCAGACTGTGCCGGTGACTTTTGACGCATACCTGCGCAAGAGCGTGGTTGATAAGAAGACGCTCGACGTCTTTCTCGACCCCAAACAACTTTCGTGGGCCAAGTTCGATCCGATCACCGGTTATCGGCTCGGCAATTACATGCCCAGGGACGGAGTCAACCAAAGCTCCACAATCTCGACGTCACAGACCAACGGGATGCGCACGGCGCGTGCTTACGTGGACAAACCTTGCCGGATCAACACGTATGGCGACAGCTTCACGCTGTGCCATCAGGTTAGCGACGGCGAGACATGGCAGGAGTATCTCGCCGGCCACCTCGGCGAGCCGATCCGGAATTTTGGAATGGGCGGCTATGGCGTTTATCAAGCCTACCGTCGGATGATCCACGAGGAACAATCCGACCACGGTGGCAAATATCTGATCTTTTATGTCTGGGGCGACGATCATGTCCGAAGCCTCCTGCGCTGCCGCCACGCCGCGATTTATCCGTGGTGGAACGATGATGGTGGCCGCGCATTTCACAACAATTTCTGGGCGAACATGGAGATGAATCTCAAGACAAGCCAGCTCGAGGAGCGCGAGAACCTGCTGCCGACGCCTGAGTCGGTTTACAAAATGGCGGACCCGGACTGGACCGTGCAGACACTGAAGGACGACCTGGCCTTGAACATGTTCATGTACGTCCGTGGCAACGTCAGCGATCTGGACATGAACGGTGTCCGGAAGCTGGCTGCTATCATGGGGGGCGGCTTCCAAGGTCTGGACAACCCGCAACCGCCGCGAGACGTCATTGACCAACTGCTAAACCGCTACAGCTTCGCCGCCACGAAACTGATCCTGACCAAGGCCCGGGAGTTCGCGGATCGGAAAGGCAAGAAGCTGCTGGTTGTGCTCTTCGATCCAGGCCGGGTCATGAAGCCGCTGGTCGAAGGCAAGCCGCGTTACGACCAGGAGATCGTCGATTTCCTCAAAGAAAAACAATTCCGCTGCTTCGACATGAATGTGGTCCACGTGGAGGATTACAAAAGCTTCAGCATCCCCTTCGATCAATACCGGAAGCGTTACTTCATCGGTCATTACAGTCCCGCGGGGAACCACTTCTTTGCCTGCAGCATCAAGGACACCGTGATCGATTGGCTCGAACCAAAACCCATCACCTACCAGAACAACGACGACCGCTGGATCACGTTCGAGGGTTATCTACAGAAGTAGTCCAAGCCGCATCCGTGGTGGCGAGCGTCAGTTTCACCGCATCGCTCTCAGATGACATAACGAATAGCCCCGATCGGCTGAACCAATTGCGCGGATTTGTCGCCGCGAAAGCTGAAAGCTTTCAAGCTGTCATCGTCAGGATGTGAGCCGGCTCCAAAGTGGTTCTCTGAGTCAGAGGTTCACATGTCAGCTCGCGCAGGATGCCCTGCCAATGGTTTTTCCGGGACCGGGCCGGACATCGGGACAAACACGTGGCATGGAGCAGCACGCGGCCGAATCGTGATGCGGAGAGGAAGATGGGGAGGTTCAGGTTTGAGATGGTCCGTTTCATACCCAATGAAACGAGAATGCCAGGCGAGCTGTTACAAGTTCGTGCGAGCAGCCGGAAGAATTCCTCAACTTGTAACGATGCAGCAGTAAACCACCAATGAACACCAACGGACCCGAATGAGGGGCAACACCCAAAGTGGCGAATAGATGGTCTCCAGTCAGGCGCTCATTGGATGGTACCTCCGTTTCCTGTCAGCAAGAGGCTCCCCGGAGCGCAGCTTTCATTCGAGTTCATTCGTGGTTGAAGCAAATCTTTGCTGCTTGGCCCTACAACGGCGGATTGTGGAAGAAATCTGTAACACCGCACCGACGGCCAGCGATTACGTCTTTGTGATCGGAGAGTTTCGCCGCGAATCGTGTCAGAGCCTCCCACCCGATCCAACTGAAACAAATGACAACCCCCAGGCTCAATCTTTCCACATCACAAGCGGTTCACACCCTGACATCTCGCCACGACGTGGCTGTCGTCTTAACGCCACGCCCGAACTCCGTCCGGGATCATGTGCGCTCGCAGGACACGGCTTTCATGGCTGAATGCGGCTCTCGACTTGGCATTGGAAGGAGGACGCTGCTCCTGGTGGCAACTCTTGCTCTCGCGAGCGGGGTTTCCGCGCAGGACTTTTCCGGCACCATCGTCAGCGTGTCTCCTCAATCGCCGATTCAGCTTGGCCAGGCACTGACCGTGACTGTCGTTGTGAAAAACACCGGCACGGCTCCCTGGGTTAACTTCAGTGATCCGAACTGGGTGACAAGCGCCGAACGCTTCGGCTGGGCGACCCGGCTCACCGGCATTGACAATCTTTCCTTCGAAGAAGTCTGGCCGGGTGAACTGAGCACGAACACGTTTTCATTCAAGCCCGCCGATCTGCCCGGGCAACCGGGCACATACTCGTTCATCCTCCACTGCTTCCATCCCGCCAACGAGGATGAGGACGGCATGTTCACGCGCATGGACAACAGTCCCAAGCCAGTCACGTTCACGATTGCTTCCAGCGAGCCCGCGTCACGCCTGATCAAGCCTGCGTGGAGCAAGGGATCATTCCATGTCTCCACCCAGACAGCCCAGGGAACATCCTACGCGTTGGAATTCAAGTCCTCGCTCACGGCCACGACATGGACTCGACTCGATGTCATTCATGGCGATGGGTCGATCATGGCGATGGGTCGATCATGGCGATGGGTCGATCATGGCGATGGGTCGATCATGGCGATGGGTCGATCATGGCGATGGGTCGATCATGGCGATGGGTCG
>SIBF01000032.1 GCA_009695275.1 Pedosphaera sp. | reverse complement strand
CTAGCAGCCTGTCGGACTTACGTACACGTATTAAATCCGACGCTCTACGATTCGATATGACGCGTTTTGATTTTCGGTGAAGGTGTTTTGATGGTCCAAAATCAATGATTTTGTCCGAAAACGAGCTAAGTCCGACAGGCTCCTAGGAATCACGCGGACTGGGTGAAAAATGAAAAGCGCCGCAGGGGCGGCGCTTTTTGAAATTGAATGTCGGGTCGTGTTTGGTCGCGCTGCTGAAGCGTTGAACGACGATCAGGCGGCAGAAGCCTTGGCTCGTATGCGGCGGAAGACCGCAAAGCCCAGCAGGCCAAGGCCAGCGACCATGGCATATTCGTGGGGTTCTGGAACTACTGTGACGTTCGAAACAGTAACACTTTCAATTGTCCAGTTTGGGGTAGTTCCACCGATAAATCCTATATCCCACCCCCCAGTGAAGCGGATCCTGACGTTATCCCCAATGCCTGCAGTGAATGTCCCGGTGTGAGTGGCGGAGTCAGATCCTGTCCATGCGGAAGATGAGGCCGGTCCTCCAGCGTAGCCTCCCGTGAGTGGATTGCCAAACAGGTCGGAAAGAGTGCCGTATCCCGTCATTGTGAGTATTGACCACGTCGAGCCGTTGTCTGTGCTATATTCTGCGCGGCCTCCGTCAAAATCAGCCTCATTACCGTAGTCGTAGGTGTGTATGATATCTAATGTGATTGACGTAGTGAGTGCGGTAAACTGTGGGCTTGTCAGCGCTTGAAGCGAGGTTTGGGCAATTCCATCAATTTGCCACTTGCCAGAAACACTATCGCTAAATTGGTTTAGGGAGATCGGGCCCCCAGCGGAGTGGAGGACAGTCGCGCTGTCCTCATACGCACTCCAAGCAAGCGAGCTCTTAACCCAAGTCCCATCATCAGAGCCAGCGAATTCGAACGAGGCGGCAGTTAGGCGGCAGAATGTCATCAGCAGAGCGAAAATCGCTACCAGTGAGTATCTAATAGTAATAATTTTATCATACGCGGCATGGGTTTTGTCGAAAGCTGGTGACTTGCTCTTTTTTCGTTCTGATTGCAATGGCAATTCACTAAACCGTCAATACTCGCATTGCAAGCCTAATGATCGCCGATGCAGCAATTCCGCAAGGGGGTCGGGATTTTGGGTTTTCTGGGAGGCATGGTTATTTTTTAGGCGGCGGAAGGAACGAGTGAGCCTCGTTTTGGGTCCGCCGCCCGATTCGTGCCGACACTTCACGTGTGTCTCCAGCGCGGCCAATTTTTGAACTGTCAAAGAACGATTCAACCAAAGCCCCACCCGAGGCGCTGACTGGATCAACCGCTCCAGAGCGGTTCCAGTTCTTCCCAACGCGCCAAAGCCAGGAACAACTGGCGGGAGATCTCCTGCAGGGTTTGGCCTAGCCGGCAGAGTATGCCGTGCAGGAGGGCAAACCACTCGAAGAGGACGAAGGCCGTTACCAGGATCAAGAGCCAGGCCATGATCGCCACCGGTTCGTGATGTGGGCAGTGTTCCAAGTGGTAATGCTGTGTCAGCTCGTTAAAGGTGTGATTCTCCACACCCCAACGCCGGTGTCCGATTTTCCAGATGACTTCCGCCGCATAACCGTCGAGTTCCCGGCTGACCAGCCAGCGCCAGAAGCTCTGCTTGTCTTCCACAACTTTGCGTCCGCCTTCCCGCCGCGTCTGCTTCCACCGTTCCTCCGACAAGACCACCCGCATTGAGCCAATGGCCGCATCGGTCTCTTTGACGCGGCGCTGACAGCAGGCCGAACAACAGCGGGCACGGCTCTTGAACTGTTCGTTGGCGTCGAGAGCCACCACCAGCAGGCCGTGGATTTTCGCCGGTTCAAACGCCTTGTTGCCCTTGAGCGTCTGGTTGACGGACACCAGAATAGCGCGCAACTCGTCCAACCGAGCGTGTTCGAGGCCGTAGGCGAAAGTGTCATCGCTGATCGGCTTGGCTCGACGCACCAGCCGCTGCCAGCCCGGCCGGCGAGTCTCCGCTTCCAACTGAAGGAAGGAAGGCACGCGCAGGACGGCACCCAGGAGCAGACTGGCGGTCAGGACCCCGGCCGAGATCTGGATCGGTGCGCCGGTCCCGGACGGCGCGCAGACGGCGGGGCAGATCGAAGAGCTTGGCGGCGGCGTGCCAGAACTGGCGCAGCCGGTTCATCGAACCGAGCCGTCCAACGGCTCGCCACGACGCAGGAGTTCCGCGTTGATCTGAGACAATTGCTCCAGATGCTCCCAATGGTCCTGATAACCCCGAACCCCATGTTCGGCGGCCTGTTGCTGGTCGGCCGTTTTGAGCAACAACTTGGTGATATGACCGGGCGCCAAGTTTGCGGTCAGATAATAAAACGGACCGTGACGCTGTCCGCGAACGCAGACGCAATTGGGTTTGCCGCAGGTCGTGAACCGTTCGACGTAGGAGGCTCGCAGGAGGTCGGCGGGCACGGAGAGTTGGCGCAACAGGGCCACCTTGCGCTGGCGGAGGGCCAGAGTGGAGGTGCGGCGGAGTTTGTATATCTTAGCCACGTACATGGATAAGATACACGTTGACGCAGACTCCACAAGCGAAAACGAATCTGCCCGGGAATGCGAATCTGCTGGAAGCCGTTGCCCTCATCCAACTTAACCGCTCAAACCCTTAACCCTTGCGGAATCGCTGATCGCCGAGTCCAAAGATTCTACGACGCGTCCTTTCAAACGTGCAATTCCAAGACATTGGGATTTTTGGCGAAGATGAGCACGTAAAGGCGGTCGCGGCCGTCTCGAACCGAAAGGAAGTGCTGACGAAAGCTTCGGGTATTGAACTTGGTCGGTTTGAGCTTGCGAATCTCATCCGCGGCGGCGTTGGCCAGACTGACGATCACCCAGCGGATCATCCCCAACACTCGCGCCGCCCTGGGCAAGCGCACCCGGCTGCCGAGAGGCTGATCCCGCCAGGGTAGAGCACCGGTTATAGTTGCTCATCGCCACACTTCTTCGACATTCCCACCATCGGACGCCATCTGGCGGAGGACCATGCGGTGGTAAGCGCCACGGGCATGCATGAGTTGCTCGTGAGTGCCGCGCTCGATGATTCGCCCTTCTTCCAACAACAGGATCAGGTCGGCTCGCCTTATGGTGGAGAGACGGTGAGCGATGACGAAGGTGGTTCGACCGGCGAGCAGCGTGGCCATCGACGCCTGAATGAGCTGCTCACTCTCCGTGTCCAGATTGCTCGTGGCTTCGTCGAGGATGAGGATTTTTGGGGACGCCAGAATTGCCCTGGCAATGGCCAGCCGTTGTTGCTGGCCGCCCGAGAGCTTGACGCCTCGTTCGCCGATGAACGTCTCGTACTGTCCGGGAAGTTTGACGATGAACTCATGCGCATTGGCGCGGCGCGCGGCGTCTTCGACCTCAGCGGGGGTCGCGTCGTGGCGACCGTAAGCGATGTTGTCCCGCACCGAGCCGTCGAACAAGAAGACATCTTGTTGGACCAAGGCCAGCAGTTCGCGATACGACTTCAGACGAAAATCCCGGATGTCAGAGCCATTCAGCAGAATGCGTCCACGAGTGGGGTCGTGGAATCGCGCCACCAGGTCTGTGACGGTCGTCTTGCCGGCGCCGCTTCGGCCCACCAGGGCAATCACCGAACCACCAGGCACCACCACGTTGAAATCACGGACGACAGGCTGGCCCTCCCGATACTCGAACTCGACATTCTCAAACTGGATCTCATGCACTTCCCTGGGCGCGTCGCCAGCGTCCGGCTTGTCGGGCTTGTCTTCCGGCATCGCGAGCACTTCAAACACCCGCTCCATGGCGGCGAGGGAACGCTGAAGTTCAGAGAAGGAATTCACGATGTTCCATACCGGATTCAGCAGCAGAAAGGTGTACCACTGGAAAGCCATGATGTCGCCGATGGAAGCACCGCCCGTGATGTTCAAGTAACCGCCGTACCAGACGATGACCACGTTAACGGCACCCAGAAGCAAGCCCCAGGATGTCCACAGAATCGTCTCCAGGCGATGAGCGAACATCTCCTTGCGCAGCACGGTGTGCCTTCCGAGCATGTAATCAAGCAGCTCACTCATCTCCCGGCCGAACGCCCTGACGACGCGAATGCCCGAAAATGTTTCACCCACCCGGCCATCGATCAGTTCCACGTCCTTGCGCATGACGCGGTAGATGGGCCGGATGCGCCGTGAGAAGGCGAAGCTCATCAACGTCACGCCGGGAATGATGGCGAGCGCCATCAACGCCAGCCGCCAGTTCAGTGTCAGGAGGACAACCACGGCGATGATCAGCCGGATGACCGAGATGGCGGGCGACACTATGGCCATCTGCAAAAGCCCTGTCGTGGTATCCACGTCGCCTGTCAACCGGGAGAGGATGCCGCCGGTCTTCATGTCCCAAAGCTTTGGCAGCGGCAGGTGCAGCAAGCGTTTGAACAACGAACGCCGAAGCGAGAGCATCACCCGGACATTTACCAGCCGCTGGCGATAATCCTTCACCACTCCGATCAACTTGGAGAGGACGACCACGCCGACAAACAGAGCTCCTGCGAGGTGGAGACTGGTCAGGCGCGTCGCCCGGTCCAGGCCGGCGTTCAAGAGCACACGATCAATGATGAACCGCATGAAGAGCGGCTCGGCCATTTCGAGACCCGCAGCCAGCATGGCGAGGACGAAGAGTGCGCCGACCGCATGGCGATGCGGCCAAAGCCATCGCAGATACTCACGCAGATACTCGCGCCGTTTGCCCCGTTTCTCGCTCTTGGATTCCGACGCTGGTGGCTTATCGCCGACTTTCGCCGGGTCGCTGAGTTCTTTCAGGTCCTCGCTGGTTTCCGCCAAGTCGTCGAGCCGCCGCTGCTTGTAGTCTTGCACGAACGCGCGATAACGCTGACGCGAGGAGCGAGCATGGCTCGTGTTCGGCGTGGCGGGGTTCGGCGGCCCGGGTCGGATTTCGTTTTTCATTCGGAGCAAAGCTCCCGTCGGAATCTGATGCCGATAAACCTAAGCGGAATCGAGTTGTTCGGTGGAAGTGGAGGTGAAAGGGCACATGCTGATAGGAAGGTAACCCATATCAACGACAGCAAAGGCGCGGGCCAGTTCTTCCGCGACGGCGGCTTGAAATGCCGGGCGAGTCATTAGGATGCGGGCTTGGAACCCAGATTCTCGGGCTCGTTTTGCTTTGACTCGTCGCTCATGGTTCAGGCGTGGATTGATTCTCCAGATTGGACAGGTAATCCATAGTTGGTGGTTTAGAGAATATGGATGCGAGTCAAATCTGGAAGTCTGCTTTTTTGGATCGTCAAGGGTGGACGACCGGCTCGAATAGGCTGAGGGTGTATGCACAGCTCCGGGACGTTGCTCCATTCACAGTCTATAGTAGGGCTACCTGTCTGCTGGGAAAGGCAGAGAATGACATGAAATTGATTTTTCAGCTTGTTGGTCCAGGAGAGGTGCTCCTACCCTCCATGCTCGAAACCAAGCAGGATTCGCATACGCAGGGAAGTTGGTTAATAGTCCAGTCATTACGTCGTCCCACATTGATCCAACAACTGTCATGAAACTTTCAATCTCATCTTCCACGCGCCTGGCGCTCGCAGTCTCTTTTGCCGTTTATCATGTGTTTGCCGGCGGAAATCTCATTGCCGCCGATGCGCCAACTGATGCGAAGAAACCCGCCGAAACCGCCGCCACTGAGAAGGACGCCGCGCCAGAAGCGGATGTTGAACCGGCGACGCGAAAGTTGATCTTCCGTGCCATCGACTCTGGAACTCAGAAACCCATTGCTGGAATGAGGCTCAATGTCTCCGTGATGTTTGAGCGGGCACGAATGACACCGGGGCCGTTTTTCACCGATGATGAGGGCACGGCGACGGTCGAGTACGCAGAAGGCGCAAACTATCTCCACATCCGGACGGTTCATGACTCTTACCCGCCGAAATTCCTCTCCTGGGAGAAGCGCCGCAACGATGCAATTCCGACTGATTACCTCTACAAGGTCGAGGCGGGCGAGCAGATCGGTGGAGTCGTTGTGAATGAAAAAGGAGAGCCCATCCCGGATTTGAAGCTGATCATCGCCGTGCAGGATGACCCGAGGCGTGAGGCTTCGGACCGGTTTGAGATGTTCGATCACGGAGAACGGACCAACGATGAAGGCAAGTGGAGCTGCACACACATTCCGAAAGGAGCCAATGGCAGGTTTTCGATCTCCTTGAATCATCCCGATTACATCGCGACCATGTTCGTGGCGGACGTGCCTGAAAATAATTTCCCCGGTGACCGTGTTTCCATTTCCGACTTGCGGGCGGCGAAAGTCCGGCTCGTGGTGAAGGAAGGCATTCTCGTCACCGGATTGGTGGTCGATCCTGAAGACAAGGGTGTCGCAGGTGCCCGGGTCATGCTGGGACAGCGCTGGGGGAATCCCCCGATTCCTCCTCAGGACACCGATCTGGATGGGCGGTTCACCTTCGAGCATTGTGCGCCCGGCGAGATGCCGCTGACCATCACCAGCGACGGTTTTGCGCCCTCTGTCCAGACGGTCAAGATCACTCCAGGCATGAAGGAAATGGAGGTCAAGCTGGCCAAAGGAGCGATCCTCAAAGGGAGGGTCATCGATAACAAAGGAAATGGAATTTCCGGCGCTCGCGTAAACCTGCAGAATTACGGGAACAACTCCGGCAACCAGACCGTGGAGTGGAATTCCACGACAGATGAGGAAGGCCGGTTTACCTGGAATGGCGCGCCCAACGAATCCGTGATGCTGGGTATTTACAAACAGGACTTTGCCAACCTCAACGGCCAGCAGGTTGCGCCCGGAGAGCAGGAGCATCTCTTCACGCTGCGCAAAGCGCCTCGGGTGGTGGTCAAAGTGATCGATGCCGGGACCAAACAACCCATCCCGGAGTTCAAGGTTACGCCCGGGCAGCAGTGGGGAGAGTCCGCAGGCCAGGTCAATTGGCACTCCTGGCAGAACAAACCCGGCCGCAATGGCGAACACACTTTCACCTGGTCCGAATCTGAACGGCTGGCTGTCAAGATCGACGCTCCAGGCTATCTCCCGGAGATTGCTCGTTCGTCGCCAAAGGAAGGGGAAGACATCACTCTCACCTTTGCAATGAAGAAGGGCACTGGGCTCAGTGGTCTGGTGGTCTTCTCTGATGGCAAGCCGGCATCAGGCACTGAACTGGCAATCCGTGGAGGAGGCTCAAGCTATCTCTCCCTGGCTCAAGGTCGTTTCGGTAATCGCAACCCGGACGTTCAGGTCGTGACCGCCGATGACAAAGGGGCCTTTGCGTTCAATCCCGAGGCGGAAGCGAAGATGATTTATGCCGTGCATGACAAGGGTTACGCCGAGGTTGCTGTGGCGAACTTCAAAACCAACGAACCAATCAAGCTCCAGGCTTGGGGACGCATCGAGGGTGTGCTGAAGATCGCAAAACCGGCCAACCAGGCGGTCATGCTCAATCAGGGAATGATGACGGGCCCGGAAGGGATTCAGTACGATTTTGAGGGATTCCAGGCACGCACCGACACAGATGGAAAATTCCTTTTCAGCAAAGTTCCCCCCGGTGAGCGCATGCTGGTAAGACTGGCGAAAGCCGAACAGAACTCATGGACATATTCCATGAACACACCAGTGACGGTCAAACCCGGCGAGACCACCTCCGTCGTGATGGGAGGCACGGGCCGAAGTGTGGTTGGGCGGGTTGTCGATAACCAAGGGAACGGGATCTCCGGAGCCAGGGTGAATTTGCAGAATTTCGCGAGCAACCCCGGCAATCAGAATATGAATTTGAACTCCGTGAGCGATGAGGAAGGCCGGTTTACTTTGGATGGCGTTCCCAAAGAAACAGTGATGTTGAGCATCAACAAACAGGACTTCGCCACCCTGAATGGTCAACAGGTGCCACCTGGCGATCAGGAGCATCTCTTCACTCTTCGCAAGGCTCCTCGCGTGGGGGTCAAAGTGATCGATGCCGGGACCAGGCAACCCATTGCGGAGTTCAAGGTCACACCCGGCCAGCAATGGGGAGAATCTCCAGGCCAGGTCAACTGGCAACCCTGGCAAACCAAACCCGGCCGAAATGGCGGACATTCATTTGCTTGGGGTGAATCTGAACGGCTTGCCGTCAAGATTGACGCTCCGGGCTATCTTCCAGAAATCGCGCGCGGGACATTCAAGGAAGGCGTGGACCTTACGCTCTCCTTCGAGATGAAGAAGGGGGTGGGCCTCAGTGGTCTGGTGGTCTTCGCTGATGGCAAACCGGCATCAGGAACAGAACTGGCAATCAGGGGAGGGGGCTCAAGCCACCTCGCGTTGTCGCTGGGTCGTTTCGGTAATCACAACCCGGATGTTCAGATCGTGACCGCCGATGGCAAAGGGGCCTTTGCATTCAATCCGGAAGTGGAGACCAAAACGATTCATGCCGTGCATGACAAGGGTTACGCCGAGGTTGCTGTGGCCAACTTCAAAACCAACGAACCGATCAAGCTTCAGGCTTGGGGACGCATCGAGGGTGTGCTGAAGATCGCACGCAAGCCGGCGGAAAACCAGACAGTCATGCTTGCTCCCGGGATGGTGATGGGCCCGGATGCACTTCAGTACGATTTCGAGCAGTTCCAGGCACGCACCGACTCTGACGGGAAATTCGTTTTCGGAAAAGTGCCGCCCGGTGAGCGCATGCTGGTGCGTCAGGTCAAGACCGATCAGAACTCATGGATGCACTCCATGAACATGCCAGTGACGGTCGCGCCGGGTGAGACCACAACCGTGGCTATGGGTGGCACAGGCCGGAACGTGATTGGGCGTGTGGTCGCCTCTGGCGTGACAAATCAAATCGACTGGAAGCACAGCGGGTTCAGCCAGATTTCCACAAAATGGCCGCAGCCACCGCGAAAGCTCAGGACGCCTGAAGATATGGCGAAGTGGCAGGAAAGTGACGAATTCAAAAAGGCCGCGGCCAGGCAGAGATCTTTCCCGGTCGAGTTTGCCGAGGACGGTACTTTCCACGCGGACGATGTTATACCTGGAAATTACGACCTGAACATTAACGTAATGGAACCCGGTGAAGGTCAAGACCCGGGAATGCGGCGTCCGCTTGGAAATCTTGCGCATCCCGTGGTTGTCGCCGATGCGAAGGGCGATGAGCCCGTTGATCTAGGCACGCTCACACTTCGGATAATGCGTCAGGCGAAGGTCGGAGAAGCCGCGCCGGGATTTGCGATGAAGGATTACAACGGGAAAACAGTGAAGCTCGAAGACTTCAAAGGCCGTCATCTGGTGCTCCACGTGTGGACGAGTACATGGGCTGGTACCATGACGAATGAACTCGCCGGCTTGCGCGCCCTTGCGGAATCACATGGCAAGGGGGGGCGTCTCTCCATCCTGAGCGTGAATCTCGATGACGATGTTAAGGCTGCGAAAGAAGTGACTGCTGCCCGGCAAATGACATGGCTGCAAGTCATCGCGGGTGATGCGAGCAAGAGCTCCTTGCCGATGGATTATGGATTGAACATGTTTCCATCAATTTTCTTGATCGGCCCGGACGGCAAACTCCTTGCCCGCGACATCCCAGCGGAAGGTGTCAAGGATGCTGTCGAGAAGATCCTCTCGAACCCGGCAAACGCAGCCCCAGGGAAAACACAGGCGGCCAGGTAAGGCTGCAACCTTCGGGGATAAAGCCACCGGGGGGGCATCCTGGCACCCTCCATGAACCGGAAGATAAAGCACAGAGTTTTGGAGGACGCAGAGAGTTGTTTTCCGTGGCTTCTGTGTCCTCCATAACTCTGTGCTGAATTTTTCGCGTTGGATCGATTAACGGTTTGAGCACAAGGCGTTGGGCTTGTACCTGATGGTGGAAAACATCGACAGCGCATTTGGCAAACAACATTTCGGGAGGAAGTCGGCCCCGATCTTCAAACCCGTCACGGGAAAACTGTTTGAGGATGTCGGCGATGATGGGGCGAGTATGCCAATATTTAAGATCTGAAGACGAAAGCGAGTGAAGCGCAGCAGCGCCGTGTTGTGGAGTTCGCCAAATTGATTTCACATGCGGATGATGCAGAGTTCGCCCAGCGGCTCGGCGAGTTTCTTGATTATGACGCCTTTGCGCGTTTTCTCGGGGCATTGACATTGATCGCAAGCTACGACGGATTCCTGAGCAACGGGCAAAACTTTTATGCTTATCTGGATCCGCAATCGAACAAGTTTGGCTTCATCCCTTGGGATTTGGACCATGCCTGGGGCAACTTTCCGCGAGTCGGCACGGCGGGGACACGCGAACGGGCCAGCATCTGGCATCCGTGGGTGGGAGAAAACAGATTTCTTGAGAGGGTCCTGGCTGTCGAAGAGTTTCGGAAGATCTACCGCGAACGATTGGAGGAATTGCTCACAACCAGATTCAATCCTGAGCGTCTGAATCCGCGCATCGACGCGATCGCCACATCGATTCGGAGTGCGATCTCAGCAGAATCGACTTTTCGCCTGGCGCGCTTCGAAGAAGCGGTGAGTGAGAAAGTCCTTCCACGATGGCGAGGTGACCCATTTGATCCCGGGAGGGCCGGGCATCAACTTAAACAGTTTATCGTAAACCGGTCTCGTTCTGTGAGGAACCAACTCGACGGGAAGACAAAAGGAATGATACTCGACTGGAGCCGATAGAGCCCAAGTGGTGACACGCAGTGAAATCGTAAAGGGGCCAATCGGGACTGGCCTCTTTCCAGCAGTGTTACCGACATTGGGGGCTCATTGAGGCACAGGAGTGTGGATCTGCGTCACTGAGTTCTTTTTCAACCATCCCGTCCGCCCGGCAGGGTCCAAGATCTGGAGCCAGTCTTCTTTCGCGTTTGCGATATGGATTTCAGTGCCATTCCGGAGGACGAAGGAACTTTGCGATTCCTCGAACGGTCCGAGGCGGACGACCGCTTCGCCCGTCGTTACAACTGCCGGTCTGCTGCCGATGTCCTCGAACCAACGCCAGGCGAGCCAGGCGCTGGTGAGCAACGCAACCGTGGCGATGGTGAACAATGAACTGCGGAATATCTGCCTCCGCTCGGGCCAAACCTGCCCTGCGATCAGCAAGGAGAAGAATCCCCAGATAACTGTTGTTGAGATCAAGGCGAGTTCGTCCAGGGAGAGAAACCGCATCCAGTCGCGCCAACGGCCAGGGATCATGGCGGCACCCTGGACAACGCCACGAGCAAACTTGAGGTTGTGCAATACGTCACGGTCGCGGGGTAGGTGTTGAGCTGCTAACCGATACTGGACGATTGCCTTGCCGGTTTCCCCGGACTTGAAGAGAGCGTTTCCCAAGTTGAAACGCAGGGCTGGTGAGAGCATTCCCTGATCGAGCAATTGATTGTAGGCGACCGCGGCTTCCGGGTATTTTCGTTGTTCGTAAAATTGATTGGCTTGCTCGAAGGTGGCTGTCGGCTGGGCTGCGAAGGCATTGAGTGATGAAACTGCCGGAAGAAGCAGACTGAGGAGGATCAGAGTCGCGTGGAGCAGCAGGAGTTTCTGGCGTGGGCCGCTGTGTGTTCTAGTTCTCCAATTCACAACTCCGCAAGGGCCGTAGGCTCGACGAGATTCCAAGGGGTCGAAAACCAAGTCACTGGAAAGTGACCAACACGAAGAGCAATTTGCCGCGCTGGAAATCTCCGGCCGAGGTGGGCATTCCACACCGCTGCGGAATAAATGCCGCGCTCCTCTTGAATCGTTCCGGTTAGGATTGGCAGATTTAATCAACATCGAATCGATTAGAGCTGCTGCAGTTGCCGTATGGCGATTTCAGCCTTCGGAACGAGCGACATCAGTTGCTGGCTGGAAACGGGCCCCGCGTAAAGGGCCTGGTTGCATGAGCGGAACAACTCGTGAAGTTCGGCAACAAGTTCGCTCGTTGCTCCGAGTGCCGGGAGGCGGTCATCGAGCACAGACTCCGTAATGGCGGAGGCGGGCAGATCAAGGCGCTCACCGAGTTGTTCTTGCAGGAGGCGAAAGAGCGTCGCGAAAAACTCCGCCGCGTTGTCGGCTTTGGCCAGGCCGGGGAGCTGGTTCAGGCTGCGCCGGACTACGGCCGCAACTTCGGCGCGTCGTCGGCGTCGCGGATTGCGGGCAAGGGAATCTTGTCGGCGGCGCCAGGTTGCCACCGCGAGCCAACCAAGGAGTGGAACAGTCTGCAATGCCAGAAACCACCGCTGATGGAGCAGGGGAGGTCGGGCGATCGTCAACTGACCGAGGTACGGTCTGATGTGCGCGATGTCCTGAAGATTGTCAGTCCTGTTCTCCGATGACGGTGATGCGCCAGATGAAAGTGCGATTTGAGGCTGGCCACCACTGCCCGGCTTGACGGTCACTGGCACGGCCGGTTGCTTCAAGGTTTGGTAGCCTTTGCGCCTGGTGTCGAAGAAAGTGAAGGAGAGCGACGGTATTTCTTTCACGTCGGCGTTCTGAGGAATGATGACCTGCTCAAACGTCTTGACTCCACGGATGCCGAGCTGGTCTTCGGGCTCCGTCCTGGTGATGGGAGGATAGGATTTGAACTCCCGCCAGTCGTAGGCTGGCAACGCGAGTGAATCGAGGGCGCCTTCACCTCTCAGTTGGATTTTCAACGTGATCGGGTCGCCGACAGTTACATTCGTTGGGCTGGCTGTGACCGTCCATGTGTAGGAGCCAACCGCTCCGCTGAAGTCCGCCGGTTGTCCAATGGTGGGGACCGGTGATACTTCGATGGAAACCGGGTCGCTGGTCAAGGTGACCTGTTGTTTCTGCGCACGAGGGCCGAAGTCGAAGAAATCCTCAAAAGCATCGCGGGCCCGTCGAGCGTTGTTCACCGGGATATGAATGACGAGGCTGGCTTGCGCCGGGCCGAGGGTTAAGGTTCCTATTTTTGCGGCGGTGGCTGTCGTGTGAAAGCTGAGAATCTTGTAGCTCACGGCACCGATTTGTGTACCGGGCGGATCTTGATTGCGAGGGTCCTGCTGGACGGGACTGAACACAAAACCTTCGGTTTGGATTTGCGGAATCTGGAGCCCTTCTCCGCGGACTGCGAAGTAGAGCTGCATATCCACCGGAAAGACCTCACCTACGAAAACATTGGTGCGGGCGGGGATCAATTTGATGAAAGCATAGCGGGCTTGTCCATTGCCGCTCGCTGAAGCGTCGGCGGGAAGCACCCGGAGTTTCACGGGCTGGGTGCTAATCCGTTGGCGATCCACGGTGGATGATATCGCAGGGATCGAGTACTCGCCGGCGGCGGAAGGAGTGAGCTGGTAAGTGAGAATCAGTGCGGAACTGCTTCGGCCATTGATCATCTGAAACTCGCTACGGTTGCCGGCGTACTGGACCGTGAGGTTTGGCGTTGCTGGAATCCCGGGAGCCTGGGCTGGGCGGCCGCCTTCGAAGCGAAGCGTCAAAGCCGCCGTCTCGCCCAGCGTGATTGTGTCTCGATCCAACGAAGCCGTGACGCTCGGCTGAGCTTGGGCAATGGAATTGACCAGGGCTAGAAGCCAGCAGGAGATGAGGAAAGCTGGAGTTCTCAACCTGATCCTGTGAACCCATGCGGCAATGGTTGGAAGTGCCCAACTGAAAAGCGTTGAGCAACTCCTTGATTGTTTCCCGAGCCAGAATTCCATGCAGCTTCTACCAATCCTTGAACACTCGATTGCGTGTTCGGTTCTTATTTTCGATCGGCTGGAAGATCATCGCCTTCTCTTCTGCCCGGACTGTGTTGAGCAGTTTTTCCGCCTGCTCCTTGGACATCTGGCCGGGGATCGCCTGCTGAGCGGATTGCGCCTGGTCCTTGTCCTTGTTGGCATCGTCTTTGGGAGATTGTTCACCCGACTTGGACTGCTGCTGGTCTTTGTCTTTGTTCTTGTCGTTTTGAGAGCTCTGCTGCTGGTCCTTCTTTTCCTCGGGCTTTTGTTTTTCCTCTTTCTGCTTGGAATCCTTCTTCTCGTCGTCCTTTGAGCCTGATTTATCCCGGTCCTTTTTCTCGTCCTGCTTCTTGTCCTTGTCCTGTTGGGATTGTTTTTGCTGGTCTTGCTTGGACTCGTCTTTGTCGTTCTTGTCCTTCTGATCCTGTTTCTGGTTGTCCTTCTTGTCCTGCTTCTGCTGCTTCTTCAGTTCTTCGAGCTTTTGTCTGACCAGTTCAAGGTTGTGTTTGGTATCCGCGTCGGTCGGATTGAGCTTCAAGGAGGATTCGTAACTGTGGATGGCGTTTTCCCAAGCCTCGGATTTCTGAGCTGGATCTTCCTGGGACTCCCCAAGCCTGAACTGAGTATTACCGAGATTGTAATAAGAGTTTTGTTGCAAGGTGAGGTTGTCGGGCGAGAGCGCTGATTGGAAGTGCGTCAACGCCTTCTCGTATTCTCCTGCCTGATAGGCGGAGGCTCCAGCGTTGTAGTGCAGGCGGGCGTCCGCCGGACTCTTTTCCGCAAGCCGTTCGAATTCTTTTTGAGCCGCCGGGTAATCCCCCTTCTGGTACCGACGCAGCGCACTGGTCGGAGAAGCGATGGCTTGCAGTGTCATTGCGAGCATCGCGAGGAGCGCGACGGCTTTTCGCAAATCTTCGTTCGACGTTGGTGGCACGGGCGACATGGCTCGATCCGGACTTTTCCGCTCGGGCCAGAAGATTTCCAGAAGCAACAGCATGATGGCAAGCCCTAGCGGCCATACAAACTGGTCGCGGTGGGATCGGATCATCTTGGTTGTGGACTCGCTGCGCGGGAGGGGTTCGAGCCCCTGATGATAGAGAACCTTTGCGGTGTCGGCGCCGCTCATCGGCAGGTAGAAGCCTTCCGTGGATGTCGCGAGTTGCTTAAGCAGAGATTCATTCAGGCGGGATTTAACGACGTTGCCCTGCTCGTCCTTGATGTAATCCGAGCGTCCATTTTCATCCTGGACCCGCAGAAGCTCTCCGTTCGCGGTTCCGACGCCGACGGTAAAGACGCGCATTCCGGCGCGTTTGGCCTTGTCCGCGGCGGCTTCGGCATTCTCATCGTGGTCCTCGCCGTCCGTGAAGATGACGAGGATCTTGAAGTTATCCGCATCTTCCTTGAAAGCGCCCAAACTAGCGTCGATTGCTTCCGAGATGGCGGTGCCTCCCTGGGGGATTATTCCGACTTCGAGAGCATCGACGCTCTGTCGGAACGCCTCGTCATCAAGCGTCAACGGACATTGAAGGAAAGCGCTTCCGGCAAAGGCGACCAATCCAAGGCGGTCGTTCTTTGCGTACTTCATCAAGTCCAGCGCGGCGTATTTGGCGCGTTTGAGGCGGTTCGGTGCTATGTCCTCGGCGAGCATGCTGCGCGAGGTGTCAATGGCGACAACGATGTCGAGTCCGCGCTGGCGGACCTGTTCAGAGACTTCGCCCCACATGGGCCGGGCGAGGGTGAGCAGGAGCATGGCTACAGTCATGACAAGCAGAGTCATCCTGATCTTGATGGCAGTCTTGGAAATGCCAACGGTCAGGTTGGCGAGCAGTCGCGATTGAACGAACTGAGCCGTGAGCTTCTGACGCTTCCGCCAGGACCACCAAAAGAACGTGGTCAAGAGCGGCACAGCAATGAGCAGGAGCCAGAGCATTCTTGAATTGGCGAAGAACATGAGTGTTTCCAGTTTCCAATTAGTGTAGCGATCAGGAATCCGTTACCAGTGATCGTTGATCCATGTAACTGATCTCGGTGAATCGCGAACGGACAAGGCCCTGGATTACCGGTCTCTGATTTCTGATCTTCACGGCAGTCTCCTCCAAACGGTGTTCGCCAGGATCACTTCCAATAACAGGATCACCAGGCCGCCCAACACAGGCCATTGGAAGAGTTCACGATATCGCTGGTACTTCTTTACTTCGATCTCAGTTTTTTCCAGACGGTCGATCTCGGAATAAATCTGGTGCAAGGCTTCCGTGTTGTCGGCCCGGAAGTATTTGCCTCCGGTCTTGGTCGCGACGGCTTGCAATGTTTCCTCATCGATATCCACGCGCATCTGGACGTAAACTTTTCGCCCGAAAGCGTCGGTTTGCGGGAAAGGTGCCACACCCCGCGTGCCGACGCCAATGGTGTAAACCTTTACACCTAAAGATTGCGCTGCCTCGGCGGCGGTCAGCGGTGGAACCTTGCCTGCGTTATTCTGCCCGTCGGTCATCAGGATTACGATTTTGCTCTTGGACTTGATGTCGCGCAGGCGATTGAGGGCTGTGCTCAGGCCGGAACCGATCGCGGTGCCATCCTCAATCGTTCCGAGATTGAGGCGCTCCAGGTTCGTGAGGAGGAAATCGTGATCGAGCGTCAACGGCGAAGCGACGTAGGCGCGGCCGGCAAACGCCACAAGGCCGATGCGATCGCTGATGCGCTTCCTGATGAATTTCTCAAGGACATCCTTGGCGATGATCAGGCGGTTCACACGTTCGCCTTTCATTTCAAAATCCTCGGAGGCCATGCTGCCCGAGAGATCGATCGCCACGACGATGTCCACACCGCTGGCCTTGATGACGGCTTCACCCTCGCCAAACTGCGGACGAGCCAGGCCGAGGATGAACAAGGCTAGCGCAAGCCAGCGCATCCGCAAAAGGATGGCACCAATGCTCGAACGGGAGAGGCCCATGATCCCTTTAACGAGCTGAACCGACGAATAAAGGAAAGCAGCCTGCCGGGCACGGCGTCCCTTCAGCCACGCAAAAACAGGCAGCAGCAAGAGCAGCAGGAGGAGATAGGGATAGGCGAATCTCATGCCTTGGTGATGGGTTCGGCAGATGTCAACGTTTCGCCGGTCTTGGGAATCAGCGGAGGCTCGGTTTCTGAAACCAGCTTCAACGCGGCTTCATGCAAATCACGAAGCGCTGTTTGAGCCGGCTCGTGTTTGGCAAACTTTACGAGGTCACAGCGATTGAGAAATCCGGCGAGCAATTGCTTGTGGGAGAATGAGAGTTCTGCCGTGGCTTGAAGCTCGAAGAGAAATTCGTCCGTGGCGCGTTCGGGAGCGTGAAGGCCGAAGCGATCCTCAAGATAAACGCGCAGGGCGTCGGATACCTCGGTACAGAAGAGCTTTGGATCGTCGATGAGTTTGAGGGCGGCTTCGAGGCGCTTACGGGCACGTTCGTGTGGCGGAACGACCGGGACAGGTTTCGAGGCGGGCTGCTTGCGGCGCCAGCGCCGGATGACCCACCAGGCCAATGCGATCGCAACCGCCGCACCGAGCGCCACTGCAACCCAGAACCACGTTGCGGGAATGTCCACTGGTGCCCGGATATCGCGGATGTCCGACGGAGGCGCATTGGTTGACGCGCCGGGCGGAGGGACGATCAAGGCTGAGGAGTTTGTCTTGGTCATCGAATCATTCGAGATGGGCTGGGGGCTGGCATTGGTGATCGAGCAGGTGCGGGCCTAACCATGGAGACGGCGGCGTTCGCGAGTGTCGAAGAAGCGACCGAGGGCTGCCGCATAAGGCTGATCGGTGCGCAGTTGAATGGCATCGATGCCCGCTGAGAGGAAAAGCTTCTTCAAATCGGAATGAGCGCGCTCCTGACGTTCTTTGAAAATACCGCGTTTCCGCGCATCGCCGGTGTTGATCTCCACCACTTCACCGCTCTCCGCGTCTTTCAGGACAAGGTAGCCCAAGCCCGGAAGTTCGGATTCAAAGCGATCAATAATCTGGACTGCCACGACATCATGCTTGCGGTTGGCCTGGCGGAGGGCGGTCGCGGAAGCCTGGCCAAGGGATTCTGACAGCACCACGCGACGGCGCAAATGGCCGGCGATGTCCGATCGAGTCGGGATGGTCTGCCCAAGGAAGTCCGAGAGAATCACGACGACCGCGCGATGCGCGACGACGCGGGAGAGGAATTGAAGCGTGCTGGTGAGGTCGGTGCCGCGTCGCTGCGGTTCGAAAAAGAGAATCTCGCGGATGACACGCAACACGTGGCGGCGGCCTTTGCGCGGTGGAATGTATTTCTCGACCCCTTCGGTAAAGAGGATCAGGCCGATCTTGTCATTGTTGCGCGTGGCGGAGAAGGCGAGCACCGATGCAATCTCGGCGGCGAGTTCGCGCTTGGATTGTTCACCGGAGCCGAACAAACCGGAGCCGCTCAAATCCACGACCAGCATCACCGTCATCTCACGCTCCTCGACGAACTTCTTCACGAACGGATGATTCATTCGCGCCGTGACGTTCCAATCGATGGTGCGGACTTCATCGCCCGGTTGATACTCGCGCACCTCGTCGAAGTTCATGCCCTGGCCCTTGAACACGCTGTGGTACGCTCCCGCGAGCGACTCGTTCACGAGCCGCAGCGAACGAATCTCGATCTGCCGGATTTTCTTGAGGATTTCGCGGGGGATCATGGATGTGCGGAGTACGGAACGTTCAACGTGGAACGTCGCGCACGTGTTGTTTGTTGCGAGTGGCGAGACAAGGAAAACGTGACTTGCGCAGGTATTTCGAGCGGGTAAATTAGGGTCATGACCGTGACAGAAATAGTCGAAGAGTTCCGCAGACTTCCGTTCGAAGAACAACGCAAGGTTTTCCAGGTCTTGCACGACGAATTTTCTGAAAAACCGACACCAGCGCAAATCGCCACGTTTGAAGAGCGTGCGGAGCGGCTTCGTCGCAATCCCGATGCCGGCATCCCGTGGGAACAGGTCCGTGCAGAACTCAAAGAACGGCTCGAATCCCGGCGCTCATGTCCCGTCAAATAATCTTCGAGCCCGAGGCTCGGTTGGAATTTGAAGAAGCTGTCCTTTGGTATGACGAGCAGCAATTGGGTTTGAGTGACAGGTTTGAGGCCGAAATCAACGCGACATTTTCCCGCATCCTCCAAGACCACGAGAGGTTTCCGTTCGCGGGGAAGACCATCCGCAAAGCCAGAGTGGAGGTTTTTGAGAGTTACAGCATCTATTTCTCCGTCGAGCGTCACTTCATCGGCATCGTCTCTATTTTCCACGGCGCTCGCGACCCGGAGGAGTTGCGCAAGCGGCTGAGGTGACGCGGGCGTGAGTGTCTCGGTCAGGTTGTGGTTCATAGGCAGCTCGATCTGACGGATTTTCTTGAGAATTTCGCGGGGGATCATTGTCCAAGAATCTGCTTTGCCTGTAGGGTGCCGACAAAACGCCAGTGCCACGGCTCGTAGTTGACCCCACTCAGATTGTTTCGAGGGAACGATAACTCAAAGCCAAACCGTGCTGCGTTCGTTTGAAGCCATCGAAAGGCTGTTCCCTCCTCGAATGCCGGCTCCACATCTGCAGACGGACTTGTTTCATCACCCAGATCGACCGCGAGTCCAGTGTGGTGCTCCGAATGGCCGGGACGCGCCACCCACCTGGCAGCGGCTTCCTCCGAGCCGTATTTCGCGACGGCTTTTTGAAAGAGGCCCTCCTGATACTTGACGGTGCGAAACCCGGAGATGGGAACGAGACGCACTCCATCCTCTTGCGCACTCCCCGTCAATTCGCGCAGGGCGACGGCTGCTTCTGGCGACAGTTTCACTTCGCGCCCAGTGTCGCGGTAGATGCCGACAACGCGTAATTCCGACTGGGCAGCTTCAGGATAAGTTGGAAGAACCAGGGTCATTTAAGGCACTGGCAGTTCATCAAAAATCTTCTGAATCACCATCTCGCTCGTTTTCTCCTCGGCCTCGGCTTCGTAGGTGACGGTAACCCGATGGCGGAGGACATCCATGCCGATGCTCTTCACATCTTGTGGTGTGACGTACCCCCGGCCACGCAGGAATGCATAAGCCTTCGCGCCGAGTGTGAGAGCAATGGTGGCGCGCGGCGAGGCACCCATCTGGATGTAATCCTTGACGTTGATCTTGTAATTCTGCGGATCGCGCGTGGCGCAAACCAGGTCCACGATGTAATCCTTCACCTTGTCATCAACGTAGATTTCATTGATGACGCGCCGCGCGGCAAAGATCTGCTGCGGCTCAACGATCTGGCTCACAGCCGGAAGGTTCGTGGTGCGCGCCATCAGGTCCAAAATCTGCCGTTCTTCAGCTCGGGTCGGATAAGTGATCTTCAGTTTGAGCATGAAGCGATCAACCTGAGCTTCGGGCAACGGATAAGTTCCTTCCTGCTCAATCGGATTCTGAGTGGCGAGGACGAGGAACGGCTCATCGAGGTGGAAGGTATTCTCGCCGATGGTCACCTGCTTTTCCTGCATGGCTTCGAGCAGAGCGCTCTGCACCTTGGCAGGTGCGCGGTTGATTTCATCGGCGAGGACGAGGTTGGCGAAGATCGGCCCTTTGCGCGTGGTGAATCCTCCAGATTGTGGATTGTAAATCTGCGTTCCAATCACGTCGGCGGGCAACATGTCCGGCGTAAACTGGAGGCGGGAGAATTTGACGTTGAGCGTTGCGGCGAGCGCTTTGACGGACAGCGTCTTTGCCAGCCCGGGCACGCCTTCCAGCAGCACATGGCCGCTGGCAAGCATCCCGATGCAAAGGCGTTCGAGGAGGTAACGTTGTCCGATGATGACTTTGTTCAGCTCTCCGAAGAGAGGTTGAACGAAGGCGCTGGCGCGTTGAACTTCGTCGTTGATCGCACTGATTCCTGTGTTCATGTCAG
The DNA here is from genome assembly GCA_009695275.1 of Pedosphaera sp. Lineage (GTDB taxonomy): Bacteria > Verrucomicrobiota > Verrucomicrobiia > Limisphaerales > F1-12-MAGs170 > F1-120-MAGs170. Next base: position 11,921 of record SIBF01000032.1, on the reverse strand, counting down.
ATAATTTTGCCGGAAAATAATGTCACAAGTGCCTCACGAGTTCAACTCCTGAGCGAAGCTTCGTAAGTTCGAGGCCCGCCCATCGGATCGGAATTGCGCAGGCCGCAAGCATTCGTGGCCGTTAGTCGCTCGAAAAAAACAAGCCTGAGGTCGTGATTTCAGAGAGATGTTATGGCGTGAGTTAGTCAAAGCGAAGAAGTGACGGAATCACTCCAACGTCTGGCGGGTCAAACGCAGATCCTCCTGGATCTGCGCTTTCAAGGCGTCGAGACTGGGAAACGCGCGTTCCTCACGCAGTTTCTCAACAAAGATGAGTTCAAGCTCCTGGTCATAGAGGTCGCCCTCGAAATCGATAAGGTGAGCTTCCACGCGGAGCGTCGGTTGTGCATGGCCGAGGGTGGGACGATGTCCGATGTTTACAGCGGCGTGCAACAGCCGGCCTCCGACCAAGGCGTGAGCTGCGTAAACACCGCCCGGTGGCAGCATCAATCCAGATACGTCCAGATTCGCAGTCGGTGCTCCGAGCTGACGCCCGAGAGCATCGCCGCGCACGACCTTCCCTGCGACGGAGTAGGGGCGGCCAATCATCTGCGAAGCCGCATCGAGATCGCCCGAGCGAATGACATCCCGGATGCGGGTGCTGCTCACCGGCTGGCCGTCAAGGGACAATGCGGCCAGCCCATGAACGGCGAATTTCAATTCCGAACCGAGATTCCTCAGCAATTCCACGTTTCCACTGCGTTTGTGGCCAAACGTGAATGTCGCGCCGACGCAGATGCAAAAGAGCTGTCCGACGTTTTCCACCAGGGAGCGGATGAAGGCTTCCCCTGATTGTGAGCTGAATACCTTGTTGAACTCAACGAGCAGAGTGGCATCGACGCCCAGGCTGGCGATTGCCCGGAGTTTTTGAGGAAGGGAATAAATGAGCGGCGGTGTTCTTTCAGGCGCCACCACGGAACTTGGATGACGATCAAAAGTGATCGCCACCGCCGTGGCTCCGTGCCGGTGCGCGTCGCTGATGGTCTGGCGCAGCACTTGTTGATGGCCCAGGTGGACTCCGTCGAACACGCCTATGGCCAGGCAGACCTTGCGTCCCGCAAGCTCGCGAGCGTGGCGGATGACGTTCATTGAGCCTGGGCAAGTTTGATGAAGGGAATAACCCTCGGCTCAATCTGGGAGATGGAGAACGAAAGCGCGGTGTCGAGAGGGAGGGCATCCTTGACGTCGAAAGTGCCGGAAACGTGGCGGCGCAGGGAACTCAGGTGCGCGCCGCATCCAAGTTTTTGTCCGAGATCATGAATGATGGTACGGACGTACGTTCCCTTGGTGGAGGCGACACGGAATATGCCGAGTGGCTCCTCGTACGATGTAAATCGAAAGTTGTAGATGTGAATGAGCTTGGGTTTGCGCTCCACTTCAATGCCTTTGCGCGCCAGCTTGTAGAGCGGCACGCCGTCCTTCTTTACGGCCGAGACCATTGGTGGCACCTGCATCTGGTCGCCAACGAACGTGGCAGCTTGTTCATTGAGTTGTTCAAGCGTCATGACCGGCACCGGCAGTGATGTTACAAGTTCGCCGTCCGAGTCGTAACTGTCGGTGACCTCACCAAACTTGGCGGTGCCTTCATAAACTTTATCGCCCGCCATCAATCTCTCGGAGAGCTTGGTGCCGCGTCCGAGGAGGATGACAAGCAACCCCGTGGCGTTGGGATCAAGTGTACCGGCGTGTCCGACTTTCTTGATGCGGAATTGCCGCCGGATTTCATCCACCACGTCATGCGAGGTCATGCCGCTGGGTTTGTCGATCAGCAACGCCCCGTCCAGAGGATCAAAATCGTGCATCATAATCGCGCGCTGGTCAGCGCCTTCCTCACTGCGTTGACGACGCGTCTTTGAACACTCAATGGACGGCCGGGAATTCGCGCGCCCGCAGCGGCCCGGTGTCCACCGCCGCCGAACTGGCTCGCGATGTCATTCACGTTGACGAGGTCTGTCTTGGATCGAAGGCTGATGCGTGTGAGTTCGGGTTCAATCTCCTCGAAGACGCATGCGACGACAACCGGCTCGATGGCGCGGATGTGATCGATCAAACCTTCGGAATCATCGGACTCCGCGCGGCATCTCGAAAAGTCCGCCTTGCGGAGCCAGAGATAGGCAATCTTGTTCTCATGGGTGAGGTGGAATTTGTTGTAAAGGTGTTTGAGCAATCCGACGCGAGCGAGCGGGAAGGATTGGTACACCTCATCGCAAATCTTCGCGAGATTCGCTCCGCGGCTCACGAGTTCGGCAGCCACGTGATAGGTCGCAGGCCGTGTCGTCGGATACTGGAAGGAGCCGGTGTCGGTGGATACGGCAGTGAAGAGACAGTCCGAAATTTCGGGTGTGATGGGCCATTTTGCGGTCTTCAGGAGTCGAAAGATCAACTCTCCGGTGGAAGGCTCGCGGGCGGACACCCAGTTGATGTCGCCGTAACGCGTGTTGCTCTGGTGATGGTCGATGTTGATGAGCAGTTTCCGGGTGCCGATGTGCTTTCCGATGAGTCCCAGACGGTCGTGGCTGGCGGCGTCCGTGGCGATGACGCAATCGAAATTCTGCCCGGACTGCGGACGGCCAACCAGTTTGCCTGGGTCAAGAAAGCGAAGCTTTTGCGGCACGGCATCCTGATTCCAACAGGTGACCTTCTTTTCTGCGTTCAGCAATGCGAGCGTGAGGCCCAGTTGCGAGCCGATGCAATCGCCGTCCGGGCGCACGTGGCCGACAACACAGATGGTGTTGCTTTCCCGAATGGCTTCGATGATGCGGTCAATGATCTTTGGGTGAGTTTTCATGCGTGGAGGGCGGGGCATCCAACTCTTCGAGAATCTTCAGAACGCGGTTGCCGCGCTCGATGGATTCATCCAGGACAAAACGCAACTGCGGGGTGTATCTCAAAACAACGGCGCGTCCGACCATGCACTGGATGCGCTTGCGGTGCTGTTCGAGGAGGGAAATGGCGTCCCTGCGCTGCTGTGCGGTTCCAATCACGCCCGCATAAACCGTCGCGAGCTGGAGGTCTTTGGTGACGTCCACGTCGTTGACGATGATCATTCCCGCCTTGGACAAAGGCAGTTCGCGGCGAATGATTTCGCCCAGCTCGCGCTTCAACAACTCGCGCACTCGTTCCACTCGGATCGATGGCATGGTGGATTAACCGGCTGAGTTCAGAGTTTTTGCGCCACCTTTTCGAAGGTGTAGCACTCGATGGTGTCGCCGAGTTGAAAATCATTGAATCCGTCGAGACGGATGCCGCATTCCATGCCGGCACGGACTTCATTGACCTCGTCCTGGAAGCGGCGGAGCGTCAGAGAGACCCCTTCGTAGATCAGGCTCTTTCGTCGCATGACGCGCATCTTGCCGCGCACAATGCGGCCCGACGTGACGGCACAACCCGCCACATTCCCGCCTTTGGAAAGTTCGAAAAGCTTGCGTACTTCGGCGGAGCCGATGACGACCTCTTTCAAGAGAGGATCCAGCAGTCCCGACATGGCGTCCTTCACCTGGTCGATCAGCTCGTAAATGATCGCATAGAGTTTGATCTGCACTCCTTCGTGTTTGGCGAGATCAGAGACATTGTTATCTACCCGGGTGTGGAAACCCAGCACCACGGCTTGGGGCGGCGCTGATGCGAGTCCAATGTCCTCCTTGGTGATTGTTCCCACCGCGCTATGGACAATATCGAGCGACACTTTGTCCGACTCTATCTTCCGGATCGCTTCGACAATGGCTTCAACCGAGCCCTGAGTGTCCGCCTTGACGACTACACGAAGAACTTTGTGGCTTTCCGATGCGAGTGTGTCGAAAAGATTTTCGAGTGTGACTTTCGGGCGGCGCTCCTTCTCCTGACCCTTTGCCGCAAGACGACGTTCTTCGGCGAGGTCGCGCGCCGCTTTTTCGTTCTCGACGGCGCTGAATTCGATTCCGGCCTCGGGGATGCCATTGAGCCCGAGAAGTTTGACGGCAACGGAAGGCCCCGCTTCCTTGAGCCGTTTGTCTTCTTCGTTGATGATTGCCCGAACTTTCCCGTAATAGGCGCCGCAGATGACAACGTCCCCGACGCGCAAAGTGCCCTTCCTGACCAGCACCGTGGCCGTGGGGCCGCCCGGTTCAAGTCCGGACTCGATGACATTGCCCTTGGCGCGACGAATGGGATTCGCCTTGAGTTCCAGCAGATCCGCCTGGAACACGATCATCTCGAGAAGTTTGTCTATGCCCTGTTTGGTGAGAGCGGAAACATCCACGTAGATCGTATCACCACCCCAGTCGTCCGGGTTCAGTCCCTTCTCGGCAAGCTGTTGCCGGACTCTTACGGGGTTGGCATGAGGGTGGTCAATCTTGTTGACCGCAACGATGATGGGAACCTTGGCGGCCTTGGCGTGACTGAGCGCTTCCAGCGTCTGAGGCATGACGCCGTCGTTGGCCGCGACGACCAGGACGACGATGTCGGTAACATTTGCGCCTCGCGCGCGCATGGAGCTGAATGCCGCATGGCCCGGCGTGTCGAGGAACGTGATCTGCGTGAGTACGGCGGGTTTCTCCGGATGTGGAACAGAAATGGTGTAGGCACCGATGTGCTGCGTGATGCCACCGGCTTCTCCAGCGGCAACATTGGCCTTGCGGATCACATCAAGAAGCGTCGTCTTGCCATGATCGACATGGCCCATGATCGTGACGACCGGAGCCCGTGGCTTCAGCTCCTCGATCTTGTCCTCGGTGTCCAGTTCAACTTTTCGGATGGGCGCATGAACGATCCCGCCGCCTCGCTCCCGCTTCTCAACTTCAAATCGGAAGCCGTACTTGGCGGCCAGTTTCTGCGCGACAAGCTCATCGATCGCCTGGTTGACATTCGCGAAAACATTCAGGTGCATCAGGTCAGCGATCAATTGGAATGGCTTCTTACGAAGCTTCTCGGCGAGATCGCGGACAATGATCGGCGGCTTGAGAATGATGAGTTCGCCGCCGGCAGGTGGGACAAATTGTGGTTCGGTGGGAGGAACGGGTTTTCCAGAATCCTGTCTTTGCCCCGGCATCGGGGCACGAGCGCCAGGCGCGGCTGGACGTTGGTAGCCGGTTTGAGGTTGTGGAGCTCGCTGTCCAAACCGGTTATCAGGTCGCCCGCGCTGGAATTCCTGGCGAGGCGCAGGTTTGGGAGGAAGCTTGACCGAGCCGACTTTGTCGCCGACTCGCGGTCCTGGCTTCGGCGGCAAATGAACGAAACCAACCTTGGCGCCAATTCCCGGTGTTTCGGGTTTAGGCGGTGCCGGAGGAACGGCTTCGACTGGAGCCGCAGCACTTTCCACAACTACTGGTGCCTGTGGTTCGGAAATTGAAGGCACCGTTGCACTTTCGGGCGGACGGGCATCCACTGATTCAGGAGTTTCCGCTGGGGGAGAAGAAAGTGAAGGTACTGTTGGTGCCGCCGCTTTCGGTGCTTCAGAGGGTGTCGAGGGCGCGCCTGGCTCTGCAGCTTTGGTTGGTTCAGGAGAGGCGGCCGCCGAAGTGTTGATTACTGGTTCAGGTGCGGAGGCGGGGGCGGGGGCGGGCGTTGGCGGTGCCTCGGGCTTGGGTCGCACTCCACCCAACTGCTCTTCGAGATACTCAGCGGTGATTTTGTCCAGTGTACTGGACGGGACTTTCGCGGCGGCTATGCCCAAAGCCTTGGCCTTTACAAGGACTTCCTTGTTCTCCATTCCAAGCCTCTTGGCAATTTCGTAAATACGAACGGGCATAGTTATTTGCAAACCGACTGTCCCACCGAGTCTTCATGCGGCGAACATGCTGACGTTGCGGGCACTTGCTTTCATTAAAATTACTTTCCTCACGCCGCCGATGCGTCACCGCTCTCGCCAATGCGGAATTTTCGGTGCTCCGCTTCAGTGCGGATGGCGTCCATGATCTCGGCCGAACGTTCGGCCAGACCGGGCATTTCAGCGAGATCCATGGCTTCGGCTTGCATCAGATCCTCCAGACTTGTGAACCCGTGATGCACCAGGATGTCCGCTTCTTCTCGCGTGATACCTGGAATGATTGCCACCGCCTCCACCGCTTGGGCAACCTTCTCTTCAAAGCCTTGCTTTTGCACGAACTCGGGTTCGATGTCCACATGCCACCCGGTGAGCTTGGATGTGAGGCGGGCATTTTGCCCGCGCTTGCCGATCGCCAGTGATAGTTGGTCCTCAGCAACCATGATCCTCACCCGGCGGTTCGCTTCATCAATGTCAAACGCTTTCAGCTTCGCCGGATTCAACGCATTCGTCAGGTAATTGCGAATGTTTGTATCCCACTTGATGATGTCCACCTTCTCGTTGTTGAGTTCGCGGACGATATTCTTCACCCGCTGGCCGCGCAACCCGACACAGGCTCCAACCGGATCCACCTTCTCGTCTCGGGACGAGACGGCAAGCTTCGTCCGGAAACCAGGTTCACGGGCAATGGCCTTGATCTCGATCGTGCCATCGCTGATCTCGGACACTTCAAGCTGGAACAACTTGACCACAAATTGTGGGTCAGCCCTGGAAAGAATGATCTCCGGGCCGTGCGCGGTGTTTTCAACAGCCCGAACAAAACAACGGATGCGTTCGCCAATCTGATACTCTTCCGTGGGAACGCGCTCGCGATTGGGAAGCAGCGCTTCAAATTTTCCGAGATCAACGATCACATCCGAGCGCTCGAACCGGCGCACCGTCCCGCTGACGATCTCGCCTGTGCGATCCTTGAATTCAGAGTAGATCAGCTCCTTCTCAGCGCGGCGGAGATGCTGCATCAGGGCCTGCTTGGCGTTCTGCGAGGCGATCCGGCCAAAATTGGCCGGTGTCACTTCGACCTCCACCTCGTCGCCGAGCTGTGCATCGGGCTTTATTCGACGCGCGTCAAAGAGGGAAATCTGATCATGCTTGGAGATTACTTTCTCGGACACCAACAGCTTTGCAAACGCCCGGATGTCTCCGGACTTGGGATCGATGGCGCAACGCAGCTCCCGAGCTGGACCGACCGCCTTCTTGGCCGCCGACAGCAACGCCTCCTCGACGGCAGCCATCAGGACTTCCTTTCGGATTCCCTTCTCCCGTTCCCAAAATTCGATTACGGCTAGAAATTCGGCGTTCATAGGTCGTCATTACATTTCCCACCAAGGGAAAAAAAAGTCGGCAGATCCCTCTCCGACTTCAATGCGCTGGCAACCCAGCAATAAAATCTGACGGTTGAGCAGCGTAAATTCGGACCCACTGAGCGTCAAGCTTCAATTCCCCTGTTGAGGGCTTGTCTTATCGGCACATCAAGGCACGGCCCTCAAGTCGGCGGTCCTTGCGGAGCGACGATCCCGATACGGCGCGACTCTCTGTGAAACCCAAGACCAGCCGGGTCGGAGACCGGCGCTCAGGGGAGAGTGTCAAGACGCTCCCAGCGACTGAGGAGCGGAGTGAGTTCGTGGAATTCCTTTTTTGCACTACTGCCCTCACGTGCTATCTGTCTCACGTGTTTACTGGATCTTTGCCCGAAGCAGCCAATGCCATCTGCATTCATGGAGCGCGCGAGCACAACCTGAAGAACCTTTCGCTCACGATTCCGCGCGACAAGTTTGTGGTCATCACGGGTGTGAGCGGCTCGGGCAAGAGCACGCTGGCGTTTGATCTTTTGTTCGCCGAGGGGCAGCGGCGTTTCCTCGATGCGATGAATGCTTACGCGCGGCAGTTCGTGGAGCAGATGGCGCGTCCGGATGTGGATTTGATCACGGGCATTCCACCCACGGTGAGCATCGAGCAGCGTAATTCGCGCGGCGGCGGCAAGAGCACGGTGGCGACGGTGACGGAGGTGTATCACTTCCTGCGGCTGCTCTTCGCGAAGCTCGGCACGCAGCATTGTCCGGACTGCCGAAAGCCGGTGCAGGCGCAGACTCGTGATGAGCTGGGGCGCGTCCTCGATGCTGAGACGAAGCGGCGCGGCGATCTGCTGTTGCTGGCGCCCGTGGTGAAGAATCGGAAGGGTTTCCACAGTGATGTGGCGGATTGGGCGGCCAAGCACGGCTACAAGGAGCTGCGCGCAGATGGAAAAATCCATCGTACGGATGAATCCTTCCGGCTGGATCGCTTCAAGGAGCATGACGTGGAGATCGTCATCGGCGTGCTGGACCGGAAACGTGTGAAGCGCAGTGGGGCTTCGAAGGCTCCGGTGACGCAATCCGGTAGGGCTGACCTGCCGGTAAGCCAGGATGCGCGGCAGCGCGTCCCTACCGGCGTGGGTGCTTCTCTTGGAACTCAATTGAAGCTTCCTCAGCAACTGGTGGATGAGGCATTGAAGCTGGGGAAGGGGACGCTCTACGCCCTGGATAATCATGGCGTGTTGACGGTGCATTCGACGGAGCGATCTTGCGGAGGTTGCGGGCGATCCTTCTCGCCGCTGGATCCCAAGAATTTCAGTTACAATTCCTCGCAGGGTTGGTGCCCGCGCTGCCGTGGGTTTGGCGAGTTGTTTTACCTGCCCGACGTGGATCGAGGCGCCCGAGCGGATGCGATCGAGGAATCGTGGTTCGAGTGGCAGGAAGGCAAGCGGGAGATCTGCCCGGACTGCGGCGGTGCGCGCCTAAATCCCATCAGCCGGGCGGTGCGACTGGATGGCGTGCTTGCGGGCAGGGGAGGAACGGTCGATGGCGGTCCAACGATTGATGACATTTCGGCCGCCTCGGTGGATGAGGCGTTCCAACTTTTTCGAGGTGCGCGTTTCAAGGGCAGGGCTGCGGAGATTGCGCGGGACATTCTGCCGGAGATTCAGGAGCGGATGAAGTTTCTGCGTGAAGTGGGGCTGGGTTATCTGCAACTCGGACGCGGCGCGACGACTTTGTCCGGCGGTGAAGGGCAACGCATCCGGCTGGCGGCGCAACTCGGCTCGAATCTCAGTGGTGTGCTGTATGTCCTGGACGAGCCGACCATCGGCCTCCATGCGCGGGACAATGTGCAATTGCTTGCAGCGCTCCGGCAACTGCGCGCTCGCGGAAATTCGCTCGTGGTGGTGGAGCACGACGAGGAAACGATGCGCCAGGCGGACCACATCATCGATCTCGGGCCGGGCGCAGGCATTCACGGCGGCGAAGTGGTGGCCAGCGGGACATTGAAAGAGCTGGCGAAGCATGCGGAATCGATCACAGGACGAGTTCTCCGCGAGGCGAAGCGGTTTCCGGCGCGAGGCGAACGACGGAGTGTCGAGCCGACCGTTGTCGCGAAAAGTGCACGAGCAGCGAAGTTGCGGAAGAAATTTTCGGATGGTGCTTCGGCTGCCAACGAGACCCGCTGGCTCACGCTGACCGGGGCCAGGGTGCATAACTTGAAGAATCTCACTGTGGCTTTTCCTCTCAATCGACTGGTGCTTGTGACGGGCGTTAGTGGTTCCGGGAAAAGCACGTTGATCCGGGAATGTCTGCTTCCCGAGTTGCGAAGGGCGCTGGGGCAGGGGAGCAGGAGGGGCGAAGCCGTAAAGCAATTGAAAGGCTTCGAGTCTCTCAAGTCAGTGTATGAAGTGGACCAGGCTCCGATAGGTCGGACGCCCCGATCGACGCCGGCAACCTACGTGGGATTCTTCGACGAAATCCGGCAGTTATTCTCTCAAGTGCCCGAGGCGCGGCTGCGCGGATACGGACCGGGCAGATTTTCATTCAACAGCAAACAGGGACGCTGCCCCGTGTGCGAAGGCGCGGGGACGACGAAGCTGGAGATGAATTTTCTGCCACCGGCTTACGTGACGTGTGAGGGCTGCAACGGGCGGCGGTTCAATCCAGAGACATTGGACATTCAGTATCGCGAGCGAAATGTAGCAGAGGTTCTCGACATGAGCGTCGAGGAGGCCCTGGCGTTCTTCAATCCGGTGCCAAAGATCCGGCGTCCGCTTGAAGCGCTGCGCGACACAGGGCTCGATTACATCAAGCTTGGCCAGATCAGCCCGACGTTATCCGGCGGCGAGGCGCAGCGCATGAAGCTCGTCACCCATCTGGTGACGGGGCTCAAGCAACCGAGCGAGATTCGCGAGCCGAATCCTAAAGGGAACCTGTTCATTCTCGAAGAGCCCACGATCGGGCTGCACCTCTCGGACGTGCGCCGGCTGGTTGAGGTGCTTCAACGGCTCATCGATGCGGGTCACTCGGTGATTGTCATAGAGCATCATCTCGATCTGATTGCGGAGGCCGACTGGGTCATTGATCTTGGGCCGGAGGGCGGCGCGGCGGGTGGTGAACTGGTGGCGGTTGGGACGCCTGAAAAGGTGAGCAAGGTCAAGGGATCGCACACGGGCAGGTTTCTGAGAGAGTTGCTCGCTCAGTGAGAATTCCCCTGAGCAAATCTTCGTGTATTGGGACCGTGAACTTCGGAGGGACGAGTTACACGAGTCCCCAACTGAAATGAGCTGTGGTTGTCAGAGTGGGCCTCGTGAAACTCAGCCCTCCGAGGCAGGACGGTTCATGGAGAGGGAGTGCTACGCAACGAAATCGTTCTTGAATGCCGATCGAGGACACGGCGCGGCGTTTCGAGTGTCAGAGCTTCTCCCGCAGCATCTCCAGCGAGATCAAGGCGTAGCTCGTGACGAGAACCGGATCATTTTCCCACCAGCGGGCAGAGGCATTCGACCATGAGCCGTCGGTGCGTTGAAGGTTCATGAGCTTAAGCGCAAGTTGCTCGCGCCAATGAATCTTCCGGCCATCCGACGCTTCGAGCACGTCGATACCATGAATGTTCAACGCCTTGGTCATGGTGTGGAAATAGAAGAACAGGCCCTGCTGACCCATGCCGGGGTTCTCTTCGAGAGTGAAGTTGGATCGCAACCAGTCATGGACGGCGCTGACACGCGGGTCGTCCTTCTTCAATTCCGCATAGGCGTAACTCAACATGCCGCCGTAGCTGATGCTGCCGTAGGAGCGCAGCGCGACACGTCCGTCCGTGAGCATGTTCGTTCCCGCCATGCTGTGACCTGGATAATAAACAAATCCGCCTTTGTTGGCTGGATCGGCCGATGCCCACGCCTGCTTGTTGTGGCTCGGAAGATTCTGGCAGTTTTGGATGAACTGGATCGCGGCGGCCCAGTTAAGGTCGCGCGCGCCAGCGAGTCTCTCGTCCTGCGCCAGTTGGCGGCTGTAATAGATCGCTTCAAGCGCGGCGAGAGTGTTCCCCATGTCCGAATGCTTGTATTTGCTTCCGTAGCCAATGCCGCCATCAAGCACGTTGTCGTTCGTGCCCGGCTTGTCGAAATCGATCTGCGAATCGATCAAGAACTGCCGTGCTTTGAGGATGGTCGGCTTGTAGTCAGGCTGGCGCGCGGTGAGAAAAGCCATCGTGGAGACGGCCGTGTTGTAATTCACCAATTCCTGCTTGGCTCCGTAAATTCCACCATCGGACTGGACGCAACTTCGGAGAAAGGCATATCCCTTGGTCAGAGTTTCCTTTCGGGATACGTCAGCGGCACCGGTCGAGTCTCCCTGAAGCGCAACGAGAGCGAGAGCAGTGACCGCGGGATGATCCACGGTGGACCAGGCGCCGTTGGTGGACTGGCTCTTGACGATCCACGCAGCGCCTCGATCAATGGCGCGTTGCACCTCGTGCCGCAGGGACTGATTGGCAGGCGCGGGCGTTCCAGCTTCGGCGGCGCGCGATGACAAGGTGGAAGTAAGCGCCGTCACGAGGAGAATCAATGAAGCGGCATTGTTCACGGAGCGACGGACGGTCGAGCGGGAAGGGGTGGTTTTTCGCGGGCTTCTTAATTCCGGTTCTTGGAAGTTTAGCGTTGGGATTTTCATTGGGGAACGGGGTAGAGGTTGAGGCCGCCGAGATGGAAGAAGATGTCGGTCTTGAATCGTTCCGGGTTACGATACCCATAGGCTTTTTTCACCAGGCTTTGAATCTTGTTGTTCAA
>SIBF01000031.1 GCA_009695275.1 Pedosphaera sp. | reverse complement strand
AATCTCCTGCGCCTCCCGCTTCAAGGTCACTCGCCCCACTTCCCACGGCCCACTCAATCCCAAAAGCTGCTGATAAAGTTGTATGTCTTGCATCCGCTTAACCTGATTTCACTCAATGAAAATCCCAACGCTAAAGTTTGAAGAACCCTATTTTGCATTGGCTCTGGTGGTTGTAGTGGTGATCGGCTCTATCCTGGCTTACAGGGTATGGCCTCATCGCTCGCTTCCCGGCGGCAGAGCCTTCCTGGGGATGGTGATTGGCGGCATCATCTGGGCACTCGCGGACGGGATGAAGCTGTTCCTCGATGCTGAGCAGTGGGTGGTTCTGGCGTATGTGGGAATCGGGATGCTTCCTGTCGCCTGGCTGGCCTTCTGCCTCGAATTTATCGGGCGAAGTCATTGGTTGACTCCGGGCAGGCTGACTGCCCTGTCATTGGTTTCAGTTGTCACAGTATTTGTGGTGGCGACCAATGACCTCCATCACGGCATGTGGACGGTGGTTTTGAAAGAAGGTGTGACCACGGTGCATTACGGGAAGTGGCTCCTCTTTTCGGAGATCTTTAGCTACGTTCAGTTTTTCATAGGTTATGGACTTCTCGTTCTCAGTTGGACGGAAGCCTCGCGGATGCACCAGCGGCAGATAAGCGCACTGCTTGTGGCGGGAACTGTTCCGTGGGTGGCCAATTTTCTTCAAAGCATAAACGTTTACCCGCGATCCGCGCCGAATCCGACGCCTCTCGCCTTCATTGTCAGCAGTATCGTGTATTTCTGGGCGCTATTCCGATTACAGCTCCTGGAGATCATGCCGGTGGCGCAGCGGATGGTTCTCAATCAACTCAAGGATGGCCGTGTTGTGCTTGGAGCGCAGGATCGAATCATTCAGGTAAATCCTGCTGCAAAGGCCATGCTTGGAATCCAGAAAGCGGATGTGAGCGGCAGACTCCTGGATGAGGTTATCGCTGGCTGGCCTGCTCTAAGCAAAGATGTGATCTCCAGCGATTCGGTCGATTTAGAGATCCCTCGCGAGGCCAACGGTGAAACACGTTATTTCGACGTCAAAGGGTCCGTCATCACCGCTGTGAAAGGTCAGCGTTTGGGAAGGTTCTTCCTGGTACGGGACATCACTTCCAAGTACGTCGAAGCCGTCGAGCGGGATCGGCTTGTTCGCAAATTGCAGGCTACGATCGATCGTCTTCGAAGCGAGATGAGGGAGCGGCGGAAGGTCGAAGGGGAGCTACATCAGAGTGAGAATTCGTGGCGTGCCTTTTGTGAGAACAGTGTCATGGGAATCTACCGGATTACGTCAGATGGGCGGCTGAGCATGGCCAACCCGGCGGTCATCCGGATGCTCGGGTTCGATTCATTCGACGAACTCACCCGGTCAGGATCATATAAAACAGACGGTGAACCGGGGCTCGATCTCAAGCAACTTCTGGAAGCCCTCGGACGTGAAGAACTGGACCTTGACAGGGAGTCCGCCTGGCATCGCCGGGATGGGACATTGATATGGGTCCACCAGCGGGTGCGTGCGATTCGGGATGAACGAGGTGTTGTCGTTTACTACGACGGCACGATTGAGGACATCACTGAACGAAGGCAGGCCGAGACGAACAAGGTCAGGCTGGAGGAACAAATGCGGGCCGTTCAAAAATTGGAAAGTCTGGGTGTGCTGGCGGGGGGCATTGCGCATGAGTTCAACAACCTGCTCGCTGCAATTTTGGGAAATGCCGACCTCGCACGGTTACAATTGCCACCTGAATCGCCATCGCTCCACTCGCTCGAAGCCATCAAGGACGCTTCCTTGCGGGCCGCCGACTTGTGCCGGCAGATGCTTGCTTACTCGGGCTGGGGCCGTTTCTTGGTTGAATCGATCGACTTGGGAATCCTCATCGAGAAGATCCGTGATTTAATGAAGACTTCGATTTCCAAAATGGCGGTCTTGAGTATCGAGGTCGAAGCTGATCTTCCGCTCGTGGAAGGTGACGCCACCGAAATCCGGCAAATGGTGCTCAATCTGGTCACCAACGCTTCTGAAGCTGTCGGGGACAAGGCAGGAAAAATCACCGTGAGCGTGGGAAGCTTGCACTGCACCCGGGAGTATCTTCAGGAAGGTTACCTGCATGATAATATGGAAGCAGGTCATTATGTCTGGTTGGAGGTGGCGGATAGTGGGTGTGGGATGGATGCGGACCGGCTCAAGCGAATCTTCGAACCATTCTACACCACAAAATTCGCAGGACGCGGCCTCGGCTTGTCGGCGGTGTTGGGAATCGTGCGCGGTCATAAAGGAGCCTTGCGTGTTCAAAGTCGTCCCGAATCCGGATCCGTATTCCGGGTGTTACCCGTTGCGAGTAGAGTGAAGGAGCCGGGCGTGATTGCCTCACATACAGACAAACATTGGACTAAAGGGGGATTCATCCTGGTCGTGGACGACGAGGAGATCATCAGGGATATTGGGAAGCAGTTTTTGGAACGACTTGATTTTCAAGTCCTGACGGCATCCGACGGACGCAGCGCGGTGGACACTTACCGTAAACAGGCACAGTCCATCCGGCTTGTGATTCTTGATCTGCTGATGCCTGAACTCAGCGGAGAAGATACCTTTCGCGAGCTTCTCCGCATCAACTCAAAGGCTCAAGTGATCGTAGCGAGCGCCTGTACTCAAGCGGAAATGGAGGCTCGCTTTGGTGACCAGCGCCCCGGTGGATTTATTCGGAAACCTTACCTGTTGGAGGATCTGGTAACGTGTTTGCGCCAAGTTCTGGGATGATGGGAACGGCGGCGATTGAAGCTTCAATCCAGAGTGATCCGGGCGTAAATCCCTATTGGAAGGAAATGTCCTCTGGCCGTACTTCGAGGCATTCGTCCTGATCCTCCCAGACGATCACCGGGTAGAACTCGAGGAATTTAGGGAGTATGTGCTGGCCTGCCGATGCCAGAAGTGCTTCCGCTGCGGAGGCCGCTTCCTCGTACGCCCGATCATAATCCCCGGCACCCTTCCGCTGCCGGTCATCCCAATGAGCCACGGCGTGGACCTCGGCATACTCCTTGGCCCACACCTGAACGTCCTTGTGGAGTTGTTTCGGGATGTCGGCGAACGGCACGGCGGTCGCCAGGCAATGCTGGCACACGAGCCCCGATTCCAGAACATCTCGCGTCAACAACGGCAGCAAAGGAGCCCGGCAGCATTCTGCTTCAGGATACGCCGGAGGAGGTGAGGCGAGCCGCTTGAGCCAGATCTGGCGCTCGTGAGCTTGTTGAGCCGCCAGCCGATAAACGCCCACCAGTGGATGAGAAAGCCGCCACACACGGCCTTCCAACTGGCCCAGCGTTTGGGCCATCCACCGCGCCAGCGTCATGTCGTCAAAGTCATGAAAGACGCTGCCGTAATCATTCCAAAGCCGGTCAATTGGTGAATCGTTGTCGGTACCCATCCGGGTGCAATCTAGTTCCAAAGCGGGCGGTGCAAAGCGGAAAGTGCGCTGGGGAACGATTTGCTTTGCGGGGAATTCGGCGAAAATTGCGACAAGTGGAGATCCTTTTGAAGCACCCGCTCAATCGGGCACAATCGTGCCGAAGTTCAGAAAGAAGGAGCGAGAGAGATCGTCCATTGATCTCCGTCTGGTCCGAGAAGTCATCCAACAGTTCGCGGGCGTTGTGAGGAATCTGCAAGAACGTCATTGACGGCGTCACCTCACATGAACAGGTTTTGATCCATAAAGAAGCACATTGCACCATTCCTCAGATGCCGTTGGCTTTCTGCCCCGGTTCTCGCAGTCGTTTTGATGGGGTCGCGTGGATCCGCGGCGGCGCAGGAGCAATTGCCGACCACTGGGACTCGCCGGATGGCGGCATTGCTCGAACGAATTGCCAGAGAAGTGAACCCTCTCGCAGCCCCATTTCTCAGCCGTGAACGCGCCGGGATGATGGGAGAACGTTTGCGGCTGATGGGTGACCGGGATGAAGCCGTGGATCTTCGTCGCCAATACGCCATCGAGCTGCTGAATGCCGGACGGAGCCTGGATGCTCTGAAGGAATTTGCCGCCTATGAACAGTTCTTGCTGAAGAACTCTCCGGCGCTACTCGCTAGAAACAGACGGCTCCTCCGCACTTTTCAGGCGATGTGTTATCTGCGTCTCGCCGAGCAGCAGAATTGCCTCTCTAATCACACGACGGATTCGTGCCTGCTCCCGATCCGGGGAGCTGGGGTCCACAAATTGCAGGATGGCTCTCGATCGGCGGCGAAGGTGTTGACGGAATTATTGCAAGAGTTCCCGCAGGACTTGAGTGCCCGCTGGTTGCTCAACATCGCGCACATGACTTTGGGTGAGTATCCTGATCGAGTCCCTCCAACGTTTCTGATACCGCCAAAGGTCTTCGAGTCCGATTACGATATAAAACGATTTACCGATGTGGCTGGGGGAGTGGGATTGGATGTGAATGATCTGTCCGGAGGAAGCATCATGGAAGACTTCGATGGCGATGGCCTCCTTGACGTCATGGTCTCTTCACTGGGATTTGATTCGCAACTCAGACTCTTCAAGAACATGGGCGACGGCACGTTCAAGGAGAGAACGGTTGAAGCCGGCCTGGTGGGCGAGACGGGAGGGCTCAATATTATCCAGACCGACTACAATAACGACGGTGCTCCTGATGTGCTGGTGCTGCGAGGTGCATGGATGCGTTTCGATGGCAAGTTTCCCAAATCGCTTTTGCGCAACCGAGGGGATGGCACATTTGACGACGTCACCGAAGCTGCGGGCTTGTTGAGCTTTCATCCCAGCCAGACCGCCACCTGGTTCGACTACGACGGCGATGGCTGGCTTGACTTGTTCGTTGGAAACGAGTCGGTGGAGCCGGATGTTCATCCATGCGAGCTTTATCGAAACAATCATGACGGCACTTTCACCGAGTGTGCAGCCAGCGCCGGGGTAGCGAAGATTGGATTTGTCAAAGGGGTTGCGAGCGCGGATTACAACAACGACGGACGACCCGACTTGTATCTTTCGTTGCTCAGAGGGAGCAACGTCTTGTATCGGAACGACGGCCCTGCCGGCCCGGAGGAATCAACGCGAAAATGGAAATTTACGGACGTGGCCGCAGTTGCCGGCGTGACGGCACCGATGAACAGCTTTCCCTGCTGGTTCTTCGATTATGACAACGATGGCTGGCAGGATATTTTCGTGTCCGGCTACTACATTTCCGAAGTAGGGGATGTCGCGGCGGACTACCTCGGCCTGCCGAGCCGTGGTGAGCGTGCCAAGCTATACAGAAACAAGGGCGACGGGACATTCGAGGATGTCAGCCACGCCGCCAGAATTGACAAGGTGCTCCTCAGCATGGGTTCCAACTATGGCGACTTGGACAATGATGGCTGGCTCGACTTTTACGTCGGCACAGGCAACCCCGAGTTGAGCACTCTGATCCCGAATCGCATGTTTAGAAACGCGGGAGGGCGGTTCTTCCAGGATGTGACTACGTCGGGAGGCTTCGGACACTTGCAGAAAGGCCACGGCGTCTCTTTCGGCGACATTGACAACGATGGAGATCAAGACATCTACGAAGATATGGGAGGCGCGTTCACCGGCGACGTTTACCGGAATGTCCTTTTCGAGAACCCCGGACACGGCAATCACTGGATCACCCTCAAACTCGAAGGAGTGAAATCAAACCGGGCGGCAATCGGAGCTCGCATCAAAGTGATTGTGAATACCGGGCAGGGTGATCGAGGAATATACAAAACCGTAAGTACAGGCGGCAGTTTTGGTGCCTCGCCGCTGCGACAGGAAATTGGGCTCGGAGACGCGAAGTCCATCCGTTCGATTGAAATTTTCTGGCCTGCTACCGGCGTGATCCAGCGCTTGCCACAGATCGGCATGGATCGCTTCTACAAGGTAAGCGAGGGCGGCACGCAGGCGGTCGTCTGGCCTTTGAAGACATTCAAACTGGCTTCTGGGTCCGGTGCCCATTCCCATGGTGATCACGAGCACTCAAAACAAGGGCATTGATTCCTTGTCCATTCGGACTTCGCTTCCCATGCGCGGAGGATTGAAATCGGAAGTGCGGTTCTACTGTGTGCTTCTTGCTCGGATGGACAGGTTTTGGGTAATGCCAGGGACGGTGAATTCCCCTGTGCCTGCGGCATTGAGCGTCACGGGCGGTTGTGGTGTCCAGGATTTCAAGTCTGGCGATGTTTCGGGAAGGTAGCTGGCGGAAGCTCCGCCGGTGATACCTACCTTGAAGGTTCCGTTAGCCTGGAGGACGGGCGCCAATAATTTCACATTCGCACTCGGAGGAGGAGTAACGGAGGTGCGAAGCTTGAAACTGACAATCTTACTGTAGCTTGCAAAGCCCCGGATGTCAGTGACTGAGTTGTTCGATGCGAATCGGCTGAAGTTCAAGTCACCGGTGATTTCGCCGGAGGCACTGAGAAGATTCTTCGGGACGACGATCGACGTGGCTGTGTTAGCCAGCTCGCGCGGAACACAAGGATCAGGAGCATCGAAACGCTTGTTCTGGACATCCTCAAGGCTGAATTGAATGCCGTCGTTAACTCCTGCTCCAACAAATCCAGCCCAACGAAAGGTGGTATCAATCGTGGAATTGTAATTGTTGACTTCGCTGAAATTCGAGAGTTGGGGCGTGGGCGGTGCGTCGCCGAGCTGGAGAGTGATATTTTGAGCGACGCCGTCCTGACGTGTCAGCTTCACGACATAGTTACCGGAGGGAAACTGGGAGTCGAGCGCCGCTTGTGTAGCGAACGGCACAAGATAGAGAAATTGCCCGAATTGGCTTTCCACTGGTTTTTGAATTCCGTTGGGCAGTGTAATGTTGACGGCAATGACAGGATTTTTAGTTGGTGAACTGATGATGGCGGTAAAACCAGCTCCATTTTGTGGTGATAAGCTGGGGGCTGGTGTGCCAGTCTGGAGGAACTTCAGATTTTTACTGATCAAAACAGTTCCTCCCAAGCCACCTGGTCCTCCAGGATTGCAATTGTCGGGCGGGTTTGTTGTCCCGCCACCGGGTGTGCCTGCTGTCGTGAAGGAGATGGTCTTCGGTGCAATGGGTATTCCCGTCAAGTCCGTGAAGCCGGAGGTGAGGGTCATGGTGATCAAGGTGCCGCCGGGTAAACCACCAGAATAGGAAATACTAAGGACCGTGGGATCTGGCCAGGTGTAGCTGAATTTCGAGGAATCGACCCCGTTGCCTGACCACGTGATCGACGCCACAGGCTTCATTGGTGAGCTAAATGCGATGAGTATCGGTGTCACCGAAGGAACGGCAGTGGCTCCATCGAGCGGAGATGTAATAAGGATGGTTGGGGAGCTGCCGCCCGCTGGGTTGCTGCTGGTGCCCGAGGTTTTGATCTTGAACTTGGTTTGTTGACCTACAGAAATCAGACCTGATGCGCCTAAGTACGAGGTGGTGTCTTTGACAATCACTTTGGCAAATCGGAGAATCGCATCGTAAGTCTGGCCTGGATCGAGGAAGCCGGATTCGACGTTATATGAGGTCGCGGTTCCGTTCAGAGCGCCGAAATCCCACAGACCGCCTGAGTTGAAAATTTCATTGCCGGAGGAATCGAGAACGAAAAGTTCGATCAGATCATCGGCTGTGCCTCCGTTGAATGGCGACCACTGAATCGTAAAGCCGTCGGCGCTGGCGGTCTGCAGTGCCGTGAAGTTTGAAAGTTGAGGTGCGGATCCAAACGCGGTCGCAAGGAGGTTCAGTTTGACGGCTTTCGTACCATCGTTGGAGGTGTCGAAATTGAAGGTGTAAACGCCGGGGCCAAAGGCGTTGTTGAGTTGTGCTTGGTCTCCGAAGTTTTGTGAAAGCTGGTAATCGGTCACTTCTGGAAGCGGGAAGGTGGCACCGCTCGGAGTTGTCACCGTGATCGTGTTGATGGCGCTGAAGTCATCGGGATTCACTCCAAAAAATCCCGTGTATGGCGCGGCCGGATCCGCAGTTGGTGCCCCAGTGCTGTTCTGAGCAAAGCTGGCGATGCGGGCAACGCCGTAGCTTTTCACGTCAGCGGCGGACACGGAGAGAGCAGCGAAGACGCTGGTGATGAGTGCGGCGGTGAAAGTGGTGCAAAAGCGGGAATTCAATGGTTCGTTCATGGATTATGCCTTCCGTTGGGCCTAGTTTGTCGGTCAATTCACGACACGCAAGCGGGATTTCAGTTCAGAGAGGTATTTCGATACGCGGCGTTTGTCGCGATAAAAGCAGATCTTGCGGAGGCGGGGCAACTGGTGCGTCAGGACGGATTCTTCACCTTCTCAAAGGAGGATGTTACGGGATGGTTACTCCACGGAAGAACTGCCGATCGAACTCATTTGGAGACGTGTCCTCGTAGATGAGAGTCCCAGATGGGTCCAAAATATCGAGCTCCGGCCCGGTGGACCAATTTTGCAGGTCCACGCTTCTGTCGAGACGGAAGTGTTGATCCGTTTCACCGCCGAACAAAAACATGTTTTGAGTGGAATTCGTCGGGTGTCTGACAAAAACGACCGGGAAAATGGGCGTCCGAATCCTGGATCGAAGAATGACTCCCTCAACGCCGACAGTCACCAGTCGAAACCCGTCTGTTGCGACGCCTGTCAGGGATTTGCCAGTGATGGCATCAGTATTGGTCCAGGTGACCGCATCGGAGCTCCTAAGCACCGTACCTTGAGTGCCAACCGCAAAGAAGGTCGAACCATCCCAGCACACATCGTTGAGCCAACTCTTAGTCCCACTACTCTGAGCTTTCCATGAAACCGTGTCGGTGCTGGTGAGCAGGACTCCGCCCTCACCCACGGCAATCCATTTCCCGTTGAGTGATCTGACCCGGTAAATCCAGTTGGTGGTGTTCGAGACTCTTTTTTGCCAGAGGTTGGCATTGGCGCTCGTGAGAATGGTCCCGTCACGACCCACCACCACCAGTCCCGCAGGGCTGGCATCAACACCCGACAGAAACGAGGTGGTGGGCGTGAGCTGCTTTTTCCAAGTTTGCCCATCGTTGCTGGTGAGGATTGTGCCAGTGCTTCCCGATAGAACCAGGAGATCACCAAAAGTCGCCACTCCTTGAAGATCCTGTGGTGGTTGTGGAGGGGAGACTTGTTCCCAGTCCAAGCCAAGAGAATCGATCAGGTTGGTGCTGATAGTTCCATTGAGATTGGTGGAGACGACAGGCAACAGTTCTCCGTGGCTGAGGAGAATGGTTCCTGACGTGCCCACCGCGATAGCCAGGTTGGTTCTGCCGCCGATTCCGAGCAATACGTCCTCATTGGCACCGGCGGGGACGGTTTCCGCTGTCCACGCGATCCCATTGATGCTTGTCAGTATTCTCCGCTGGTCCCCGACGGCGATGAAGGCGGCGGGGAATGATTTGATGCCCCACAGCCATTCCCTCGGGGAGGCATCCAAAGAGATCCATGAGGATTGCGAAGCAGAGTTTGGTTCACGTCCCTCGACCAGCAGGCCGGAGCGGCCGCCCACGATGAAGTTCGTGCCATTGTGCAAGGCACTCAGATATGTAGCCCCTGGAGCAGGAGACAGCTTGAATGTTGATAATTCATCGGACCAACCTGAGGCTCCCTGATGCAGCCGCAATTCCTTGTCACCCGCAACAATCATTGAACCCGGTGAAGCCGCGATGGAGTTTAGTGGGCCCGTCGCCCCCGTGAGAACTTTGGTCCATCTTTGGCCGTCGGAACTCGTGTACACGGTTCCCTGGTCTCCAACGACCCAGAACTGTCCTCTGAGCCAGGCGACCCGGTTGAGATCAACGGTGGTGAAGGCAGATCCGCGTTGCCACTGAAGTCCATTTGAACTTGTGGCAACGAAGCCCTGTTCTCCGACCGCCACGAAAGCGGGCTTATTGCCCGGCATCCCGAATGCAACGCTTCGCAGCCAATCCGTGAACGCAACCGCCTGACGCTGCCAGTTCGTGCCATCAGAACTTGAGTAGATCGCCGCATTATCTCCCACTGCCACGATTGTATCCGATGAGCAGGCCAGCCCCTCGAGCCAGTCCCCAGTGTTCAGTTGAGTGAAGGCAAATTTCAATTTGGAATCAGCCGAGACAATTGCGCCTTCCTCGCCCGAAGCGAACGATCTGTCGCGGAAGAAACAAAGGCTTCGCAATGCCTTGCGAGTGCCACTTTCGCGAGGGGTCCAGGTCTGGTTGTCGGTGCTGGTGTAAATTTGGCCGCGATCACCCACTTGGAAATAAATGCCATTGGCAAGGATGAGATCGACGACGTTGTTGCCATGAGGCATTGGATTGGACCATCTCCAGCGGATGAGCGGCTCGACACCATGAAGGCATGCCGATGAGATGAACATCGTGAAGATGAACCTGCACAACTGTCCGAGGTTGCATTTGGCGCAGGTGTTGAGCATCTCCTGGAGGACTAAGCGAGGTGAGATTGTGATCGATGCGAAGCCAGCTCCGCCACCGGAACTGCCAGAACAAAGAGACACCCATGAATAGTGCTTTGTTTTAGGGAAAGCTCGGAGCCGATGGAGGCAGCAAGCTGCTTGCTGATGGCGAGGCCGATGCCACTGCCGCCTTCCTTGGTGGACTGGCAGGGCTGGAAGAGAACTGATCTCAAGTGATCAGGAAGGCCAGCTCCTTGATCTTCCACTTCAAAGAAGAGAGTGGAATCCGTCAGTTGAATGCGCAGAGTCACGGCCTTGCCCTTCGGAGTTGCCTGGATCGCGTTGTTGAGGAGATTCTCAATGATTAGAAGCACGATGTTGGCCTCGCGATTGTTCAAAGACACCTTCGCCGTGGACCGGCTAACAAGGATGACTCCAGATTGTCTTGCGGCAACTTCGAGTCTGGACTGGACGAGTTGAGCCAGTTCGTCAGCAGAGAGTTCGTAATCAATTCCACTTTCGTGTTCCCTGAGCACGCGCACAGTTTCGTTGACGAGGTCATGCATCCGGCGCGTCGTCGCGATGGCACCCGCCCAATCTACCTGGGCGCCGTCGGCTGGTTCCGAATTGTGTTCTGTCATGAAGTTCTGCAGTCCGGAAAGCGGATTCTTGAGACCGTGCAAGAGATGAGCCGTGACTGATCCGAGCGCCGAGGTTTTGGCCGCGAGAGTCAATTCCCGGTTGGCTTGAAGCAGCGATTGAGAACGGTGCGCGAGCAACTGATTGCTCTTATGGAGTGCCAGGAAAGCGAGCCCGAGGACAATCGAAACAGCGGATCCTGTGATCAAGAAAGCAGCGATCGCCTGGCGGTTCAGGCTTCGGTCCAAGTCCTCGAACTCCCTGCTGATGCTGGTGCCATCGAGGAGGAACTGCGCCACGCCGAGCAATCGATTCTTTTCGGGAGTGTGGAGAGGAAGGAGGATTTCAAGGATCGGAAGTGACTTGTGTGAACTTTGGTCCTGACTCATCCCCAGATCCCTGGTCGAGAAATGTGGCTGAAAGTGCGCCACTGGATTGAGATCTTGAATGCGCCTAAAGTCGCTTTCCGCCAACCTGGCATCCGGGAGATCCTCCGGAAAAGGGATGACAAAATTCCCGCTCTTATCGAAGAGCCTGGTGCCTTTTACTGAGGGGAGGAGTCGGAATCGGTTGGTGTCGAGGAGAGACATCAAGTGATCCGCAGGATCGTCGGTGACCGTCTCAAAAGTAGCGGACCACTCTGATGTCTGCTCTTGCATCCAAAGCTTTTGAAGCACCTCGGCATCGCGGCCGACGATTTGGTTGCGAACGAGGGATCGCAATTGGTGCCTCCCGAGGAGAATTACGCCAAGCAAGATTGCCAGTGTCAGAACAATTGCCCCTGCTGCCACGTGCCGGAGTCGCAGGTTCCATCTGACTTGTTGGTTTTTGTTACCTCTTCTGATCACAAACGTTCGCCTGTTGCCAAAGGCCAGCGAGTGCCTGCATTGGAGCAAAAACGATGCGCCACAGAAAGGAGAAAGCAGTTTCGCATATTTGAGGGGCTTTTCATGAGGATTGTTCATGAAAACTATGCCGCAAGCAGACGCGTTCAGAACTCGAGTTCGATACCTGCTGAAATGGTGTTGGCTTGATACGAGTCGGATCTCAAGTTTGAGAGGGAACGCTCGTGGGAGTATTCGGTAAAAACCATGAGGTGCTCGCGGAGGTTCTTTTCGGCACGGATGCTGGCGTAGCTCATGGTTCTTCTCCTTTGCGCCGGGTCGCTGGGACCGGCGTGTTGCAGGGCATACTCGTATTGCGATAGTTTCAGCTCGGCGCGAAACTGGAAACCTCTGGAACGGTAGCGCAACTGTTCAGTCAATCGAAAGCGGTCATAGTCGTAATAGCCGGAGTAATTGTCGTTGTTCCGGAGAAAGCCCAACCGTGTGCTTGTTCGCCAGCGGCGTTGTCCGTCCCAATGGTGGTTCCAAACCAGGGAAGTTTCCAGTTGTTGATATTTCAGCGAGTCTTGGATCGTGGACAAACCATCTGCGGAACGAGGTTGCCTGTCATCAAACCTCCGTTGGAGGAACTGGAGCCCGAGCGAAAATTCCGAACGGTTCCCGTACGATTTCCCGATGGAGAACCTGGGCCCCAACTGCCATTCATCATCCACAACCGACTGATAGTGCTGCCTGGTTATTGTATAGCCCGCTTCGACAAACATGCCATTGGGAGCTTCGCGTCGAAGCGAGGGCTGAATGGAGAGACTGTGACCTTGAAGCTGAAGTGTGCTGAACAACTGATCCAGGTCAGAGTTATCCAACACTTGATCAAAGAACAGGTATTGAAGCGATAGGCTGAATCGCCACTTCTGACCAAGATCTCTTTTCACCTGGAATTGGCTAAACGCTGTGGTTTCTCCAGTCACTTCTGAACCTGGAATGTAACGAGTGTATTCCGCGGAAGTGATGAACATGAGGTCCCACAATGGTTCTGGCGGCCGCCAGAGGATCACATCCGCGCTGATCATGGCGAACGAACTTGCGACTGGAAGTTGCGGACGAAAAAGGACGTTATCCTTGAATCCGTAACTTGTCTTGAAAGTGTAAGTGGTATCCCAACCGCCAGGAGGATTCTCTGGTTTTGTGATTGGTTCGGCACTGCCAGAGCGCAAGGCAGCGGTCGTCGTCAGCATGATGAGAACTCTTGCGATGTTGCGTATTGAAAACAGATGCCTTGCAGCTGATCGGTGCCTTTTGTGCGAACGGTTAGGCGATTGAAAAGTGACGCAAAACACCCGGCGACTTTCATCGTCAAGGTGTTGCTTCAGCGTAGTAAGCCGGGAGTGAAAAATAGACTAATCGCCGCCACCCTTGCGCGAGCGGCTTCCCTCACGACGCTGCTCCTTGGCCGCATCCAACACATCGCGGTGGTCTTTGAATTGATCTTTGATCTCAGCCAGGAGTTTTCGGATTTCATCGCGAGCGGCGAGCTGGTGATCCATGAAAGTTTGGCGTTTCTCTTGAATCTCGCGTCGAAGCCTGGATCGTTCGTCTTCCGAGGAATCTTTGAGTTGCTGGCGAAGGGTTTTTTGTTCTTCCAGAAATTTTGAGCTGGATTGCTTCAGATCATCCAGTAACTGTCGAACATTGTTCGACACTTCTTTGCCTTGTGGGTCTGGCTTTGGTGACTTGTCTTCAGTTTGCTTCTCAGACGTTGGGGTAGAACCATCGGTAACCTTGGAGTCATTGCTGTCTTTAGACGTGGATTTGCCGGAGTCTGTCTCGGAATTGGACTTGCGGATGGTTGGGCCGGTGTATGGGGCTGGAGACTTCTGCGCGTTGGCGACTCCCATGATCAGAGTGCAGGATGCCAGGAAAACTACCAATCTGTTTAATGTCTTCATATTACTCATTCGACGCTTGCGAGACTGGACCCACCCGGTGATCCGTCTCGTGTTCTCTCATGCAAGGAGTGTGCCATAGGTGAACCTAAGCAGTTCGCCGCTCAATGTGACGTTTTGGCAAGCTTTTGTGAAGTATACTCTGCGCGGCCATAGATTGCGCTTTTTGAAATCGAGCGAAAATGGTCACTTCCCATTGATTGTGAGCTACTTGACAACTCAAGTGTCACGGTGCCAAAAGCGCAGTTTGTGACCGCGCTCAGTATAGTTAATGGTGTGATCAATCCTACACTTGGGCTACGCGCCCAAGTGAATTCGTTCAAGGCGTCAGGATTCCGGGGAATCCTTCCCAAGTTCTAATGGCTGTTTTTGCCCAGCCAGACGATAGCGAACATAATCCCGGGATACCCCCAGGAGGCGTGCGGCTGCGGAAACATTACTACCGGTCTGCTTGAGAGCGTGATGAATAAGGCGATTGATCGCTTCCTCGAGGGCGAACCCTTCTTGCGGGAAGGTAAAGTTAGGTTGGAACCAGTCGTCCGACGCCGGCGCAGCCGCCACTGGGGTGTTCGCCAGATTCGCAGCCAGGTTCAGCGGTAAAGGTTGCATCGGCAAAGTCTGGACTGCAACGGCATGGAGTTTGTCGAATTTAAGTTCCTCGTTCTCTTCAAACACAATCGCCCGCTCCAGTTCATGCGAAAGCTCCCGGACATTGCCTGGCCAACGATACGAAAGCAGGCTTTGGCAGCCTATGGCGTGAATCGGCTTTCGAGGAAGCCGATGCCGCTTGGCGAGCCGGTCCATCAACGCTTCCGCCAATCGCAGGATGTCCTCTCCTCGTTCCCGCAATGGCGTGATTTCAACCCGATAAAGGTCGAGACGATGGAAAAGGTCTTCGCGGAAGTGCCCAGCCGCGACCGTCGCCTTCAAGTCGCGGTTTGTCGCCGCGATGATGCGAACATCCACGGGAATTTCCCGATTGCCGCCGACACGTCGGATTTTTTGGTCTTCGATCACGGTGAGGACCTTGGCCTGGAGGGGCAGCGACAGGCTTGGTAATTCATCCAGGAAAAGTGTTCCACCATTGGCGGCCTCGAACAGTCCCATTCGTGCGGTCCGGGCGTCTGTAAATGCGCCGCGCTCGTGGCCGAAAAGCTCTGACTCCGCCAGTGTTTCCGGGAGGGCCGAACAGTTGATCTCGACCAGCGGTTGTCGCGCGCGAGGGCCATTTCCATGAAGCCATCGGGCGATCGTGGTCTTGCCGGTGCCGGTCTCCCCGTGGATGAGAACGGGGGGGAGGCCGCTTTGCATGCGCTGGTCAGCGGCGAGAATCTTATCAAGCTGCGCATGTAGCGGCGCGAGGGCGGCACCGAAGAAGAATCCATCAGCACCTCGAGGTGCTTCGGACTTCTGATGTTCATCCAGGCGTTCGCTTTGTTTCGTCCGGCGGGCGCGACTCATGACGAGGGGCAGCTCGAGGGGATCAAAGGGCTTGGCAAGGTAATCCAGCGCTCCCAGGCGCATGGCTTCCACGGCGCCGTCAACGCCCCCTTGCGCCGTCATGATGATGACTCCAGTGGCTGCTGAGAATGCTTTTTCCTTCAGGAGATCAGTGCCCAGTCCATCAGGCAGGTTCACATCGAGAAGCGCAAAGTCGAAGCTAAGATCATGCGCGAGCTTGCGAGCACGCTCAACCGACTCCACGCTCGTCACATCGGCGCCCAGTTTCTCCAGGCAACTGTGGATTTGTTTACGCAGAAGAACCTCATCCTCGAGAATCAGGATGCTCAAGCCGGACAGATCGGGTTTGGTCATGGCTATGTAGTAGGTCACATTTCAGCCGCTGCACCGCAAGAAAAATGGACGAGAAGTGTTTGGACAGCTTCCTGGACACGATGACCGTGGTTTCGACTGTTGACCGGTTTGAGGCGGCGCTGGGTGGCAGGCGAAGCTGCTTGCAAATTTGATGGATGCTCGAAGCCGAAAATTTTTGACGTGCCACGGCCTCATCGAAGTAATCGTGGCATGTGTGAGGACAGTGAAGCTTGCTCGCGCTGGGATTCCGGGTGTAGCGTCTTTGAAACTTCGGTTGGCAGCCGGGAGCAGGTAGAAGCACTGGCTCAACAGAAACTGATGAACAAGATACTGATTATTGAAGATTCGGCTGATGTGCGAAGCCTTATCAGCGACATGCTGTCTATCAATGACTACGACGTCGTGACGGCAGAGAACGGCTTGGTGGGTCTTGACATGGCGCAGCAACATTTACCCGATCTGATCATCTGCGATGTCCACATGCCGGAACTCGACGGATTTGAAACCTTGGCGAAGCTCCGGGAGAATCCGGCCACCAGCACCATTCCATTCATTTTCCTGACCGGCGTTTCCGAAAAGCCAACGATGCGTCATGGAATGGAACTTGGCGCGGATGACTACCTCACGAAGCCCTTTACGATGGCTGAATTGCTCGCCACGGTTAAGACCCGGATCCAGAAGAAAGCCGTCATATCGCGTCACGCCGAGCAAAAACTGGAGGAGCTTCGTGGCAACATCAGCATGGCTCTCCCCCATGAATTGCTGACACCGATCACCGGCATACTCGGTTTTTCATCAATCCTCGTGGATGACGCTGCCAACATGCCGCCAGCGGAGATCTCGGAAGCGGCAAGTAACATTCACTCTGCCGCGATCAGGCTTCGTCGCACGATCGAAAACTTCCTGCTCTACTCACAGATTGAAGTGGTGGCGGCCGACGCGAAGCGAGTCATGGCTGTTCGGCAGGCACGGTATCCGGTCCCTTCCGCTGTGATCTCCGACTCCGCACAGCAGGCGGCCCGTCGTGCGGGACGAGAACGAGATTTGGTTTTGCATTTGACTGGCGCAAGTCTGGCGCTTTCACCGGAGAAGCTCGACAAGGTCATCCACGAGTTGCTCGATAACGCCTTTAAGTTTTCAGATGCCGGGAAATCGGTGACCGTTTCCTCTCTCCTTCGCGAGGATTCTTTCCTGCTCATAATAGATGATCAAGGACGAGGGTTCACACCCGAGCAAGTGAACAAAATAGGCGCTCACATGCAATTCGAGCGGAAGTTCTACGAGCAACAAGGTTCGGGATTGGGGCTCATCATCACCAAACGTCTCATCGAATTGCACGGCGGCGAACTGGCGATTGAGAGCGTTCCCAATTCGCACACTCGCGTCCTGGTGACTCTGCCGGCAACCGCACTGGTTGAGGAATCGCTCGAGATTGGCTAGCAATTCCGGGCAAAAAGTTGCACCCAAGGCAGGGATTCCAAGCCGTTTGACCAAAGACAACCGGATTTTGATGCCTTGTTCCTCTGTGAACTGTTGAGTTGGTTCGACAACCGCGCTGAGGTCGAGCTATCCTGTGTGAACATGATGTTGAAGTTGACCAGTGCATTCGGGCTCGTGGCGCTTGTGGCGATGGCCTGGGCAATGTCCGAAAAGCGAAAACTCTTTCCCTGGCGGGTGGTGTTGTGGGGTGTGGGGCTGCAATTTGCCATCGCGGTCTTCGTGTTGCGCACCGATGCCGGGCTGACTTTCTTTAATGGCTGCCAGTCGGTGGTGGATCGGTTCATCGGATTCGCGGACGAGGGGAGCCGGCTGGTGTTTGGACCGTTGGCCAGGGCGGATGTGGCCGGCAAGGCTTTCGGCGTTGAGAATTCCTTTGTCCTCGCGATCACGCTGACCGGAACGATCATCCTCGTGGCTGCCGCGTCTTCGCTGCTTTACCATTACGGAGTGTTGCAAATCATTGTCCGAAGCATGGCGTGGGTGATGCGTCGGGTGATGGGAACCAGCGGGAGCGAAACTCTGGCGGCTGCCGCGAATATTTTCATGGGCCAGACGGAAGCACCCCTGGTTGTGCGTCCGTATCTGCCAGGCATGACGAGGAGCGAGTTGAACTGCCTGATGATCGGTGGGTTCGCCAACATTGCTGGCGGCGTGCTGGCAGTTTATTCTGGCATGTTGAAGATATCGGCGGGCCACCTGATCACGCAATCGGTCATGAGCGCGCCGGCGGCGTTGCTGATCGCCAAGATTCTGGTGCCGGAAACGGAGCGCAGCGAAACTGCCAGCGGCGCGAATGCCCGGATCGAGCGGGAAAGCCTCAATGGCATCGATGCACTATGCCTCGGATCGAGCGATGGAATGAAGCTCTCGATCAATGTCATCGCGATGCTGATTGGTTTCACGGCTGTCGTGGCGGCGGCGAACTGGCTGCTCGGTTACGTGGTCCATCCGTTTGGTTGGGAAACTTCCAAGCCTCTCCAGGAAGTCCTGGGTTACCTGAATGCCCCCTTCGCCTGGTTGATGGGCATCCCATCGAAAGATTGCCTCGCCGTTGGGCAGATGCTCGGAGAGCGCATCGTGTTGAACGAGTTTTTTGGCTACATGAGTTTGAGCGCGCAAAGAGCGGCGCTGGATGAACGAAGTTTTACGCTGGCGACATACGCGCTCTGTGGTTTCGCCAACTTCGCGAGCGTGGCGATTCAGATCGGAGGCATTGGAGCGATTGCGCCGAGCCGGAGAACTGATCTGGCGCAACTGGGTTTGAAGGCGATGGTGGGTGGTCTTTTCGCGTGTTACATGACGGCCTGCATTGCGGGGATTTTGCTCTGAGTCGAATCTGAATTCTCGTGGATTTGACTGAAGCATATCTCGCGAAGATCGCCGGTTGGGAGGCGGTGAAGCACGCTCGAGCCTTTGTGGCGCAAGGCCGTGTGCTGAGTTCAAACTGGACCCCACCGGTGCTCAAGGGCGTAGTCGAGGAGGGCGGCACATCCTATCGTGCCGGCCTGGTCATCAAGGGGAGCATCGACATCGAGAACCTGTGCAGTTGCCGGGCCTCGCGCCAATGGGGGACCATTTGCGCGCACTCAGTGGCGGTGGGACTGCATCATTTGGGCGTCGGTACGGGAGCAGTTGCAGGATCTTCAGCATCGTTAACGAAACCTGGTACGCCGGGAGTCGGATCTGTCGGCAGGACCGGAGCGGTTCCACCTCCAAAGAGCGGCAAACGGCTGCTGCGCTCTACTGATGGCGAAGGCGAGGCGCTGGAACTCTTCCTGATTATTCCTCCGAATTTCACGCAAGCGCTGGCCAGGGGGAAAGCCATGATCTGCATCGAAGGGCAATGGGGCAGGGGACGTGTGCCGCTGAATGCGCTGCCGCTGACGGTTCCGTTCAAGCTCTCCGGGTTGGATGGGTGCGTGTTGGATCGGTTGGAACAACTCGGTGCCGGTGAAATACCCGCGATGATCATGGTATCGTTACCCGAGTTCGCCAGCCTGCTGGATCGTCTCGCCGGTTTCCCCCGGCTAACGCTCGGAAGGGGGCAGGTGGTCGAGGTGGCCGCCGAGGCAATGAGATTAGGTGTGGATGCCGAGCTGACGCAGGCGGGAGAGATTCGGCTGACCCTGCGATCCGGCGCGAACCTTGGAACACTGATCGTCGGTGAGGCTTGCTGGAGTTACGCAGATCACAAGTTTCAGCGCGTTGCACTGCCGAAAGTGTGTGCCGGCATTTTCAAGGGAGCGGTCACGCTGCCGCGAGCTCAGGTCCCGATGTTTCTGAACGCTGACTGGCCGGCGCTTCTCAAGGCGTGCGAGGTGCGCGCGAATTTCAAGATCGAAGACTTCGTGCTCGAACCACAACCGCCGAAGTTCTTCCTCAACCTGGCGGGAGGCATCGCACGATTGGAAGCGCAACTTCAGTGCGGCTACGGCGTCCGCATCATGACGGTGGGTGTGACGAGCAAGGATGAATCATTGTGGATGCCAGATCCGACGGTGCTCACAAGATATTCAACACGGGATCTGATTTCGGAGCAGAAGGCATTGCAAAGGTTGTTGCGCTACGGATTTACGGGGCCTGATTCCAACGGGCGCTATCTGCTCGTCGGCCAGACGCCGGTGCTGACTTTCTTCGCGCGCGAGTTTCCGCGTTTGGAGAAGGAATGGAAGGTGACCCTTGAAGAGCGCCTCGAGCGCAGCACAGCCCAGAACATCGAGCGCATCGAACCACGTCTTCAGATCACGCCTTCGGGCGAGCAATGGTTCGATCTGAATGTCTCTTACGGCACGACCGGGGGCGAACGGTTTTCCGCCGCGGACATCCAGCGGCTGGTGCTGACTGGCCAGAGCCACACGAGGTTGAAGAACGGAAAGTTCGCGATCATTGACACCGGCGCGGTGGAGGAATTTGAGGAAGTGCTGCTCGACTGCGCGCCTCGGCAACACGATCAGGGCTATCGCCTGGACAATGCGCACGCCAGTTACCTGGAGGCCTCGTTGCAGGACAAAACGCAATGGACCGTGCAAGCACCGGCGGCCTGGCGTGAACGCGCCGTCCGTCAATCGGGGGAAGCGAAGCTGGATGTCCCGCCGCTTGGTGATTTGGAAACGGTGCTACGCCCTTATCAGAAGCAGGGAGTGGGTTGGCTGCGGTTTCTCCGCGCAAACAATTTTGGGGGCATTCTCGCGGACGAGATGGGGCTGGGGAAGACTTTGCAAACGCTCGCCTTCATCCGGGCGGAGCTGGACCTGATGAAATCCGGGGAAGCGCGGCTTCCTACACTGGTGGTATGTCCGACTTCGCTCGTCGTCAATTGGGCGAACGAAGCGCGGAAATTCACGCCAGGCCTCCGCGTGCTGATGTTGCATGGGCCGCAGCGTCAACTTTTATTTCCTCAGATTCCGGCTTCGGACCTGGTGATCACCAGTTATGCACTCGTTCGACGTGACGCGGACCTCTACCGTCCGATTGAGTTTGATAACGTTGTGTTGGATGAAGCGCAGCATATCAAAAACCGGCAGACGCAGAACGCCCAGGCGGTGAAGGCGATTCGCGCCCGGCATCGCCTCGTGCTCACAGGAACACCTCTTGAAAATTCGGTGCTCGATCTGTGGTCGATCTTTGACTTCCTGATGCCCGGCTACCTCGGAGCCGCGAAGGACTTTCGGGAGCGCTACGAATTGCCCATCGTGCGTGACCGGAATGTGGAGACCCAGTCGCGGCTCGCGCGACGGGTGAAACCGTTTCTCCTGCGGCGGCTCAAGCGGGACGTCGCGGCGGATCTGCCGGCGAAGATTGAGCAAGTGTCCTTCTGCGAACTCACGGACGATCAGCGCGCGGTGTATCAGCAGGTGCTTGATGCCGGGCGCAAGGAGGTGATGGAATCGGTGGGATCACAGGGCTTGCAGAAGAGCCGGATGGTGGTGCTGAACACCCTGTTGCGACTGCGGCAGATTTGCTGCGATCTGCGCTTGCTTAAGCTCGAGAACATCGACCCCGCATCGGCATCCGGAAAATTGGATCTCTTCGGTGAATTGCTGGAGGAAGCGCTCGATGGCGGACATCGCGTGCTGGTCTTCAGCCAGTTCGTCAGCATGTTGAAACTGATCGAGGAACGGTTGAAAGCGGAGGAGTTGGATTATTGTTATCTCGATGGCTCGACAGTGAACCGTGCCGCTGTCGTGGAACGGTTCCAGAAGGAGGAGAAGATCCCTGTGTTTCTCATCAGCCTTAAGGCGGGCGGCGTCGGACTCAACCTCACGGGCGCGGACACGGTGGTCCACTTCGATCCCTGGTGGAATCCCGCGGTGGAAGATCAAGCCACGGATCGCGCCCACCGCATAGGACAATCCCGTGTCGTGACGAGCTACAAGCTGATCACGCGCGGCACGGTCGAGGAGAAGATCCTCAGCCTGCAAAAGCGCAAGCGCGACATCATTCAGAGCACGCTGACTGGCGAGGAAGAGTTTGCCGGATCGCTGAATTGGGACGAGATCCATGAGTTGTTGAACGAGGGGTGAGCGGTTTCCCGTCGATCAGACCTGTTCCGGGATCCGGTAATGTTTCCGATATGCCGGCTTGAGCAGCGCGTTGGCGTCGTCGTTGTTCGTAAACCGTTCCGTGGTGGCATCGAACAGCAGTTGTTTCTGCCCGACACGATAGGAGGTGTTCGCCAGGTGGACGAGACAGGCGCTGTGATGGGACTGTTCGATGTCGGCGTTCGGCTGCTTCCGCGTGCGGACACATTCAATGAAGTTCGGTTGATGCCACTTGTCCGGGAAGTAACCTTTGTCCTGATCGATGATCTTTCCGCCCTCAACCACCACCTGCCAGCCGCAGCCGTGCCGTCCGAGATACATCATGGCCTTGGTGCCATAGATCTCCACCCGCGTGGCCGACGTCGGCCAATGGGGCCATTTGTCGCCGAAACGAACTTCGCCCGGAAATTTGCGCATATAGTTCGTCGCGTTGCCGCTCTCGCATGTCATGGCGAAATCGCCGTAGTCGTAGGTGATGCACTGAAACTCGGGAACCTCACGCTTCGATTGGAACGCATAATTGCCGCCGATGCAGAGCACAGACTTCGGATGCGGCGGATCGCCCAGGGCCATTCGGGTTAAGTCCAGTTGGTGACTGCCATCGTCAACGAGGGTGCCGCCCTTGTAATCCCACCACGGAAGCCAGTTCAAGTGACGTCCTGCGTTGTAGGGCACGAAAGGCGCCGGCCCCAGCCAGGCGTCCCAGTCAAGCCCTGCAGGCGGTTCGCCGTCGGGTTTGGGTTCCCATTTGGAGCCGTCGAGCATGTTGTAAACCTTCACATGCACGATGCGACCGAGCTTCCCGCTGGCGATGTAATCTCGCGCCGAGGCCGCGTAGGGGCCGCTGCGATTCTGGAAGCCAACCTGTACGACGCGTTTATACTTTCGGGCCGCCTCGATCATCTTGCGACCTTCCCAGATGCTTATGGAGGGGCTTTTCTCCACGTAAACATCCTTGCCGGCCTGGCAGGCCCATATAGTGGCGAGCGCATGCCAGTGGTCTGGCGTGGCGATGACCACGGCATTGACTTCCTTGTCATCAAGAGCGGTGCGCATATCAGATATGCGTTGAGGCGCCCGCTTCTGCACGCTGCTCAAATCCTTCATGATGCCTGCACCTCGATCCTTCCAGATGTCGCACACATACTTGAACTCCACGCCAGGCAACCGGGACATTCCGCTGGAGTGGGAGGCGGCACGTCCACCCGCACCGATCAGCGCGAGGACAATCTGTTCGCCTGAACTTTGGGAACGGGCGATGCGTGGGACGCCGAGCAGGGCGGAACCAGCAGCGAAGGTGGCGGTGGCTTTGCCGGACGATGCGATGAACCGCCGGCGGGTGATTGGTTTCATGGGCATGGTTGGATATGGATTCTTCACCGTGACGAGGTCAACAACCTTTGTGAACATTCTTGCCTCTGCCTGATCTCGGGGGGTGGAAACTTTTGCCGCTGCTCCCCGGTGGTTTGGGTAAGTCGTTGGAATCAGGTGCTTTTTGCCGGTGGCACTTGTGGTGCTAAGTCATGTTCA
Organism: Pedosphaera sp.; assembly: GCA_009695275.1. Classification (GTDB taxonomy): domain Bacteria; phylum Verrucomicrobiota; class Verrucomicrobiia; order Limisphaerales; family F1-12-MAGs170; genus F1-120-MAGs170. Next base: position 9,388 of record SIBF01000031.1, on the reverse strand, counting down.
GCGAAATTTAACTGGAGCCATGATCGACGCACTGTTCAGCCAATCAAATTACGTAGCCGCAAAGCGGATGCTGGATGTCAGCGCACTGCGGCATCAGGCAATCGCCAGTAACATCTCGAACATCGAGACGCCTCTCTATCGGCGGGTGGATGTCGCCCCGGCATTCGAAAATCAACTCCGTGAAGCTGTTGCCTCGGGAGATATGGCGCGTATTTCCGCGATGACTCCAATGCTGACTCCGGATGACAAGGCGGTGGCGGTCCGGGCTGATGGTAATACAGTCAATATCGAGCAGGAGATGGCACGCATGACCCAGAACACCGTTGAAAGCTCTCTCGAGACAGCCCTCATCACCGGCTCGCTCTTGAAGATCCGCGCCGCGATCACCGGCAAGGTAGGCTAACTCATATTATGCTTTCTCTTCTTCCAGGCATCCAAAGTTCGATGGCAGCTCTCAATGCCGAGCGCATGAGGCTGGATATCGTTGGCCAGAACATCTCAAATGCGAACATTTCCAAGGGACTCGATGGAAAGCCCTATCAACGGCAACAAGTGATTTTTGAAAGCGTGCTTCGCGATCAGGAGCGAACGCTTGGTGGGATATCGGGAGAAGGCCCGCAAATGGTTCGCGTCGCCCGCGTCGAAAAGGACAGCACGCCACCGAGAATGATCTACAACCCTTCTCATCCACAGGCCGACAAGAGGACGGGGTTTGTTGCCCTGCCTGACATCAACGTTCACGGTGAAATGGTGGACTTGATGGCTGCTGGCCGCGCTTTTGAGGCCAATCTCGCGGTGATCAAGACTTCGCGAACCCTGGCCATGCAATCCCTCCAGATCGGCAAACGCTAAACGCTGACGCACCATGGACGCCTTATCCGCAATGCGAGTTATGACATCGGCCATGTCGCAAGGGCAGGGGATCGCCCCCCGGGAATCGTTGGCAGCGGGAAAAATTCCAGGACAGGAGTTGCAAAAGCTCCAGACGGGAATGCCGTTGCCTCAGATGGACAAGACATCGCAGGCGGCCCCATTCGACAACGTGCTTGGCCGCATGGTTGGCGAGGTGAACGCCAAGCAGATCTCCGCTGGCGAAGCCGTCAAAGGGCTTTTAAGCGGACAGGGAGTTTCGATGCATCAGGCGATGATCGCGATGGAAGAAGCCAGCGTATCCTTTCAGTTGATGGCGGAAGTTCGCAACAAGCTCCTGGAATCGTATCAGGAGCTGATGCGCATGCAGATTTAACAACCAGACCGGACAGCAATTTAACACGAAATGAACCAAGGACTCGGACAGCTCGGACGCCAGCTACTCACCATCTGGAAACAGCTCGGCCTGAACCAGCGCATCAGCGTGGTTCTGGCGACGGCGGCGGCAATCGGAGGATTGGCCTTGCTGGCCATCTGGTCCGGCCGGTCCGAATATGCCCTTCTTTATGGCAAACTGGACGAGGCCGAGGCTGCGAAGGTAATCGCCGCCCTTGAAGAAGCCAAAGTGCCCTACAAGGCGCGCGGCGGTGGCAGTATTTATGTTTCCTCCGACAAGGTTCATCAGATGCGGATGCAGCTTGCCGGAAAGGGGATTCCCCGGGGCGAAGGCGTCGGCTTCGAAATTTTCGACAAACCAAACTTCGGCATTTCCGACTTCATTCAACGCGCGAATTTCTCTCGTGCGGTGCAAGGCGAACTGGCCCGGACGATCGGACAGCTCGATGGAATCGAGGCGGCGCGAGTTATGATCGTTCTGCCCGAGAACCGTTTGCTCGTCGGCAATCAAAAGAAGCCCACCGCCTCCGTGTTCATCCGTATGAAGGGTGGAGGCCAGCTCGGCGCGTCTGGCGTCAACTCGATCCGCTTCCTCGTGGCGAACAGCGTGGAGGGGCTGACGGCCAGCAACGTTTCCGTCGTGGACAATCTCGGCAATGTGCTTTCGGAAAACGATGAGCCTGATTCGTTGGTGGGTCTGTCAAACAACCAGCTAACCGCCCGTCGGAATCTTGAGCAGTATCTGACCAAGAAGGCGGAAGGGATGCTCGACAAAGTCCTCGGCCTTGGCCAGGCGGTTGTCCGTGTTTCCGCGGACATCAATTGGGATACAGTCACGCGCTACGAAGAAAAGTTCGATCCAGAGGGTCAGGTGGTGCGTAGCGCCACGATCAGGGACGAGAATCTCGAAACAACCACGCCAGGCAGCGGAGGTGTGGCGGGAACGGCGAGCAATACGGCCACTGAGACGAATGCCGTGGCTTCAGCCGCTTCACCAGGGAACACGCAAAAGACCAAGAAGAAGGACACGACCAATCAGTATGATATCAACCGCACGGTCAGCAATCTGATGCAGGGCGCGGGTGGTTTTAAGAGGCTGTCAGCGGCAATCTTTGTCGCGCAGAGATTCGAAGGGACCGGAACCGCTCGCAAAGCGCTTCCGCGCACGCCCGAGGAACTTCAGAAACTCAAAAGGATCGTTCAGAGCGCGTTAGGAATCCAGGAGACGGACCCGTTGCGCAAGGACGAGATCGCGCTGGAGGAGATCCCATTCAACGAGCAGCCGATGATCGAGCTGACTCAGAAAATGGAGACTCAGGAGAACAAGCGTTACTGGACGGATCTCGGCACCAAGTTGCTTTTCCCAGTGCTCGGGCTCGCCATTCTCTATGGGTTCTGGCGTGCGATGGGCCGCTCCAAGTCCGACGACATTCCGATCGAGATCCCGCTGCCACGAGCCGGCATGAACGGCAACGGCCATTTTAACGGCAACGGCAACGGTCATCGCTCGGTGGAACCGGGAGTCGTGACCGTGGATGTGCTCAACCAATTGATCCGGGAAAACCCGGCGAACATGACCCAGGCAGTGCGAACCTGGCTGACACGTGGTGCCAAGCCCGCGAAGTAATCACATGGCAAAGTCTGAATCAACTGAAGCCGGGCCGATGGACATTTCAAAAATGTCCAAAGTGCAGAAGCTGGCCGCTCTGCTGGTCATGCTTGGGCCGGAAAGTGCAGCCCAGGTTTACAAGAATCTTTCGGAAACGGAGGTTGAGAGCATCTCCAGCGAGATGGTGAAGACGAACTTCCTCACGCATGAATTGCAGCGGGAAGTGCTCCGCGAGTTCACCGAAGTTGCGGTGGATGCCAGCGCTTCGGTGCTGGGAGGAGTGGAATACACCAAAGGCATTCTCGAAAAATCCCTCGGGCTCTTTCGCGCATCGGATGTCATCAGACGAGTGGCGCCATCGCGGACCCCCGTAGCTGCGATGCAGACGATCGTCGATATGGAGCCACGCCAGATTTGCAACCTGCTCAAGCAGGAACAGCCAGGAACCATCGCACTGGTGATGAGCTTCTTGAACCCTGACAAGAGCGGCCAGGTGCTGGCGTTATTGCGCTCGGAGATTCGCGATCAGGTGATCGAAAGACTGGCCAATCTGGCTCCGACCCCGATTGAGGTCGTCGAAAGGCTGGTGGAAGTTTTGAATCAGCGGGTGGGCGGAAAGCCCACGCGGGCATTGAGCCAGACTGGTGGAATCAAGACCACTGCGGAGCTTCTCAACGCGATGGACAAGAACCTGAGCAAGGCGCTGCTTGTGAGTTTGGAGGAACGCAATCCCGAACTCGGAGCCGCCATCCGTCAGAAGATGTTCACCTTCGAGGATCTTTCAGAACTCGACATCAGCTCGCTCCAGAAAATCCTTCGCGAAGTCGATATGCGCGACCTCGCCATTGCTCTCAAGACGGCGAGCGAGAAGCTCAAACACGCTTTGCTCTCCAGCATCTCCAAGCGTGCCGCCGAGACGGTCAACGAGGAAGTCAGTTTCATGGGGCCGCTTAAATTGAGGGACATCGAGGCCGCGCAGACACGAATCATCGATGTGGTGCGCCGGCTGGAAACCGAAGGCGAAATCGAACTCGACAGCAGTTCCAAGGAGGGAGCGAGTGAAACCGTGGCTTGAGGCCATCCGGCTGACCAAGCCATTGCGTGACGCGCGGCTGTGGGCCGGAGTCAAGGTTCCCGCCCCCGGCGAGGCTTCCGAGGCTCAGTTGCGTGCGAGTTATGAGCGAGGCCGCGCGGACGCGGAGAAGGCTTTGAGCGCGCAGCTGGTTCAACAACGCATGGATGTGCAGGAACTTTGCAACGGGGCGATGAAGTCTTTGAAGGACGCGGTACCGCAGGTGATTCGTGATTCGGAGCAGACTATGATCACCCTGGCACTGGAAATAGCGCAAAAACTCGTGGCAGAGATGCCCATTTCTGCCGAGATGATCGAAGCTGCCGTCCGGGAATCCCTCGCGCAGGTTGAGAACAGCGCCGAGTACGATGTGCGGTTAAATCCAGCCGATTTAGACCTCTTGAAAAAGATGGGCTCGATCCTGCTTAGACCAGATGACGATGGCAAAGTTCGAATACATTCATCTCCGGAAATCAGCCGCGGTGGCTGTCTGGTGCAAACGCGCTTTGGAGTCATCGATGGGCGGCGCGAGACGAAACTTGATGCTTTGAAAAAATCCCTGCTTTCATGAGTGCTATCTTGGATTCAACCATGGTACCAGCCAACAGGCTGGAAGGAATGCTCCGCCGCGTTCGCGAAACGCGGGTTATACGAAACCACGGTCGTGTGGTGCAATTGATCGGGCTTGTGGTCGAATCAGAGGGACCTCTTGCCGCCGTTGGAGAAATTTGCCGGATAGAATCTGCCCGTCATGACGGCTCGACCCTCGCCGAAGTGGTTGGTTTTCGAAATAACCATGTCTTGCTCATGCCCTTGGGCGAGATGCATGGAATCCATCCTGGCAGTGAAGTCGTGGCGCTCGGCAGCACGCTCCGGGTTCCAGTCGGACCCAGTCTTCTTGGTCGTGTCATCGACGGATTAGGAATGCCCTTGGACGATCTGGGGCCTCTTTACGCCGCAGAGACGGTATCGTTGAATACGCTTCCGCCGCATCCATTGAAGCGTCAGCGCATCCATCAGACTTTCAGAACAGGTATCAAATCCATTGATACGTTTACGCCTTGCGGACGGGGGCAGCGTCTCGGGATTTTCGCCGGGTCAGGCGTGGGCAAGTCCACCCTGCTCGGGATGATGGCCAGCCAGGCCGAGGCGGACGTGAATGTAATTGCGCTGATCGGCGAACGCGGTCGTGAGGTGCGCGAGTTTTTGGAAAAGGATCTGACCGAGGAAGGACGCCGCCGTTCGGTGGTCGTCGTGGCGACTTCAAATCAGCCAGCCATCGCACGTTTGAAAGGCGCGTTCGTGGCCACCGCCATTGCGGAGTACTTCCGGGACACCGGAAAGAACGTATTGCTGATGATGGATTCGGTCACGCGTTTTGCCATGGCGCAAAGAGAGATTGGCCTCGCCGTGGGCGAACCTCCCGCCACACGCGGTTACACGCCTTCGGTTTTCTCGCTGCTTCCACAGTTGTTGGAACGGGCGGGAACCGGCCCCCAGGGGTCGATTACCGGACTCTACACAGTACTCGTGGAAGCGGATGACATGAACGATCCCATCGGTGACGCCGTTCGATCCATCCTCGATGGCCATATTGTGCTGACCCGGGAACTAGCCACGCAGAACCATTATCCTGCCGTCGATGTCCTCGAAAGTGTCAGCCGATTGACGCGCGATTTGACATCGCCTGATCAACAGGAACTGGCTGCGCAGGCGCGTGAATCGATGGCGATCTACAGGAAAAACCAGGACTTGATCAACATCGGCGCCTACCCCGCGGGAAGCTGTCCGGCGATCGATCACGCCATCCAGCTCAACGAGCCACTCAAAAAATTTCTTCGACAACCCGTCAAAAGCGGCTTCGGACTCCAGGAAAGCTGGTCCATGCTGGCCAGCACGCTTGGCTCTCCCGGCGCCGCATCAACCTCACCCGTGAGACCCAACTAGGACAATTATATGAAATCCTTTCGATTTAGCCTTCAGGCATTGCTAACCCTGCGCCAACGACAGGAGAACATCGCACAGGAAGAATACGCCAGGACTCTCCGGAGTCAGCGATCCGCGGAGTCCTCCCTTGATCAGGCCGACCGCGCCATGACCGCCGGCTGGGCGGCTCTCAGTCAGATGGTCGAGAACGGTTGCACCGTGGCGGACATCACACGCCAGAGGGATTACTGCCGGTTGCTGGCAGAGCAGCGTGATGACGCCATCAAGGGCGTCGAAGTGGCCAAGCTCCACGCCAAACTGGCCATGCAGCTGATGCTTGATGCCCGCCGTCAGCGTGAGCTCGTGGACAAGACCAGGGACAAACAACATGACCGGCATCTGCGCCTGGTCCAGGTGGCCGAACACAAGTTCAATGACGAGATGGCTGCCCGCCGCGTGATGCCGATGCTCTCACTCACTTGCCTGCATTCAACTGCGGAAATTTGATGAAGCTGCTTCAGTCCAGTTGGGTCGTGGCCTTGCTCGGAGGCCTGCTCTATCTCGGCGTCACTGCCGCGTTGTGGAAAACACCCGTTCAGGAGGCAAAGGAGGAGATCACGATCCTCCAGGCCAACCAATCCGGGCCTTCCTGGGATTTCACCAATCCGGAAGTGGATCAACTCATCCTCGAATTGAAAAAGGAAAAGGAGGAGTTGGATAAACGTGAGCACGAACTCAAGGATCTCGCCACGCGGCTGATGGTTGAGCGTATGGAACTTAACCGCGTGACACAGACGGTGCATAGCCTGCAGATGGATTTGGATAAATCCGTGATTCGCATTCAGGAAGAGGAAACCGCAAATTTGAAAAAACTCGCCCGCACCTATGCCGCGATGGCTCCTGACTCAGCTTCCCTGATCATGCGCGAGTTGGATGAGCCGACCGTCGCCCGGATCATGGTTTTCATGAAGGAAGACGAGGCCGCGCCATTACTTGAAGCACTCGCCCGAAAAGGCGATGCCGAAACTCGCCGTGCCGCCAGCATCTCAGAAAAGCTCCGCCTTGCCACATTTCGGAAACCGATCGACAAAAACAAAACCCAATGAGTCTTTCCACGCTGTTTGCAGCCGCCACGGATGGCGCAATGGCTCAACTGACCACCAAGCCCACCGGATCGGGCGTATTTTCCACTTCCGCCGCGACACCGTTTTCCAGCGTTGTCGAGAGCGCAATCAACAGCTTTGACGCACCAGGACTGATTGGCAGCGTTTCTCCCACATTCGAGCCTGCAAGTTCCGACACTGGCCGGTTCGTGATCGAGCTGGCGGTTCCCGGTGCTCTCGATGTCTGGCCTTCGCAGTTGGATGCTGCGGGCGTTGATCCTGATCCATCTCAGACCGCGACACAGGGGAAACCGGAGGTAACGGTGACGCCTGATCAAGCTCCAGGAACGCCGGAATTGCCCGTCGCCCCAAATGAGCTGGGTTCGAAAACTGAGACCACCGCCGAATCACTCGCAGGTCACTCTCGTGAACCCGCACCACCACATCTCACTCCAGAGCAGGCACAAGGAACTCGGATCGATGGACTTTGCGGCAAATCGTTGAAGCGCCGCAGCGCATGTGGCAATCAGTCCGAGCCGGCTTCTGAGGTGAAGACCGCACCAGTGATTGAAGAAGGAGTTTCGGAAAAAGCAGAAGCCAGCCACGCTTTAGAAGGTAATTCTGAAAGCAAAAAGGCCGGCAAAGCGGCGCGACCGAGAATGAGTTCGGACATGGGCAGGACGCTGATGGGATGGCTGAGAGCCGCCGCCGCCGCCCGAAATGCCGCAAAGAATTCCGCAACGCCTGTGATCAACGGAACACAGGTCGCCACGGCGGAAACCATTCAGGCAACCGCGCCAAAATGTCCAGGCTCAGCACTGGACTTAAGCCTCTCCCAGAGTCTCGGACGCCAGAATGGAATCAGTGCGGATCATCCGAGTCCGATTGCGCTCCCTCGGCGTGTTTCGCAATTGCGATCGAGGGAGGCTGCGCCGGGTTCATCTACTCTAAATCAATGGGCAGGAACCACGGCTAAAGCTTCGATTGAGTCACCGCTCCTGCAGCCTGTCGCTAATCAGATCCTTCAAGAACCTCTTTCGAGCAAAGTTGATGAAATCTCCTTTGCTGAAGTTTTACAGCCCGCGGCAACCACTCAAATCTCCGCTGAAATTCCGATTCATAACATCGAAGCGGTTTTGTCTGGAACAGCGCTGGCGAATGCAATTGCCAGCATGCTTCCGGTGATCAGCCAGATCGAGCTTTCGGCCCCGGTCGCGCCTGGGTTCAGCCAATCTTCCAGTGCCTCCGCCAAAGTCTTGAATGAGCCCGCCAGTATCGACAAGGCATCCTCACCTGTTGCAACAGAAGTGTTCGGTAGTTCGCAAAGCGAGGGCAGGGGATCGAGTGCGATTCTGGCGACACCAACGGATTCAAAAAATGAGTCTGGAGGCATGGTCATCAATTCAGAATCCAAGCCTCAGATAGAAGCATCCTCATCGCTTGCCAGCGAGATTTCGAGTGAGCCAGAAGCTTCCACCCCCTCCGTTCAGGGAGCAGTGGAGATGGCTTTCCGATCGAGTGACATATCAACTCAAGCACCATTCCCCGCGCAGGCCGGGTTGGAAACGCAATTTTCCCAAGGCTCCGGTTCAGTCCAGTTTGAATCTTTCGAGCCGGCCCCGGTGATGCGCGACAATCTTGCGAGCCAGGTTTCCATCACGTCTGAACCGAGCAAAACTGCTCCGCCCATGCCGCCACAGTTCGTCGTCGGCACACCTGTGACTCACACCGATTCTGTGACGGCAAGCCCCTCAAGAGTCTCGGCAGACCTCGGGCAAACGGTTGTAGCGCCATTGATCGAGACGCCCGTTTCGCCTTTGAAGATTGCGGCTCAAGACAAGGATGACACGAGTACCCTGCCGCCGACCATCAACCCAGATTTGCAAAGGACCGATTCTGTGACGGCAAGCCCCTCAAGAGTCTCGGCAGACCTCGGGCAAACGGTTGTAGCGCCATTGATCGAGACGCCTGTTTCGCCTTTGAAGATTGCGGCTCAAGCCAAGGATGACACGGGTGCCCTGCCGCCGACCATCAACCCAAATTTGCAAAGGGCTGATTCTGTGACGGCAAACCCTTCAGGAGTCTCGGCAGACCTCGGGCAAACGGTTGTAGCGCCATTGATCGAGACGCCTGTTTCACCTTTGAAGATTGCGGCTCAAGACACGGATGATGCGAGCGCCCTGCCGCCGACCATCAACCCAGATTTGCAAAGGACCGATTCTGTGACGGCAAGCCCTTCAGGAGTCTCGGCAGCCATCAGGCAAACGGTTGTAGCGCCATTGATGGAGACGCCCGTTTCGCCTTTGAAGATTGTTGCTCAAGGCACGGATGACGCGAGCGCCCTGCCGCCGACCATCAACCCAGATTTGCAAAGGACCGATTCTGTGACGGCAAGCCCTTCAGGAGTCTCGG
>SIBF01000030.1 GCA_009695275.1 Pedosphaera sp. | reverse complement strand
GGCGGCTCGATGACGCTGAACGCGATGCTGCGGCACCCGGACCTGTATCACACCGGCATCTCCATCGCGTCCGTCCCGAACATGCGCTTCTACGACACGATTTATCAGGAGCGATACATGGGTCTGCCCGCGGACAACGCGGATGGTTACCGGAACGGATCACCCCTGACTTTCGCCAGCCAGTTGAAGGGCAACCTGCTCCTGATTCACGGTACCGGCGACGACAACTGCCACTACCAGGGCGTCGAAGCGCTGGTCAACGAATTCATCCGGCACAACAAACCGTTCCGCATGATGTCGTATCCCAACCGCTCACACAGCATCAGTGAAGGAGCGAACACGACCTTGCACCTGCGCGAACTGATGACGTCCTTCCTGCACGAGAAACTTCCCGCCGGCGCGCGATGAAGCGTGCTGCGTTTCGGATCGCCCCGACTACGCCACGTTCTCGGCGTAGAGATATTTTTGGAAACCGGCGAAAACTTTACCGATCTCATCCGGCTTGCCGCCGAGGTCAGCTACGGCGTCGGTGATGGAGTCGTGATATTTCAACCGGAGCAGTGGGTGCAGCTTGCTCTGCTCCAGTTCCACCACCCCCTCGGTGACGTAGTGCTGGAGAACGAAATCCAGGAACGCCTGCTGCTTGGCGTTGAAGGTGGAATTGATATGCACCCGCGCATGGCCGGCGCGAACCACACGCGTCACTGGTGGGAGCGCGTAGGCCACGTAGGCGGGCACGTCGAAGAGGACGCTCTTCTCGGCGTCGATGAGTTGCTGCATGGCCACGAGCTTGTCGTGGCCGAAATCTTTGTCGGCCAGACCTTGCAAGAGTTTGGCCCGCGTGTCGGGCGCGCTCCAGAGGGCGCGGAGTTCGGGCTTCGGTCTGGAAGAAGTCGGGCAGCTTGCCGAAGAGCAGTTCCATGAACTGCTGCGCGGACATGGGCGTGCCGTCGGGATGCCAGAACGTCGTCGTCATCATGTGCTGGATGGTGCGCTCCTTGCCGTCAGTGAGTTTCAATTCCCGCTTCTTCTCTTAGATGCACGCCAGTTTGCCGCACAGCAAACACGGCTTCTTTCGGTCACTCGCACCGGACTACACCCACTCCGCGCAAAGCAGTTCCGCCTGGGCGAGGACGGTCTTCACGGCTTCCTCCTGCAAGTCGGGCGGGTAGCCGTGTTTGTTCAGGATGCGTTTCACCATCACCTTGATCCTTGCGCGGGCGCTTTCGCGGAGGGTCCAATCGATGGTCACGCTCTTCTTCACTTGGGTGATGAGTTCGGCGGCGATGACCTTGAGTTTCGCGTCGCCCATCGCGGTTTTCGCTGAATCATTCGCGGCGAGGGCGGCGCAGAATGCTTTTTCGTCGTCGGTCAGCCCCATTTCCTTGCCGGCCTTGGTCGCGGCGTCGAGGTCCTTGGCGAGTTTGATCAGCTCCTCGATGACCAGCATCGTCGAGATGGCGCGGTCAGCCCCAAAGGGGCGAGATATGCCAGCCCAGGGCAACGCCCTGGGTTTGATCGTCAAAAAATATCCCAAGCCCTGAAGGGGCGGGACAACGGTTGTGCCGCCCCTTCAGGGCTTGATTCTATGGGGCCGCATACCCAGGAGGTTGCCCGCGTAGAACGCGGCTCCGGCCTGGGCTGGCATGTGCCGTACCCTTGGCGCTCAAATCCGGCGGCAGTAAAGACGTCGATCACCTGGCCCTGGCGAAGTCCGAATGCAGAAGTGCGAATTGCGAAGTTCAGTCAGTTCGTCATTCCGAATTCGCCGTTCGACATTCCCCGGCCGTGGCCTTGCATCGGCTTGTCGGCATACATCGTGTGCAGGCAGGGCGCGTCGAAACCGGTCAGCCACAAACGGCGGGGTGCCTCACCCTCGCGCACGATCACGATGCGGAACGGGTCTTTGGCGTCCTCAGAGCCTGACTGAAAATTGCGTGGAGTCCTGCGGATAAGGATTTTGGCTGTGGCCAAGGCGGCGAGGAAGGAGCATCCTCGCAGCGGGCTGTGACGGCCTAGCCAACGCCGGACACGGGCAAAAGACCCGACGCCCGGAGGGTTTTCGCGCAAAAGGCCGTCTGGCTTCGTTGCTCCTCGGTTGGAGACCGCTGCGGGTATCCGCCCTCGTCGCGCCTCGCCATCCAGCCTTTTCCCCGAAAACAGGACCCCCACGGAATTTTCAGTCAGGCTCCCACGGTTCGCCAGCGTGCGGCGCTTGTCCTTGCTGCGGATGTGCGGCTGCCAGTCGGGGCCGTCGTCGGCGCTGCCGGTCATCACCATTTTCACCACGCAGGCCGGGCAAAGTGCGAAGGCAGAAGTGCGAATTGCGAAGTTCAGTCAGTTCGACATTCGAAATTCCTCATTCGACATTCGCCCTGTCGCCTCCACGCGCTTCTCGAAATGCGCCACCAGGTCGGCGGCCTATGTAGCGATGCCCAGCGGGTGCGCAGTGATAAGGCGCGGCTTGGTTTCGTTCTCCTTCAACTCCCACACCGTTCGGATGCACGGGTTCAATTTGTCCGGCGTCGGACAGTTGCATTCGACGACATAGCGCGTGCCGAACTCGTTGGGAGTGACCTTCACAACTGGGTTGCTCTTCCCTTGCACGACAAGTGCATCATGAAATCCCTCCCATTCCTTGGGGGTGAATCCCCGATTCTGGAAGAACTTCGCTTTTGGCCCGCCTTTCGGGTGCGCCAAGTTGAGCAGATACTCTTTAATCTTCAGTTCCTCGACCCACGCAGGTCCGCAGCCGGTAATTGATTGCTCATGGCTTAACGGCTTCGAGTTGTTTTGCGTAAACGGTCACAACGACCATCGACGACTGACCTGCTACGAACTCCACGGCGTAAGCCTCACCGTTCCGATAGACGCTGACCACTGTCCCCTCCGTGCCCTTCGCGATCTTCTCCCCTTCGTTCTCAATGTTCGTGATTGCGCGCACCACATCGTGCTCCTTGAAGACCACAGCAGGAGCGGTTGATGGCGGACGCCCCGCCTGCCAGAGGCGATTCAGTCCATCCACCCAAACCACGAGCGCCGTCTTTGCCTCTGCTTGACTGGTCAAAGGCGTTTCCTGATGCGCTACGCGCGTATTGCGGAAGTCGTTGATGGTTTTCACTCGGTCGAGCAGGTCGCGGCCACCGGCAAATTTGAGTTCGGCTTTTACGGCGTCGAACACCCCCGAAATCCGCGTGTTGTCGTTGAGCGCGAAGTCTAGGCAGTTGCGAAGCAAGCCGAGCGGCGAGACGCCATTCTTGTAAACGAGCGTCTTCCGCAGATTGCGCGCGACCTCCTCGTAGTGTCGGCGCTTCGTGTGCTCGACCGCTCCGAAGTGCGGTTCAAACCAGTCGCGCTGGTCCTGCATGTTCGGCGGCATCTTGGGCGTCAGCTTTTGGAGCACCAAGCCCTTCGCCGATTCGTCGATGACACCGAGCAACGCCGTGAATACGGGCGCATAGTTCACGCCCTGCTTCTTCTCGAAGAAACCAAACAGCGAGATGGATTCGTCCGCCGCCTTGCGCAGACGTTCGGGCAGAGCGTCCAGAAGCTTCTTGTCCACGATGCTCTGCGCTACGGGCGCTTTCCCTTCGAGCATCCCGAGTCCGGCAAACAGCGGCAGCTCTTCGCGGAACTTCTCTTCGTTCAGCAAGTCATGCAGCGACGGCGCACACATCCGCGCGAGTTCCGCCACGGTATTGCCTTGGAACCGCTGGAACACGCCTTCCGGCACGAACAGATATTCCCACTTCACCTGCTTCGTGGATGCCGCCTTGCACCATTCCACTGCCGCACGCGCCTTCACCGGCACGTCCTTGTCCACCTGGCCTTTCGTCTCGACGAGGAAGTAGTTGCCCGCCGTGACGCGGACAAAGAAGTCCGGCGTGTAGAACGCCAGTCGAACGCCATCGGCGAGGTAATCCACCCGCAGGCATTGCGGCCCGGCGTTCTTCGCGAACGCCGCCACGTCCGACGCCTTGCCGCACAGCCCGACGAAGGCCGTCTCCAGCGTCCGATTGCACAGCACGAGGTTGAACACCGTCCGTTCCGACTGCTGCACCGGTCGCCGCTCGCTGACCGTCACTTGGAAGGGTCGCCACGCCGCCACGGAAATCGGCGTCGCCTCCAACGTGCGCAACTGCTTCTGAATCGTCTTCCGGCGCACCAGCGGGACAAACACCGCCCGCACATGCTCGCGCACATCGCTGTCCGAGAGCCGCGCCACAAGCGAAGGCTCGAAGACCGAGTGCCCCGGCCCGAACAGCATCTCCTCAAAAAACTTCTGCAACAGCGGAGCCAGCACCTGATGCGTGCTCTTCACCTTGCAGATGTATTCCACCTCCTGAACGTAGAAGGAAATCGCCCCGACTCCCGACTCCAGCAGGGCAAGGTTGACCTTCATGTGCTCGACCACTTCGCCGGTGATGAGATGCCGACCCTCGTATTGCACCTCGTCCGGCCCACGGTCGCCGATGGGCAGCGGCTTGAAGGTCTTGAATGCCTCCTGCAACTCAGCCTCCGTAATCGGTCCCAGCACCGGCAGCGTTTGGTTTGCCGCCGTCAGTCTCGGAATGGAGATGGCCAGCGCCGCGGCGTCCTTCTTCGGGTCGGGATAGATGGACACCGTCGTCGTCGGCACTTTGTCCACGTCCACGATTTCGATGGGCAGCCCCTCCTGCGCGAGTTCATCCCGGTAGAGCCTGGCAAACGCCTCATGCTCGATGACCGCGACAATCTCATTCGCCTGTCCCGGCGGCGTCATGCGGCGCAGGCCGCGCCCCAGCGTCTGCTCCGGTAGAATCCCCGCCTTCGAGCTATAAGCACGCAACGGCACAATCGTCGTCACGTTCTTCACGTCCCAGCCCTCACGCAGCATCAGCACGCTCACGATGCAGTAATACGGACTCGTCCCTGAATCCAACTCGCGACTCAGCTTGCGCAACGCCTTCAAGTCCTCGTCGCTGATGTCCTTCTCGCTCTCGACGAATTCCTCCCGCGCCTCCGCGCCCTTCCCGACCTTCTTGATTTTGCCTTTGAGGTTCGTGTGCAGATTGATGGTGCGCCCGTTGACTTCCTTGAAAATCGCATCGCCGTTCAGCCGCGCCGTGATTTCGTCCGCCGCTGCCGTGTTCTCGCACATGACGAATAGCAGCGGCTTCTTCCCGCTCTTCAGCCACTCGTCACGACTCTTGAGCCAGCGTTCGTAGCCGAGCTTCAGGTGCATCTCGAACCGGTAGGCGGCGTTGTCCGTCGCCTGCTCCACGAGATGACCGGCCCGCCCGATGATGGGCGTCTTGACGATGCCCGCATCCACCGCTTCGCCCAGCGGCGTGTCGCAGATGATGTGTTTGAAATAGTTCGCCTTGTTGTCCTTTGGCGTGGCGGAGAAATCGAGCTGCGCCACCAATCCGCCCTGTGTCCGCTTGCGGATGGTATCGTGAAGATAAGTGATGGCCTCGTTCCAGGCCGAGTCCGGATCCCAGACATGGTGCGCCTCGTCGTTCATCACCATCACGCGCTGGTGGCCTGTGATGCGCTCGCGCAGAGCCGCGCCCGTATCCAACGCCTTGGCCTTGCTGACTGCCGGCCCCATCCAATCGTGCATCTCGCCAGCTTTCCGCTCCCGGGTGTTGTCGAAGAGCCGGTGAATGTTCGTCAGGTAAAGCGTCCCGCCCGTGCTCGCGCCGCTCGCCTCGTCCTGCAAGACCGTCGTCAGGTTCCAATCCCCGCGCCATTCCACGGGAATGAGCGGGTCGGTGTCGAAGATGTCCGGCCCGCCGCCCGCCGGTTTGAAATCCTCTTTCAGCCGCTCGAACACCGTCAGGTTCGGCGCGATGACGATGAAGTGCCGTGCCATCGGCGAATCGCTCTCCCGCAGCGCGTGGAAGTAGCTCCACACGATGGCGAGACTCATCACCTTCGTCTTGCCCGAACCGGTCGCCATCTTGAAGGCGTAGCGACTCCACGCATCCTCTTCCTCCGTCACGCCCAGCGCCGTCGTCTCCGCGTAGGTGCCGCCATACTCCGCGATGAGTTGCGAGAGACATTCCAGCTTCCGGAACTCCTTGAGGTAAATGAGCGTCTCAATCGCCTCGCGCTGGCAGAAGTAATAGCGGAACTCGTGCGAACTCCCGTTTGTGCCGATGGTGTGTGTCCGCCCGAACCAGTGATTGAGCAACTGCCGCGACGTGTCGCTCGCGCCGAAGTAGAAATTATCTCGCCACTCCTTCACCATCGCTCGCAGATTCTGCGCGATGGCGATGCGCGTCGGACGCCGCCCCTTCCGCTCAACTGCGCCCTCGCCGCTGTCCGCCCGCACGCGATGTTTGTCCGGCTCTTCCCACGCTGCGAACAACGGTTCCAGCGCCTCGGTCTTGATGGTCAGTTTTTCAGGCATGGGTCAGCTTTCGGAAATGATGGTTAGCCCGGGCACGTGCTCAAAATGCTTCTTGTTGTGGGTCACAACCGGAATCTTGTGCCGGAGCGCGGTAGCGGCGATCCACGAGTCCGCCAGCGACATCGGGCGGCCACGGCAGGTCTTTCCGACCAATTCGGCCCAACTCCACGCCAATCCTTCGTCGTAGGGCAGCACGGCGAAATTCTTAAGGAACTGCACCAGCTTCTGCTTCGTCGGCTCACTCCAGTTCCTTTCAAACGGCCAGCGATACAGCTCCGCCACCGTCATGAACGACACAAAAAGCGTCTGTCCCGTCAGGTGAGCCTCGTAGGCCTTGGCCCGAGTGTCGCCTTTGTAAATGTAGGAGACGATGTTGGTATCAATGAGCATGGTGACTCCTCATTTGACGGGATTCTCCGAGTGCCAAAGCTCGACCGCTTCCTCGAATCCCTCCCAGTCCTCGGCTTGGCCCGCGCCGAACAGCGCGGAAAAATCATTGACTGGTTGCACGCCTTGGCGACGCGCGTATTCGGCGGCAGGCGGGTTCTCCCAATAGTCGTAGGTCCATGTCGCGCCCGTCTCCGCCATCACACTCGCGGCAGGCGCGTCAATCTGCTCAATGTTCGCGATGTTTAGCCATCGGGGTTCGCCCGTGGGGTGGTAATCCATCTTGCCGCTCACCCGCACAAACTGCCGGATGCATTCCTCTACCTCCGCGCTCAGGCTCTCAGGGAACTTGCAGGTCACGGACGGCCCCATGGGAGGATGGATGCGCAACTGGCGACCCGACTCCTTGAAGTCTGCCATCAGCAGGCGTCCCTCAATGGTCTGCCGCTGGGATTCCGGCTTCTCGATGCGCTGCCGGATGCGGTCACACTTTTCAAGGTCGAAGGCGGTTTTCACCGGGAGCACCCGATGATTGAGCGTGAACTCCATCCGGCTCACCCCTTTGTTGAAGAGCTTCCCGATGTCCCGGAGCTTCATTAGCACACCCAGGTCGAATCCCGGTGGCAACGCGTCGCCCGGCCCTCCGGCCACTTCGATGCCTTCAATCAAAGCCCGGTAAGTCTGCTCGCCTGCGTCTTCCCCCTCCATGAGCATCTGACCGTCGGTGCGTTCGAGGTGCGCCACCGCCGCCGGGCTGCCGTGAGTGAAGCCGATGATGTCGAGCGAGAGCGCAGCCACGATTTCGTCTGAGCGACGACCTTTGGCGGTGCTCGGGGTCTGGTGAAGCGCGAGCGCCACACGTTTGGCGCAGGTAGAGAACTCGCGCGCGGCTTGGATGAAATCATCCAGCCGCATCCGGCCTGGTTTTACTTCCGGGCCTTCAAAGCGAATCGTGAGGTAGGCATTTGTGTCGTTTGCGCTCATAGTTTCTCCTTCTTAGACGTTGACGTCAATTGTGATGCTCGTATCGCAGCCGAAGACATCCACCACCTTCACGCAGATGGTGTGCTTCCCTGCCTTTTCGTAGGTGTGTCCGGCGTCGCTCACGGTCTTGAGCGACCGGTCTTTCCGGGTGCGATAATCCTGCCAGTGATGGTTGAATGGCTTGCCGGGATGCCAGTCGAAATCCACCGCCCAGAAATCAATGAAGTCGAAACCGCTCTTCACTGCGCGCTCCTTTAGCGCCTCCAGTTCCTTGCTCCCTACTTCCGCCAGCGAGGGGAGAAACTTCGTCAGCTTCACGTCCAAGGACTTCTTGCCGCCTGCCGTGCGCACCACCGACTCCGCTTCGAGCACCGCCATTTCGAGGAAGGGCGGCGGACTCTTGCGGTTCTTCTCCATGATTTCGCGCGGGATGGGCACCAGCTTCATTTTGATTTTGAACTCCGCCTCCAGCGCGAGGCAGTGCGTGCGCAGTTCCATCTCAAACTCCCACGCAAGACAATAGACCTCGCGCCCACCAGCCTGCACCGTCGCTTCCGCCACGGCGCGGGCTTCATCACGAGTGAAGAGTCCATCAATGCCGTCCACATGACAGAACGCACCGGCCTTGCGTCCGTGCAGCAGTGGGTTAGGCGGGGTGCTCAGAATCTCCGCTTTGAAAAATTCCAGCACGATGCGGCGATGCTCTTCCTCCGCACCCTTCAATCGGTCCTTTTGCCACCACTGGCGCTCGTAGCGACCAAGGTTGTAAACGTCAAAGGCACGATACGGCTGGTTGTCATCGTGAAGCTTGCGCTGACGCTCGATGATTCGCTTCCGGCTCGTGTGGATAGAGAACCGTCCGAAATCAGACATGATCCATCGCCGCCCCATGCGCTCCGCGACTGCTCCGGTTGTCCCGCTTCCGCAGAAGAAATCCGCGACGAGGTCGCCTTCGTCGGTTACCGCAGTAATTATTCTTTCAGCAATGTCTTCGGGTTTCTGGGTCGAATAGCCAAGAAACTCGGTTTTGTCAGCGGGCTGAAGCATTCGGATTCGCCAAACGTTATCAATTTGCCGCTCCGTGCTCTCGTAAGTTATGGTCTTCCCGTCTTCACCCTTATCGTTGACAATCTTTCCGCCAATGAAGCTGTATTTTAGTTTTGTTACGGCTTTGTCCCTCGGCTCCTTGATGTGCCTGTAAGTAAAGCCCGCCTCCCGATTCTTCAGGTAATACAGGATTGAGTCTGTGGCTCTCGGAAAAACTCGTTTCCTCGCTCCGTGGAGCTTGTTGTAGTAATACCAGTAGATTTCGTTCTGGAAGTTCTCCTTTCCAAAAACTTCCTCCAGCAAGCATCGGAGAAAGAATGACATATGCCAATCGCAGTGGACAAAAATACTGCCTTTCTCTGAAAGAAGTTCCTTCATTAGCATCAGACGCTCATACATCATGTGGAGGTAAGAGTCGGTGCCTTTCCCCCACATGTCCCGGTAGGCGACCATTTCGAGGGTGGACTGGTCTTTGCCGACCTCCTCGTTGCCGTCGCCGATGGGCACATCCATCGTGAAATCCGCGCCCACGTCGAAGGGCGGGTCAATGTAGATGAGGTCGATGCGGCCCTTGAACTCCTTGAGCAGGCTGGCCATGACGAGCTTGTTGTCGCCCCAGATGAGCCGGTTGCGGAAGTCGTCGTGCTTCTTGCCGCCAAGCTGCTTCTCGAACAGCTCCAGATACCCTTCCGCCGCCGCCCGCTGCCGCGGCTCGTCCACCGTCTCAATCTTCTGCATCGGCATCGCGCACGACGCGACATCCACCTCCCGGCGGTTGCCGAACTCGTCGTATTTCCCATCCCACACCAGCTCGGTGCGCATCTTCGAGAGCGGATGAGGATTCGTCGGCCCCCAGTGAAAAGCGTTCTTTGATTCGTCCATGTTAGTTATTGCTCCAGTTTGAAAGAATGAGGTGATTTTTTCCACGAATGCCCTTGGACGGGACGCCGAACTGCCAGCGCACGTCGTCGTCTTTGCGGAACCAGTCGGAGTCGTTGAAGGGCGGGTTGGCGAGGACGTAGTCGGCGCGGAGGTCGGGATGGAGGTCGCGGCGGAAGGTGTCGGCGTGCTCGGGGCCGAAGTCGGCCTCGATGCCGCGCAGGGCGAGGTTCATGACGGCGAGGCAGCGGATGATTTCCGCCACGTTGCCGCCTGGTGTAATGAGCCAGGGTTGCATTGGGTTGAATTCCAGCGGCGGCATGGGGGCGAGAATGGCGCAGGGAAAGGTGGTTGCAAAGGCGGGAATTGCATCCGGCGAGCCGGCAATTCCCTCACCCTTTCCACTCCAACTCCCAGGGAACACCTCATCCGACCTTCGGCCGCCTTCTCCCCATCCGATGCGGAGAAGAAAAATCTGATGGGCGAGGGGCAGGCGGCCGGGACGCCCGCGCGAGCTTCATTTTTCCACTTTCCACCGCGCCGCGCGCTGGGTCATTTCCGGACATGAACAGGAACAGCCGCGTGGCCAGGATCAGTGCGCTGCTGAAACGGATTTCGATTCTGGACGGACAGCCGGCGTGACATCGATCAGACGTGACTCCTTCAAGATCCACATCTGGGGGTCAAGCCGGGCTTTGGCGTAGCGCGCGGCGCTGAGGTCGGCCTGGCCATCGGGCATTTCGATGCGCTCGATTTGTCCGTTCACTTCGATCTCCAGCGGCATGGGAAACGGGTAGCCTTTCGGCGTCTCCCATCGCAGCAAGAGTTTGTCGCCGCGAATTTCCGAAACCAGTTTCGGCAGCTTGGGCTGGTTCAAGTAGAGATTGAAGAACCAGCCCAGGTTGCGGCCCGAGACGGCTTCAGCTTGCCGGACGAAATCCGCCGTCGATACAAAACGGCAGGCGCTGCCGTTGGTGATTCGCTCCATCTCCGGCGTGGGGTAGGCAAATCGACGAAGGACCGTCAGTGTCTGTTCGCGGCCGATCAGGTAACGCAACATGTGCACCACCCACTCGCCTTTGAAATAGGCGTCGTTGCCCACGTCCCGGTCGATTTCCTTCATACCCGCGGGCTTCCCCGGAACCACGGCGTGCTGGTTCTTGATCTTGCGACGGTTCTCATAGAGTGCGTGGTGATAGGCCATGGCGCCTTCCCGCTCTTCCGCATAGAGCGCCTGCATGTAGGTGCAAAGCCCCTCGTGAATCCAGAAATGACGCCAATCCTCCGCCGTGACCAGGTTGCCCCACCATTCGTGGCCCAGCTCGTGGTGGTGCAGCCAGTCGTATCCATGCGGGCCGCCCTTGTAATTATTGCCGTAGCCGATGATGGACTGATGTTCCATGCCCAGATGCGGCGTCTCAGCCACGCCGTATTTCTCGCCGCGAAAGGGATAGGGCCCGAGCAGCCGTTCGTAGAAGTTCAAGTGGTCGAGCATTTCGGGAAAGAGCTTCTCCCCTTTCGGCTTGTTCTCCGGCAACACCCAGTAAGTCGCCGGGACAATCTCGCCGGTCACGCTGGTGTAATTGGTCGTGATCGTTTCGTAGGGCGCGATGTTCAGCGCCACGTTGTAGTTGCTGATGGGAAACGCGGTATGCCAGTGATAGGTCCGGGTGCCATCGTCATGCGTCAGCACTTCGATCAACCGGCCATTCGCGGCCACCACCAGCCCCGGCGGCACGCGAATGCGCAAGGTGAACGACTCCGGTTTGTCGGAGGGATGATCCTTGCACGGCCACCAAAGATCCGCGCCTTCGCCCTGCACGCTGGTCGCAATCCACGGCCGTCCATCCTTGGTCTTGGACCAGGTGAACCCGCCATCCCAGGGCGCCTTCACGGCTATGCGCGGGTGACCTTCATAGTCCACGGCGGCCACGACGCGCGAGCCGGCCGGCCTCAACTGATTGAGGAAAACCCAGAGCTTGGAGCCGCGATGTTCGAATGAGGTTTCGTTTCCAGAGCCAACACCGGGCGTGCTCGTCAGCCGGACTCGCTTCACCTTTAGGCGTGGATCCAGATCGAGCACCAGCCAGGACATGGGCTCGAGCACCTTCACTTCGATCGTTCCCGTGCCCGAAATGGATTTCTTCGCCGGGTCCACCCGCAGGCTCAGGTCGTAGTGCTGCACATCGTAGGCGGCCTGCTCCTTCATCAAAGGTCCGCCGGTATCCTCGCTGGCCGAACGAGTGGGAGAAGTCGGAGTCGTTTTGCAGCCGGCCAGCAGCAGCACGGCCAGCACCGACGTTAGAGGCCAGAAGTTTCGCCATCTGGATGAAAACATGCGGGCGAGGGTGGCCATCCGCCGGCGCTGCGTCAACCTGTCAGCAGTTGGCCTCGCCTGCGCAATAATACCTGCCGCCGCGGCCCTGTTGTTTACAAAGTAAACCATTCAACTCCTCCGAATTCATAAAAGGCATTGTCGCTAATCCGATGTCCGCCGGCTTGGGCATACCGTCCACATAGACGATGTTGGCCGGCGTGATGTCGCGACGCACGAGGTCGTGCGAGTGCAGATGCGCCAGCGATGTGGACAACGCGCGACCGAGTTCGATGACTTCAGTGGCGGGCAGGAGTCCGCGGGCTTTGAGTTCGGAACGAAGGGTGCGAGGGGAGCAGGAGACAGGAGACAGGAGACAGGAGACAGGAGATGGGAGTCAGAATTCAGGGTCCCGTCCTCATGAGCTTCATCCTGGCTTCTGGCTCCTGACCGCATCCGCCAGTTCCATCAGTTAGTAGAAACAGCCCGCCGCGTCATCGCGACCGATGTGCAGGCTGGCTGGCGGGCTGGGATTCGAGTGGAAGATCGGCTCGAACTTGAGCAAACCCTCGAATTCACACTGATACGGCCGTTCATCTTCAAATTCTTGGCGGAAGACGATCTTGACCGCGCGCAGCGTGCCTGTGGTGCGATTGCGCGCGAGCCAGACCTCGCCGCAACCGCCACGCCCAATCCGTTCAATCAATTCGCGATCTGGAACCAGCGCGTCGTCGATCGTGCTTCCGGGAGTCAGACACTGCTTATAGACCATACGGCTGGATGTGCACAACCCGGCTGGGATTCAATTCTTCGCACCGGTGGCGTCCCGGAGCAATTTGAAGAAGCCGCGCTTCCGGTCACTCGATATGCCCCAATTCACCGGCACGCTTTGGTAACCGTCGTTGAAAGTTTCACCTTTCATCCGATAGTCGAAGTAACCCCAAGATGCGTATTCGCCGATGGCGGCGGTGAAATTGTTCCGCGGTTTATCGAAATCAAAGTGATCATCTTCGTTAAAGACGATCGGCTTGGGTGTGTAACCTGGCACCGCGCGAGTTTTGTGAACCATTTCAGTGATCTTGTCCGGGTCGGACACTCCATTTCCGTGCAGCAAAAGGCAGTCGGCCACGCGGACGACATTCTCGCGCGGCACTGTTCCTCCGCCGTAGGAAGTGGTGACAAGCAGGCGGTGGCCACGCGGACTCATGGCTTGGGCGCGCCGGATCAATTCGTGAACGCGCGCCGGCTTGAGGATTTCATGATCGTAACTTTTCACGTCGCACTCGTTGTTGATCTCGATGATGACATTTCGATAGCCGCGGCTGATGACCCAGCGCGTGGCGTTATCGGTCGCATTGATGACGGCGGCCTCGTCGAGGAGTCGTTGATCCTGGCCGAAATAAAAGTAGCCGAGGAAGACAACCATCCCGAGTTTGTCCGCGCGGTCGAGGATGAGCCCCAACCTTTCCAGATAATCGCCGCGCAAAGAGCCATCGGCTGAAAACGCCGAGTTGTGCCAGGGCTGATCCTTCGAGTAACCCTGCGGCGAACCGCCCTGAAGATTGATCGTGAAGCTCAATAAACCGTGACGCCGCCACTCTGGCATCGAGGCGAGAAACTCGCGCGTGTTGCGGTCCGCGTCCCATTTGCCGGTGTCGGGATAAGCCCAGAGCGAAACGGTCTCCTGGTTGAGGTCATCGTAGATTCCCTGAACCATGCGCGAATTGAAGAGGAGTCCTTGAATCTTGTGACCTTGCCAGGCGCGGTTCGGATAGGTTGGTTTTCCATTGATCCAGAATTCGTCGCTGTGGATGGAGACTGTGGTGTGCCGTGCTTGATTGACGCGTGGTTGTTTGGCGTCGAGCGGGCGGGTCGTGCTGAGGAGCAGGGCGACGACGGCCAATAACAACTGGGCTGCGTATCCGGGAGAAAACCACATCAGCTCCGCGTTTACAGTTTTTGCTGGAAGTTGGGAGGTCATGTCAAGTTAACGGTAAGGTTGGTGGAGATGCACCTTGGTGTCCTTCTTGCGCAACTTGATGTTGAGCATCTCGACTCCCACGGAGAAGGCCATCGCGAAGTAGATGTAACCCTTCGGAATCTCCTTGTGAAAACCTTCTGCCACGAGCACGCAGCCGATCAATAAAAGAAAACTCAGTGCCAGCATCTTGATTGTCGGATGCCGCTCGACGAAGGCGCCGATTCTGTCCACCCAGGCCAGCATGAAGAGCATGGCGATGAGCACGGCCGCGATCATCACGCCCACCTGTTTGACCATGCCAACCGCCGTGATTACCGAATCAAGGGAGAACACAATGTCCAGAAGCATGATCTGAATGATCACCGCGGTGTACGTCGGAGTGATTCGACGCGTGACTTCCCCATCTTCGCCTTCGAGTTTGTCGTGGATCTCGTGCGTGCTCTTCGCCAGTAGGAAAAGGCCGCCGAGAATCAATATCAGGTCACGACCTGATATTCCTACTGCGTGAGAAAACACTGTGAACGCAACGAACGGTTTCTCC
This sequence comes from Pedosphaera sp., assembly GCA_009695275.1. Classification (GTDB taxonomy): domain Bacteria; phylum Verrucomicrobiota; class Verrucomicrobiia; order Limisphaerales; family F1-12-MAGs170; genus F1-120-MAGs170. The sequence continues at coordinate 18,637 of SIBF01000030.1, read as the reverse complement.
AGACGGACGATCCAGGCGAGCCCGAGGAGAAGAATGACGCGTGTCACCAATGCCAGCATCAGTCCGGTGCGCCGGGCGCGAGCCTGTTGATCGGCAGGGAGTTTGCCAGCAAGGATCGAGATGAAGATGATGTTATCCACTCCCAGGACGATCTCGAGCAGTGTGAGCGTCAGGAGGCTGATCCAGATTTGAGGGTCGGCGATCCAATCCATGCGGCGGAATATGTGAAACAATTTGGGAAGGGTCAAACAGTTCCCGTTTCCTGACGACCTCCCTCCCTGTGAACCGTAAGACAAAACAAGGTCCATGGATTGCGGGGACATGTCCCCGCTTTGGCCTCACGCTACAAAAGTCTGAAACGGTTCGGCTCATCCACGATGCAACCAAAGCGGCGTCATGCCGCCGCAGTCCATACGACCGCCCTCCAAACATCCTTCATGGTCTCAACTTTCCATGGTCTTGGTAGGGCCGACCTGATGGTCGGCCAGGACGCGCGGCAGCGCTTCCCCACCAAGTTCGTGGCCCCAGTGCGCTTTCGAGCTCCTGGAGCTCCCCGTGAACCGTCTTCTTCGGGTCCGCGCAAAAAATCTTCCAGTTTTGGCGGAAGCGCCGCCTCGCCCCTGCGGGTATGCTCGTCGTTCGCGCCTCGCCATCGAGCCAAATCCCCTCCAGCAAAATCGGAAGTTATTTTTGCACGGACCCTCAAGCACGGAATTTTTGTCGCTGCGCTCGAAATCCGGTTGTGCCAGAGTTTTGACATGAAGCCCTTCAAAATTCTGTCCCTCGCCATATTCCACACCGTCCTGTGGTGCCAGTTAGTGACTGCGGCGACTCCCGGTTTGACCCTCGAACGTGACAAGCATTGGCTTATCATTCACGGCGACCATGTTTTCGGTGGACCGATTCGGATCAATTATCTGGAAGCCTATTGCCGGGACAAATCCACGGATGCGGATTGGGTAAAACACACAATGGTCGCTCATTCGAACGCGCTCGTCTCCATCAGCGCCGACAAGAAGGTGATCAAGATGCGAGACGTGCTGGCGGACGGTCTCATTGTGGACCACACCATCACGGCGGGCGACGATTCCGTGGTCTTCAAGCTCACAGCTCGCAATCCCACGCAGAAGCGTTCCGAAGCGCACTGGGCTCAACCCTGCATCCGGCTCGGAGATTTCACCGGTCAAGGCGCCGCACAGACCAAGGATGACTACGCCTACGTGCCGAAGTGTTTCATCTTTCTCGATGGAAAACTGACACGCTTGCCCACTGATCCGTGGGCGACCAAGGCCCGCTACATGCCGGGTCAAGTCTGGCGCGCCCCAAATGTGTCCGCTGAAGATGTTAATCCGAGGCCCCTAAATCCGAAAATCCCCAGCAGTGGACTGATCGGCTGTTACAGCGGAGATGACAAATGGATCTTCGCGACTGCCTGGGAGCCGTGGCAGGAACTTTTCCAAGGCGTTGCTCGCTGCCTGCACTCTGATTTTCGGCTCGGAGGTATCCCGCCAGGAGAAGAGAAAACCATTCTTGGAAAGATTTACATCGTACCCGCCGATGTCCCGGCGTTGCTCAAGCGGTATGAGAAGGACTTTCCAGGGCGGTGACCTATCGCAGGACGAGAAGAAAAGACTGGATCATGAGAGCTTTCGATGAGTTCTGCCGATTTGAACGGAGCTCGTTCTTAGCGAAAGCCTGAAATCCGGAGCCTTAGCCCCAAAGGAATTCCAAGCCCGAAGGATTCGCGTTCAGCCAGGCTCACCGTTGCAGATGTTCGGTGCAAGAACCCTTACAGGCTCGGTTCGGTTTATGAGATATTTGTTGGCGCCGCAGGCCTGCTCCAGCGATGCCTCCGGTTGATTTGGTCTTTTCCCTTTTGCCAACGCTCATTTTCGAGCATCCTGCGGTGATGGCAGCATTAATCGCGATCGTAGGACGGCCCAATGTAGGCAAGTCCGCCTTGTTCAACCGTATTGTCGGCAGGCGGATTGCGATTGTCCATGATCAGCCCGGAGTCACCCGGGACCGGGTGATGGCGGAAGCCGAGTGGCTTGGGGTGCCATTCACACTCGTTGATACGGGAGGGATCGGCTTGTTGCGGCGGGAACAGGCGCCTGACGTGATTACCGAGGCGGCGCTCGCTCAGGTCGAGCTGGCAATCGACGCGGCAAACGCAATCATCCTGGTGGTAAACGTCCAGGAAGGCGTCATGCCGTTGGATCGGGAAGTGGCTCAACGCCTGCGCCAAAGCGGCAAGCCGGTCATCGTGGCGGTGAACAAGGTTGATACCGCACTTGCAGAACCGGGCATGGATGAGTTCGCCGCACTGGGTTTCGATCAGATACTTCCGGTCACGGCGATCCATGGAGAAGGAATTGAAAATCTCATGGTGGCGGCACTGAAACACCTGCCTCGTGTTGCGGAGCAAACGCCAAAGTCAGATGACACGGCAGGCGATGTGCCGGCCGTTGATGAGCCACTCAAACTCGCGATCGTAGGCCGGCCCAATGTAGGGAAATCCTCGATCATCAATGCACTCACACGTTCGGAGCGCGTCATCGTCAGCCCGATACCTGGCACCACGCGTGATGCGGTGGATGTCCCGTTCGAGATCGTAACCGATGGCGTGAAGCAGCAATATGTGCTCATCGACACGGCTGGCGTCCGGAAGGAACGCCGCGTTGATGACGCCATCGAGTTCTTCAGCGTAAAAAGGACCGAGGACTCGATTCATCGTTGTGACATAGTCCTCTTCGTGCTGGACGCAGAAGCGGGGATTATTGAACAGGACAAAAAGATCGCGGACAAGATTGTCGAAGCACGCAAGGCCTGCATCGTCGTCATCAACAAATGGGATCTGGTGGCAAAGGATGTGGCAAAGGCGAGAGTGGATGAGGTGGAACGCCGCGCAAAACGGAACCGGCACCGGGATGACGAACGCAAGCCACTCACAACGCTGGCAGAGTTCGGTCAGTGGGTTCAGGAGCGCTTGTTCTTTCTCGATTATGCTCCGGTCCTCTTCACTTCGGCGAAAGAAGGATTTCACCTGGACCGGCTCCTCGAGGCGGTGCGTTACGTGGCGGCTCAACTGAAACAAACGGTTCCGACGGCGATTCTCAACCGCGCCCTTAACGATGCGATCGAGCGGCGGCAACCCGTCAGCGCATCCGGGCACCGGCTGAAGTTTTATTACGCGACACAGACGAGAAAGGCTCCCCCCACTTTTTTGCTTTTTGTGAATCGCAAGGATCTTCTTGCCGACTCCTATGCGAAATACCTGAAGGATCAACTGCGCGCGGCCTTCGGATATGAGGGTTGTCCCGTGATTCTGGCTCCCAAGGACCGGCCCAGAACCATCGAACCGCGACGCAAGCCGGTTCACAAGAATGCCAGCCGCCCTGCAGGCAACCGGAGGGACACCGATAGACGCTCGGGAAAAGGGCGCGCGGCAGCCAGGAAAAGGTAAAAGCCCGGCTGTATCTTCAAACTCACCGTTCCGCCGCCTCCACCGAGCCATCCGTTTTCACCACGATTTTCCGAGCGCCGGAAGGCACATTGCCTTTTGTCTCGCGTCCGCCGGGCCAGCGCACGTGAACGGCGTCTGGCATTTCGGGTGTGCCCATCACTTGCACGGCGGAATCCTGAGACCAGTAGCCCGACCCCGCATGTAATTCCCGTGCGGGACCTAAATGTTGGCCGGCGGCAAGCCGGACAATGGCACCAATGCCATCCGGATTTCCAAGCGGCCCAACCAGCCGCACTCTCAGCCCCGGCCTGGCTCCTGAGTTTCTGTAGAGCTTGGTGGCCGCTCCATTCTGCGAGACGGCGAGATCGACGCGACCATCCTGGTCAAAATCGGCCGTGGTGGCGGCGCGTTGCTCGCCATGAATCTTCAGTCCACTCTCTTCGCCATTGACCGTGACAAAGCCTCCTTTCCCATCACCTTTCAACAGAAGTCCCCTTCCGCCATCATAACGGGGCGTCTCCGATTGCACTGCGAAAAAATTCTGTGCCAGCACGACATCCTCATGTCCATCGCCGTCGAAATCCGCCACGCAAACTCCAAACACGGGCGCGAACTGCGATTCGACCGGAAGAGGCTTGATTTCAAAGCGCCCGCCACGATTGAGGAACACGGCCGACTCCAACCGTGCCGCCCGCAACACTCTTGTCACGGAAGCTCGATCGCCCAGGACATCCTGGACGGCGGCGATGCTGAACGTGGCGTGCGTTTGGAATCGTTCCCGGAGAAAAGGCATTGTTTTGGCGAGGACGCCTAGCTGACGTTCCGGCACCACTTTCTTCAAGGTGGTGTCGTAGTGAGCCTCGATCATCCCGTAAGTTCCTCCTCCATCATAGTCGGCGAAATGAAGTTCCAGGGGATGTTCCGGGTTGCTTTCATACTTTGTGTTCCGACCCCAGTTTCCAGCGACAAGATCGAGCTTTCCATCCCCATCGAAGTCGCCGGCCGCCACACTGGTCCACCAACCTGTCGCCGCGCCCAATCCCCACGCTTCCGTGGCCTCGGTCAATTTACCATGGTCATTCCGAAATAACCGGAGTGTGCCCCACTCACATGCCAGCACGAGATCAGGATGACCGTCTCCATCCACATCCGTCCAGACCGCGCCACTCACGAGCCCCACTGTTTCGAGCGTCTTGTTGTTGACCGTATCGGGAGCCCATCGACCATCTTCATTGCGGAAAATTCTGGAGCTTGCCGCAGAGGGATATTTCGAGGCAATGACGCGTCCACCGACAAATAAATCGAGATCTCCATCCCCATCGAGATCAACAAGAGCCATCGGCCCGGCGCTCGATTCCCATGCCGGCAACACATCTTCGGGAGCGGCCCCACCGACCACGAACCGTTTCACCGACGGGCCAATAGAAAGGCCGTCTTCATAATTGGAAACTCCGACGAGAATGGCGCTCGCGCCGCCTGAGGTTTTTAGCCCAACGATTCCAGCGTGGTCCCGCGTGGTTGGTTGATCAAACGGCGCTTCCGTCATGCGCTTGAATCCGCCCTTGCGGTCGTTCTGAAACAAGGCAAGCGCGCCGCCCTTTCCGGAACCGATGACAAGATCGTCCCAGCCGTCGCCATCGTAATCAAACCACGCCAGCGCCGGTCCAAGCTGGCTCAGTTTGTGGGGAAGCAGTGGCTGCCGGGCAAAATCATCGAATGCTTCCTCGTGATGTGCGTGCCCCAGTTTTTCGCTGACATCCTCAAACAGAACTTTCCGAGTCTTTGTTGCTGCGAGAGGTGGAGGCATCTGTGCCGAAGCCTCGTCTATCTCGTAAATGTGATTTGCCGAGAGCCCCGAGAAGACAGAACGGCGTCCGCTGCGCCAGGCGACTTCGATTGTCAAACCATTCGTCCTCGATTCTGCCGCGAAAGTCCGAACCGGATCATCGGATGACAAGTAGCGGCCCCCAGCTATCATTTCCTGTGATTGCTCCGGCACGGCACCACCTCGAACAATGACGCGAGCACCGATGCCGCGCGTGTTTGGGGAAGTTCCCTTCAACCGGACCGCGACACGAGGCCCTGTGGCGTCATTTCGATAAACTCCGGCCACCGCGTTCAAATTGTTCACGATAACGTCCAAGTCGCCGTCGTTGTCGAGATCAGCGAGGCACATCCCTTGAGAGACGCCCGGCGTATCGAAACCCCATTTTGCGCCAACTTCATCGAACGTCAGATCGCCCTTGTTGCGGAAGGCAAGATTGGGAGGTGCGAGGCGGGGGAACATCTTCCGGGCCTGGAAGATTTCCGTGGCGGACATCTTGCGTGAAGCGCGCATTGCTTTCATTCGATCCGCAACATCCAGGTCCCGGGCGGCACGCTCCATGCCATTGGAGATCAGCACGTCCTCCCAGCCATCGAGATCGACATCCAAAAACACACATGCCCATGACCATTCCGAGGCGTGCAGCCCGGCGAGCTGCGCAATCTCGGCGAAGGTGCCATCGCCACGCCCGAGAAAGAGAGTGTTCATGTTGTACTGCGGGCAATCCTCCATTCGCCCGACCTGATAGATGGGATGAGTTGCATCCGCAAGATCACGCAGTCGTTGCGAGTGCGAACGGCTCAACATGTCCAACACCAGAAGATCCTCGTGCCCATCGCGATTGATGTCGGTGAAATCCACGCCCATCGAAAAGAGGCTCGCTTTGCGGCGGGCGAGACGCGGGGCCAATCGCAGTTTTCCGCCGCCCTGATTGATCCACATCCGATCCTCCGTCTGAAAATCGTTGCACACATACACATCAGGAAGGCCATCGTGGTTGATGTCGCGAATCATCACCGACAGCCCCCAGTCGAAAAGAGGCTTCTTCAACGGGAGCCCTTCCTCATTCAGGAAAGCTCCTGCGGTGAAGGAAGTTTCCACGAAGTTGGTGCCACCACGGTTTCGGTAAAGCGCATCCGGTTCTCCCTGTTCGTCGATGCTTCCTCGTGGTCCAATGACAAAACGATCCTTCAACTCCGGATCCGTCTCGACACGACGTCCGTTGTATGTGTCCATGACCGTCCTGCCATCGACCTTCTTGAAAGTCGCGCGGGCATTCGGGTCATCCATCAGTCCTGAAGTCCGGTAGTTCGCCACATACAGGTCAAGAAAACCGTCCCCGTCGATGTCGCCCAAGGCGAGCGACATTCCACCTTTCGCCGTGTTCAAGGTGAAGGACGCTTCCGTGAACCGGCCCTTGCCATCGTTAAAAAAGATGTGAGTTCCATGTCCGAGCGTGTTGACGATCAAGTCAAGATCGCCGTCTCCATCCAGGTCGGCGAAGGCCGCTCCAGTGGATGTGAAATTCTCGCAAGACACCCCAGCTCGCGCGGTGATTTCTTCGAACTTCCAGTTTCCCAAATTGCGGAACAGAGCGTTCGACCCGTCCGCCCGGCAGAAGTAGAGATCGCACCAGCCATCCCCATCGATGTCACCGGCTGCAACTCCCGATCCATTTAGAAGAATCTGATTCGTCAAGTGGCGCGACTCGGGAAGGGTGTTTGTGAATAGAATTCCCGTTACGTTCGCAGGTAACAGGTTGAAGCCGATCTTCCCGCCAGGGGTGATTTGCAATGGCGCGCTGCGGTAACCCTGGGCGCTGTGCCAATCGAGAGCAAACGCCGCCGGGTTCAGGCACACGGCAAACAATCCCGCCATCGCGATCAAGATGGGGAACGGTTCTGGCATGAGTGACGGTTTGAAAACAGCACTCCTTGTTCTATTCAAACAGCCTCTAAATTGAGCGAACGCCAACATCACGGAAGCTTTGGCGCGTGACAACTCTGTGGCAAGCCCTCAGCGCGATTCGTAGTAGGCGTCCACTTTGACGGCAACGTCGCGGTAGCCAATGTCTGTTTCGTAAATCTGTTTGAACTGCTCGATGGCTTCCTCGGGCTTGCCCATCTTTTCCAGCACTGTTCCGAGCCAGTAGATGAGATCCTTCTTCTCGTCGTCGAAGACGATTTTCTCCTTGATGGCCTCCTGGAAACGACGTGCCGCGAGGTCGTTCATGCCGCGCTTCGCAAAACACTGGCCGAGATGACTCATGGCGGCGATCCGGCGGTGTGGATTGTTTTGCGCGCGTTGAAACTCCTTGATGGCTTCCGTGATCCTGCCCGCCTGGAAATAGAGCATGGCCAGCTCGAATGCGATCTGGAGGTCGTGCGGGTAGCGTTCGGCGCGCTTCTGACATTCCGCGAGCTGATAACTGGACTTTTCCACTTCCAATTTCGTGATGTCGGCAGAGGAGCCCGGGTTGCTTCGATCAAGAGAGGTGATTTGAAGGTTCAGCTTTCTCACTCTTGCATCGGCAATCGCTTTCTCCAGCATCGGGTCGCTCGTCCCTTCGATTTCGAGAATTTTTTGGAAGCATTCGATCGCCCGATCATAGTCATCTCGGTTGAGATGGAGTTCGGCGATCGATCTAAGGAGTGCGGTGTTACGCGGGTCCGCCGCGAGCAGCGCTTCCTGCTCCCGGATCAGTTTGAGAGTGACATCGTCCGATTTGACCTGGCGGTGTTGCTGTTCGAGAGACAATGCCTCTGCCTTGTCCTTGAGAATATCCCTGTAGGAGCCCTGTCCGGTGGCGACGGTGTCGTAGCCGCCTTCGCTCATGGTCCGGTTGGCGGTGACATTCTTGAGGGTCTGGGCGAGTTCCTGGTCGGTGGGGAATGCGCGAAGCAGGTCGGCATAAATGAGTTCGGCGCGGGCGATCTGGCCTTGTTGAGCGAGCGTTGCTGCCAGTCGTTCGGCCAGTTGCCGGTCTTGAGGCGCGTGCTTGAAGGCGATTTCGAGTGACAGGATTGCGGTTCGCGGGAGGTCCGACGCGAGCGCCGCGTCCGCCAGGAGTTTGTGGGCTGCGATGTTGGCCGGGTCACTGTTCAGAATCTGTTCGACGATCGAGATCGCTTCAACAGGGTTCGAGCGAAGCGCAATTTGCGCCTTGGCAAACGCGGGCGAGTGACCGGCCGTGCCCAGCATCTTCTTGAAAAAACCGCCACTGCCCGGCCGGCCGGCCTTCTTGAACTGCGCTTTGCGCAACTCCTGACGACAATCGTAGAATCCCGGTTCGGCCACTAATGACTGGGAAAACATTTCGATTGCGTAATCGTAATTCTGCTTTTGCAGCGCCGCGATGCCGCGGTCCCAAAATTCCCGTGCCCGGCCCGACACGGCGCTGGAAGATTTCTCTGGCATGGCGTGAAAATAGGATGAGACAAATCAAAAATCCAACCGTTTGTCACAAAGCTTGCAGGTTGCAACATTGCCTTTGCCCGCTGAAGAACCCACACTCCGGTCGCATGATTGCGGAACTCAAGATCGTCCAGGATTCACCCATGCTCATCCGTGTGGTGCCGTTCGTGGCTTTCCTGATCCTGACAATGTGCCAGGGCAAATTCGGCGACACGTCGCCGTACTGGTTTTATTTGGTGAAGACACTTGCGGGTGTTGGCTTGATCTGGTGGATGCGTCCGTTTGTGCGTGAGATGCGGTGGAAAGTGGATTGGGAAGCCGTAGGGGTCGGTATTGTCGTGTTTGCGGTGTGGGTCGGTCTCGATCCGCTTTATCCCAAGATGGGAAGCTCAACCACCACTTGGAATCCCTTGGCCTCTTTTCCCGATTCCCCGGCCCTTGCCTGGTTGTTCGTGTCCTGCCGGATCCTTGGTTCAACGCTGATTGTTCCTGGGCTCGAGGAGGTCTTCTATCGATCATTCGTTTATCGCTATATTGAGAATCAAAATTTTGAGAACGTCCCATTCAACAAGTTTCAGCGATTCCCATTCATCCTGACGGCGGTAATCTTCGGCTTTGCCCACCATGAGTGGCTGGCCGGCATCCTTTGCGGTTTTGCGTATCAATGGCTCATGATCCGCAAGAACGGCATCGGACATGTGATGACGGCGCATGCTGTTACCAATCTGCTCCTTGGAATCTGGGTGGTGTGGAAGCAGCAATGGAATTTTTGGTGATCCATCGTCCGCACCACCCGTATCCCGCTCCCGTGAACGAGCTGATCCTGTTTGAAGATGATCATCTGCTGGTGGCAAACAAGCCCGCCGGATGGAACACCCATGCGCCAGCACCTTATGCGGGCGAAGGGATCTACGACTGGTTGCGTCATCGCGAGCCGCGCTGGGGTGATCTCGCCATTGTTCAGCGCCTGGACAAGGAAACCTCCGGCGTCATCGTGTTCTCCAAGACAGCGCTGGCCAATCGTTCACTCACTCAACAGTTCGCCGATCGCTCCATCCGCAAATCATATCTGCTGCTCACGGATAAACCCGTTTCAAGCCAGGAACTGACCGTGGTCTCGACTCTCAAGCGGGTAGGAGACCATTACGTTAGTCAGCCGTTTCGCGCGGGAGCTGAACGTGCGGAAACTCATTTTCATGTTGATTCGAGAGAGGCAGGACGAACGAGGTTGTCGGCCGAGCCACTCACAGGGCGCACGCATCAGATCCGGGTCCATGCGGCAACGAGTGGATTTCCAATCCTCGGTGATACCCTTTACGGAGGCTCGACTGCGCCACGTGTATGCCTCCACGCAGCCAGCATCGAGTTCCGGCATCCAGAAACCGGCAATCTTGTGAAGTTTGAGGTTGAGGCTGATTTCTCGGCGAACCACCGCAGGCAACTCAGAATGGCCGTGATCAGCTCCAAGGACACGAATGCTTACCGGCTCATCCACGGAGCTACCGACGGATCGTCCGGCTGGTACGTGGATCGGCTCGGAGAATTCCTGCTTTCTCAAAGCGAGACAGACCTCACCGCGTCGCAAATGGAGACTTTACGGAAAACCCAAATCAATTTGGGAATTCAAGGCGCTTACCACAAAGTCCTCAACCGTCACGTGCGCCAGAGCAAGACCCCGGATGTCTCGCCAGCCCTCGTTCTTGGCGAGAAAGCGCCAGACGAGTTTCTCATCCGTGAAAACGGACTGAAATTTCTCCTCAGCTTCCGTGAAGGATATTCGGTCGGCCTCTTTCTTGACCAGCGGGATAACCGGAGGCGGTTTCTCACCGGCCACATTGCATCTGGATTTCCCCTGTTTCAAGATCCTGCGAAAGGGGGCGAAGTTCTGAACACCTTTGCCTACACATGCGGATTTTCCGTCAGCGCTGCACGATCCGGAGCGCGCGTCACCAGCCTTGATCTTTCACGCAAATATCTCGAATGGGGCCGCCGCAACTTTACTCTCAACGATCTCGATCCCGCCGGGCATGACTTCATCTATGGCGACACTTTCGACTGGCTCAAACGGTTCGCAAAAAAGAAGCGGCTCTTCGATGCGGTAATTCTTGATCCTCCCACGTTCTCTCAATCGCGTGAACACGGCGTCTTCCTGGTAGAACGTGATTACGGCAGATTGGTGATTGCGGCGCTGAACGTCCTCCGGCCCGGAGGAACGCTCCTTGCCAGCACCAACGCCGCGAAGCTGAAACCACAGGACTTTGAGCAGACCGTCTCCGAAGCTGTATCAGCATCAGGGCGAAAAATAGACCAAAAGCATTATGTTCCCCAGCCGCCGGATTTCCCCATCACAAGAAGCGAGCCTGGCTATCTGAAAACGCTCTGGCTGCGAATTGCGTGAGCACCGGTGCCCCTGCGCCAGAACCTCATTCATCGCGGCTGAATCGAGGTTTCCAGAATAATCCCGCGGATAGGGCTGGCTGTCCTCAGCCCGTCACGAACGATGACAGGACTTCTGCATCCCCCAACAACACCAAGGTACGGTGATGACTCCATTCTCTACTCATTTGCCTGTTGCAAGCGTCCGCTAGAGTTCAACCGAATCCATGCAGCAGGAACGCGGAATTCATTCCGCAGCCGCGTGGAATGTCCAATGGTGCAATACAATTTCGCTCCGGCACCTTGACCCTTGTCGCTGCCACGATTTAGTGACCTCGTATTCGATGGCGCGTCAGATCACAAGGCCCGCATGCCATCGGACGTTCTTGCATCGCGGTGGAATGAATCCCGCGCTGCTATCGGATTGATCCGGCTCAAGTTAGCTCTAAACGTTTGAGCAGGGTGAATTCCCAAGAAAAAGTGAACCTTTCCCTTGTTGACCGTGACTAACCTTCAAGCGGCCGCGAAATTTTAGACAAGAAATCAAGACTCGAAACATAACATGAAGACTATCGCAGCAATTCTATTGACGTTCCTCACCTTTGCCATGACCGGGTTCGCGGCGAATGATTCCGCTTCGCGCACCGACATCAACCCGGCGTTGCTCTACTGGCAGGCTGTGGCCGTGATGCCAGATCGCTCAGCACAGGATCACCTGTTCACCAATGAATGGCGCGGCCGAGGACTCGACGATGAGTTCCGCAAACTGATCGTGAGTTATGACAGTTCCTTCAAGCTCCTTCGTCACTCGGCAAGGCAGAAGGCGCCGTGCGATTGGGGATACGATATTTCAGAGGGACCCGAGCTGTTCCTGCCCAGCCTGGCCAAGGCGAAGTCGTTCGCGCAGGCGGCGCGGCTGCGGATGCGCTGGGATCTGGAGGACGGTCGCCCGGACGACGCCCGCGACGATTTCCTCGCGGCATTTGTGCTCGGACGACAGCTCTCCACAGATGGCGTGCTCATCTCGGCACTCGTTCAAATCGCGATCGAGAACATCCTGGCGTCCGGCCTCGCGGAGAACTGGTTTCGTTTAAGCCCGGAAACTTTGCGGCAAATCATGGACGGCATTGCCGCCGCACCGGCAAGAGGCACGATCGCACAGTGTGTTCCCACGGAGCGCATCGCTTTCCGCGACTGGTTGACTCGGAAGATCGAGAAGCTCCAAAAAGTTTCAAACGACGAGCACGAGGCGTTGAAGGGCGCACGCAAACTGTTGACTTCACTGGCTTCGGATGAAGGCGAAGGACCAGCCTCCCCCAAGGCCGATCAAATCATCGAAGCCGCCGGTGGCACGACAGCAGGACTTCTTCGCCAACTCAAGGAGCTGGATGCACTCTACGATGAGGCGGAAGTGCTCATGAGGGCGTCGTACTCTCAGTTCCTGCCAGGAATCAGGGCGTTCAATGAAAAGGTGCAGCAGCACCCGAACAAGCTGGTGCAAGTCTTCTTCCCGGCATTCGAGAAGTGCCGACTAAAGGAGTTCGCCATTCAGGTCAAGATCGCGATGTTGCGCGCCGCGCTTGCCTATCGGGAAAAGGGCGAGGCGGGACTCAGCCAGGTTGTTGATCCGTTGTTCAACGAGCCCTTTCAGTTCAGACGGTTTCAACTCGATGGTGTGGATCGGGGCTTTGAGTTGACCTCAAAGATGCGATACATGGATGACTGGAATGCATCGTTGATCTTCATCGAGAAGGACGGGCCTGCTTTCAATCTGGACGGCAAGAACGCAGGCAAGAAGGTGAACTGAACGAGTCCGGATTCCTGGATTTAGTTCCGCCGATACCGTGTGAGCACCACTTCAAACAGGGATTTGTTGGAACCAACTGCCAGCGACGGGCTCGATCTCATCGATCGGGCCCGAACTGGCGACCTTGAGGCCTTCGACGAACTCTGTCGCCAGCACGGTGACCGCCTGCTGTGCCAGGCCATCGCGTTGAGCGGTGACTCGGCGATGGCGGAGGATCTCGTACAGGAGACATTTATTGCGGCGTGGCGCGGCCTGCCACGCTTTGGCGGACGATGCCACTTCTTCACCTGGCTGTGCAGCATCTTGATTCACCGGCACCGCAACTCGCGACGAAAAAAGTGGCCTCTTCCCTTTTCATTCTTGTTTGGTGGTGAACGCGAACAAGCCGAGAACTTTCTGGCCACCGTGCCAGACTTGAGCCCCACTCCCGGCTCGTCGGCGGAGCGGGAAGAGAATGCCACGCGAGTGTTGCGAAGCCTTGAGAAACTGCCCGCGAAACAGCGCGAGGTTGTTTATCTGCGTTTCTATGCCGGGGATTCACTCGAAGGAATCGCCGCGGCGCTTGACTGCTCCGTGGGCACCGTGAAATCGCGGTTGTTTCACGGACTCGAAAAACTGCGGCGGATGAAGTCCATTGCTGAGAACCGAAACTTATGAAGACCTGTGCCCGCTATCGTGAATCCATCGCTCTCCTCGCAGCCGCGTCACTGGAAGCGCGAGAGACCGCTGAAGTGAAACGGCACCTGGAGCAGTGCCCTTCCTGCCGCGCGTATTTTCAAGAGACGTCGGTGCTTTGTGACAGCCACACAACTGCCTCTCGTCAGTTGCCCTCTGAAGAAGTTTCACCGCGCATCTATGCCCGTGTCGCCTCGGCCATCCGAGGCCGTGATCCGCGTAGTATGCCTGGAAGCGGCATTCCACTTTGGCTGCGCATAGCGTCTGTCGCGGCGGTGGTGCTCATGATCGCTGGATGGTTCGCGCTTCTTCACCGGCCCACGCCTCCAACACAGATTGCCGGAGAGCTGACGCCTGAACCGGAGCGGAAAGGGGAGCCCGACACAGTTAGCGCCAACCTCATCACGTATCGTCTTGCCTTGAACCGTTCGCCAGAGGCCTTGGATCAACTGCTCAATCACGAAGCTGCCCGCTCGAATTTCTCTTCCGAACCATCATTTCGGATCACCATGGCTCGTTCATCTCTGGATCCGTGAGGGGCAATCGTTCGAAGCCAAGTGGGGTTGCGGGCGAACCAATGCAGCTCCTGACACGCCCAGAGTTTGGAGGATGAAGAGCGTTCGGTTCGCTTCGCCTTCACCCAAACAATCGCTTACGGCAACTGCGGCGTGACGACGCGGTAGTAACTGGTGCCATTGGCCGCAGAAGGCTGTGTGATCTCCGCGACCCGGCTCGTTGGCAAAGCGTGCACATCCACAAGTTTTCGCCACACGCTATCGGGGAAAGCATCGCGGCATTGCACGGTGTACGAGTGGCCGGCAGCGGCGGCGAATCGAAGCGTCACTGGTCGCGCATGGCTCTCGGCGGACAGCGTGATTTCAACCTGCAGGTTGCTGTGCGCGTCGTGAGGGTCCGTGCCGATCTGGAATTCCTGCAAGTTGGTGAATCCGTCGGCGTCGGTGTCAAGCGCGGCGGTGTCACGGTTGGCCGGAGTGAGTGCGTTGGCGAGTTCCCAGGCGTCGGGCAAGCCGTCAGCATTGGCATCGACAGCATTGCTTTTCCCGGGCGTCGATAACATTGGAAACGCGTAAACGACCTCCGCCCCATCTGGAATCCGTCCGGCGGAGACATCCGCGGCTTGTGGCCCGAACATCACCGAATCGATCAACTCGCCTTTCGCCGAGTAGAGGCCGATTGCCGAACCTTCACTGCTCAACTGAAATGCAACATGGTCGGGGCCTTTGCCTGGATTTCCATCGGCGGTGAACACGGCGAATCCTTCACCAGCGATGAACGAGAGCGGCGTGATCGGTGACTTGGTGTTCTTTTCCAAATCGTCGGTAAGCATCAACCCGCCTAGATTCACAGCCTGTGCATCCGCATTGAACAGCTCGATCCAATCTTCTCCTTTGGCTGGGTTGGCCATCCATTCGTTAATCTTCAGACGCGTCGGCGTACCGACGGCTTGTTGCTCATTGGCGCGCCCTGGCGTTGGGATGTTCAACGTCCACGCTCCCGCGCCGTCGGGGTTGCGGCCGATCGATTGATTCGGCAATTGCCGGCCAAAGGTGGCGACATCTCGAAGCACGTGCCCGTTCGTGGAACTGAGGAACAGTCCAATTGTTTCGCCCGATTGTTTCAAGCTGAAGCCGGTGTGCAAGCCGGGTTCCGCCGTCAACGTGTCGCAATGCATGACGAGGTAACCGTGGGCCGGGATCAAGGTACTCGGCGGAAATGGAAATTTAGCCGGCTGCAATAAATCGTCGGTCAAACTGAAGCCGTCGAGGCTCTGAGTCTGGCTGCTCGGATTGTGCAGTTCAATGAAGTCAAACGAGGGCGCGTTGTTGGCCGGTGAGCTGGAAGGGCTGGCGAAGATTTCGTTCATGATGATGGCATCGGCACCGGGTGTGTCAGCGCCAAACCGAAACGGAGTCTCGACGGAAAACAGCGACGGATGACCGTTGGCGTCCGTGAACGAGCATTTCCAAAAAAAGGTTTCGCCGACCGTCAATCGTTCGAACGGAATCGCCAGCATGGTCAAATCGTTCGTTGTCGTCAGTTGCAGCACGGGCGCGTAGTACGTGCCGCTCGCTGAACGAATCAGCCATGTCGTCGCAGCGTGAGCGACGACGGGGTTGGTCGAGTAGGTGTAGGCTGAGGCTTCGAGCCGCGCGAAGGGGCCGATGTTCTGGCCACTTGCAGGCGATTGGTTCAGTGGTTTAGTCGGGCGTTCAAACACCCCTCGGCCGCTCTGGCTGTTGACGGACCGCAAGCGACCGACCGCCCAGGTACGGATATTATTGCTGACGCCCAGCGCTGCCAGATTGTCCGGATGAAGGACTGTGTTGTTCAGCCACCAGATGCGGTCCTTGAACTCCTCGCGGTAGGCCGCGATGAAACTTTCTTTGAATGTGTTCGCTGGCGTTGCGTTCGGCAGGCCGTTGAAGATGGATCCGGATGCCGCCTGGCCATTCATCACGCTGTCAAAATCCCACGGCGCCATTGACCAAAGTCCGTTGCGCCGTTGCCAGACGAAATAGTTCTGATTGACGTCATCCCACGGCACCATCCAGTTGATGGTGGCAAGATAAGTCAGCGTCTGATCCACATCCCAGTTCTTTGCAAAATAATCCCGCAGTTGGGGGATCTCATTGGTAGTCGGCGCGGAGTTGCGCGCGTTGCGAGCTGCCCATAGGCCATCAATCATTGCCATTAACGCCTTGTGGCCCCGCCAGCCGTGATCCTGAAGGGCGTAGGTCCATTCATAGCGCTGAAGGGGTGTCCAATAGATGATGCTTTTGTTGGTCGAGACCACGCGTGCGGGGAGGGGGCGGCCATTGCCCGGCCCGAAAGGACCACCGCTGGCATCGAAAACTCCCGCCGATTTGAAAATGTCGCCTGAAAGTTCCAGGGGTTGGTTCGGGTGCAGCATTGCCTGCTCCTCGTGGAATCGATCGAGCAACTGAAGATTGTACTCCTCCTGTTCAAGGCGGCGCAGGCGGCTCGTATTGTTCAAGTAAAGATCGACCCAGCGCGTGAGTGATGTCGGCACACCCACCGCCCGAAAGATCGCGTGGCCGGCTTCGGTTTGATAATCCTTGTCCGTAATGAAGAAACTGCCTTGTCCGTTGAAGCGGCGGTAATCCGGAAAAAAGACTTTGTAGGATTTGCGACCCACTTCGCGGCGAAACTGGCTGCCGTGATAGCGTATCTGGATGTCGTAAACCACGCCGTCATGAACGAAGATTGCCGGTTGCGTGGCGTTCCACGACTTGCGCGGGCGGCCCGGAGGATCAGGCCTGGTGTAACGTCTCGGGTCAGATGCGATGTTCGTGCGAAGAACGGTCAGGCTGTTTGATGAAATAAAAATGTCGTAACTTGGCACGGCAAGATCTCGCACGGGCGAGACGAAATACGCATGCCAGCCGTAGGGATCATCAGGGCGCGGTGAAACCACTTCGTCCACTCCGCCGCGGTTCGCCAGAATGCGGTAGCGCACAACGCTCCGATTCGTATGGCCCGGCAGCTCGACGGAAAACCGGCCTTCGCCAGCCCGCCCGGCGACGAGCATGGGCAATCGCGTCACCAACTCATTGGTGCGTTGGATGTCATCGACGAAATAATCGATCTTAACGCCTGACAGTTCGTTCGTCCCCGAGAAGAGGCTGTCGATCCGCGCCGGTTGATCCGGGCGAATCAATCGATGGCCGTCGCTCGCCTGCGCGATATGCAGCATGCTAACCACGGGCCGTGGAGCATCCCGTTGCACCGGGTTGGGCCGCCCCGGGCTGGGTTCGCCTGGCAGCGGTGACGCCAGCCAGTTCGCCGGATCATCGCCCGGGCTGGCAAAACTCACGCGCTCCAGCGAACGCCCGCGATATTGGTGATCGACAGCTTTGGCACCGGTCCATTCTTCGTCGGCACCAAGCGCGTTTGCACCGATGGGCCATGGAAAATCTGACGAGTAGCTGACACTGTCCACCGTTTGATCCGAGGCATCCTTGAGTTTGATTGTTTCGCCATGATTGCTCAAAGAACCCTTCCACGGGCCGAACAATTTTGTCGTGGTCAACTCGTATTCGTTGATCGCACGCAGACGTTCAGGGTCTTTGGCCACGACGACAAAGTCGCCGGGTTCGATCAACGCTCCCGCCGGGAAGGCAAAGGAAACGTCGCTGGAAATTTTCCAACCCGCCAGAAAAACGCGGCTGGTGCCGAAATTGTGCAGTTCAATAAACTCATGCACATCCTCGTACAATTCCATCACCGGCGTGCCGTCGGCGTTAAACGCTGCTTCCTCGACCGGATGATACATGATCTCGCTGATGGCGACGTGTTCAGTCGCGGCTTGCAGCCCCGTCAGGCTGAAGGTCAGTGCGACGCAAATCCAAAGCAGAGCAACAGCATGTTTCATCAGGTGGTGAGTTGTTAAAGCGGATAGTTGTCGGCCGATGTAGGTTTCTTCAATGGAAAAGGATGATCGTGGCGTTTGATTCGGCGGGAAGGGTAACTGCAATTGTTTATCCTAAAAACGGCAGATCAGAAACCACGGATGACACGGATAGAAACAACGAATAATACCCATGCATTTCGTCTCGGCCACCCTCCGCATCGTCTGTGGACTCGCTCTCATCATTTTTTCCTACACCACGTATCAAAGGACAGGCGAGCGCATCTCCTCTGGTCAACCGGTTCAGATTTTAGGTTGCCCCGTTGGCGCATCACCCGGCGAGCTGACGTTTTCTTTTGGTGTCATTGCAATACTTGGCATTCTACTTACGATTTTCGGTGTCGTTGCCCTGATGAAGAATCGAACGCAATCCCGCCGCCGGTCCCGCATTCCGTGTCGTCAGCGGACCAGCACTTCATCACGGCCGAGTTGACGCTGTGCCGATCTTTGTGAGCAGGTCAGTGAACCGATAAACCGCGAGTGTGAGCCGTCTCTGGAATTCGCCATCCGCGACCATCCGCCGAGCCGCTGGGCAGAGCCGCCTCTTCAGCAAGTCACGGCAAAAAAGGGTGCTCGACAGCGGAAATGGATAGGCGCAGCGTGTCAAAGTGAACTCACACGAGA